>JAYUCP010000077.1:0-6175 GCA_043740245.1 Acidobacteriota bacterium | reverse complement strand
CCGAAGAAGTGTGCGCCTAACTACCGGGGCAGACACGCAGGTCTGCCCCTACGCTAAGCCGAAGAAAGCCGAGGAAAAATGGACATGACAAGCAAGTTATTGAAATTCAGCAAACGGACGATTAAATCGTCAGCAGCGCCTTTCTCGCGCATGCTTGCCCCGCAACGGTGGGCGTTCAGTCAAGCGGGCGCGCGCGCCGCGCAGGTCTTGATCGTCGGCTATCATCGCGTCGTGGCCGACATTGCCCAAGCCGAGCGCGAGGCGATTAACGGTCTGGTCATCTCGACCGAGACCTTCCGCCGTCATCTGCAAATCCTCCGGGAACACTACGACGTTTTGACGCTGGCTGCGGCCTCCGAGGTGTTACGCGGAGCGCGGCTCACCCAGCGCGCGGTCGCGGTTATTACTTTCGATGATGGTTATCGTGATGTCTACGACCAAGCTTTTCCTGTCTTGCGGGAATTGGGCTTGCCGGCCACGGTCTTCGTGCCGACGGCGGGCATCGGCACCGGGCAGGCACTGGATCACGATCTGCTTTACTGCTTTGTGTCGAAGGCGCGCGCGCGCGGGCTCAGCCTGCACGTGCCGCTGGTCAAAGCGGGGATGAGCCTGGATCAAGCCGCCACGTTGTGTACGGAGGTCAACCCACTCCAGCTAAGCCATCAATTGGTGCATCTACCGCTGGCCCTACGTGAAAACGTGCTGCGTTGCCTGAAGGATTTTTTGGATGAGCAGGAAGAGCACCTCAAGGGGTTCGACCTACTCGATTGGGAGATGATGCGGAAGATGGCGAGCGCCGGCATTGATTTCGGCGCGCATACGGACAATCACGCAATCCTCACGCTTGAAACAGAAGCCACCGTTGAACGCGAGATTCTGCGCAACAAGCAAGCACTCGAAACGCAGCTTGGCCAGCGCATGCGACACTTCGCTTACCCGACCGGGAAATACAATGACGCGGTCAAAAGTGCGCTGGCACGCGCGGGCTTCGAAGTGGCCGTCACCACTGAACGGCACATCAACCGGCGCGGCGCCGATCTGCTCGCGCTGGGCCGGATTTGCTTGTGCGAGGAATCAACTCGCGGCATCTCCGGCCACTACTCCGAGGCTGTGGCGCGCCTGCGCCTCGCCGCCTGATGACTTGGATTATTTGAGGTAAGAGCCAGCACCGTCCCGGCGGCAAGCGCCCCAAGAATGAACAAACCACGGGGAGAGATGGGGACACGGGGAAGAGCGAGAAATCCGTGCAAAGTCATTGGATACCGCCATTGGGTAATTTGGCTTTCCCATCTTCCCCTCTTCCCCCGTGGCTAATTCCTATAACCGACAATGCAAATTGAAAGTATTGATGGAGAACGACAGAAATGGTTACAGCAGTAGAGCACATACAACAGCCAAGGCGCCGCCCCCAAGCCGCAGCGAGCATCTTTGCGACGGCGATGCCGACGCTCTGGCCGCATATGATCGTGCCTGCCGCGCGGCGTGCTGTGCTGCCCTATCCGTTCTCTGCGCCGGGCGTGCGCTACTTCTATTTTGCGCGCAACGGCGTTTATGAAATCGTGCGGCATTTGGAATTGCAGGGGCAGGAGGTGCTCTTCCCGGCCTATTGTCACGGCGTGGAATTAGAAGCGTTGCTCGCGGCGGGCGCGCGCCCGAAGTTTTATCCGGTGCGGGCCGGGATGCGCGTGGAGGTGGACGAGGTCGCCGCTTTGATCGGGCCGGAGACTAAAGCCATCTACCTGATTCATTACGTAGGTTTCCCCGGGCCGGTGGTGGAATTGAGGCGCTTGTGTGATGAGCGGGAGTTGTGGCTGATCGAAGATTGCGCGCTGGCGTTGCTTTCCCGCCAGGGCGAACAGCCGCTCGGCTCTTTCGGTGACGCGTCAGTGTTTTGTCTCTACAAGACCGTGCCCGCGCCAAATGGCGGGGCTGTCATCTTGCGCGGCGTTGAAACTGCGAAGCTGTCTGCCGGCCAGCCGCCTTCGCTCGCCTCGCTGGTTTCTCAAACGGCGGTCTCTTTGCTGCTCAATTTTGAGATGCGCAGCGGTGTGCTTGGGCACAAGCTGCGGCAGACAGCTTTGGCGCTGGGCAAGGCCACGTTGCAGACTTCGCGCGCAGACCGGGTGGCAACCGGCACACAGCATTTCGACCCGGCGCACGTTGGCTTGGCGATGAGCGACTTTTCGCTGGCCGTCATCGCCGCGCAAGACTGCGCCGCCGTCGTCGAGCGCCGCCGCCGCAACTACCTTTATTTGTTCGCGCAATTGCGCGAGCTGTTGCCGCCGATTTTCGCTGAATTGCCGGCGGGCGTGTGTCCTTTGTTCTACCCGCTGCAGGCCGGCAACAAGCTCTCGCTGATGGCCCGCTTGAGAGCGAACGGAGTCGAGACGATAGATTTTTGGCGCGAGCGACATCCAGCGATTTTGCCGGAGGTCTTCCCGGAGGTGGAGCAGTTGCGGCAGAGCGTGATCTGGCTGCCTTGCCATCAAGACCTGACGCCCGCGGCGGTCGAGCGCCTGGCGACGGTCGCGCAACAAGCCATCCAACAAGTCATCCGGGATGAAAGACGTGTGTATTACAGCGCCGTGCGCGGCGCTGTACCTAACATTCAGGAGTTGTGACGCAGATGCAAACAGAAACCATCCAAGCATTGTGGGGTTCGCCGTCGTTGCCGAAGACGGTCGCGGCGCAGCCTGTGACCGAAGTGTTCGAAGGCGGCGTTGAGATTATCGAACGGCTCGCCGATGAGTGGCGCGCGTTGTGCGCCGAGGGGCCATGCGATCAACCTTTCTTCCGGCCCGAATGGATTGCGACTTACGTGCGGGCTTTTGCGCCAGAGCGGAAATTGTTGGTGCTCACGGCGCGCGTTGGTGGCCGCTTGCGCGCCGTGTTGCCGCTGATCGAAGAGTGGGCGCTCTTTCACGGGCTGCCAGTCCGCAAGCTGCGCAGCGCGGCCAACGTGCATTCGTGCCGCTATGACCTGGTGCATGGCGCAGGCGAAGAGGTCGAGGCCTCGGCGCACGCAATCTGGCAACTGCTCCGGCAGCGCCGGGGTTGGGACGTGATCCAAATCTGCGACGTGCCGCAAGGCGGGGCCTGCGAAAGCTTGCTACGGGCGGCGGAATTGGATGGTTACCCAACCGGGCAATGGAAGCAGGCGCCCGGCCCCTACGTCCTGCTGCCTGAGGGCGCAAAGGCCCCGCTGGAGACGACGCTAGAGGCGACGCTGGATCAGGCGCTGTCGCACACCACTTCAAAATTTCGCGCCTCTGTCCGGCGCGGCCGGCGCAAGCTCGAAGCGGAAGGCGAGGTGCGGCTGACCCGCATCACGGAAGCCGCGCCGGCGGAGCTTGAGCTTTTCTATCAACTCGAACGCGCTGGCTGGAAAGGCCAGCAAGCGACGGCCATTGCCTGTGCTGAGCAGACGCGGCAATTTTATGATGAGATCGCGCGCACGGCGGCGCGGTTCGGCTACCTCTCGCTCTATCGGCTGGACTGCGGCGGGCGCGCAGTGGCGCTGCAATACGGTCTGACTTACGGTGAGCGTTTCTTTCTGCTCAAACCCACCTATGACGAACACTTCCGTCAGGCCTCACCCGGCCACGTGATCATGCACGAAATCCTGCGCGACATGTTGGCACGCGGGCTGCGGGAGTTTGATTTTTTGATGCCGGTGATGGAGTGGAAACGCGAATGGGCGACGGCGCTGCGCCCGCACTCCATCTGCTACATCTTTGCGCGCAACCCAATCGGATGGGCGCTCCACGCTTACAGATTCCGCCTGCTGCTGGCGGTGCGGCAGATGAAACGGAAGTGGACGGGGACATTGGCAGAAGTTGCTTGATGAACACGCTACCAAATCAACCACGGGGAGCACGGGGAACATGGGGAAGAACAACCACAATTGGTTTGCTTTCCCCGTGAACCCAGTGTCCCCCGTGGTTCGGTAAGGTTGTTTCCGAGTCATTCCTTAGCTCAGAGAACAAATCGAATGAACAAATTGATTGTCGAGGTAATTGAGCAGGCTGACGTAATTGAAAGGCTGCGCCCGGAATGGCAGGCGCTTTATCGGGACGCCGATGCTGCGCCGTTCCTTGCCTGGGAATGGTTGTCAGCCTGGCAGCAGTGGCTAAACGGCGCCCGCTCGCCCTACTTGCTCTGCGCGCGCGCCGGTGGAAGGCTGGTTGGGCTGCTGGCCTTAGGCGTTGAAACAGTGCCGGTGTGGGGGCTACCCACGCCGTTGCGCAAGCTGTCGCTGCTCGGCGCGGGCTTTGGCGGGGCTGATTATTTGGACGTGTTGGCGCTGCCAGCATTCGCGGCTGATGTAGCGGACGCCTTCTTTGAGCACCTTGAGCGCGTTGCCCGCTTTGACCTGTTCGAACTGGATGGCCTGGCAGCGGATTCGCCCACGTTGACCAGGCTGGCGCAGCGCTTCGAACAGGCTGGCAATCTCCGCTATCGCGTCGAGCCGCGCTACACCTGCCCGCAAATCAAATTGCATGGCGATTGGCCCGCGCTGCTCAAGCAAAGCAAGCGCGGCGACAATTTCAAACGGCGGCTGCGCCAGGCTCGCAACTACAACGGCTTCGCTTACCGTTCGATCACGCAACCCGCCGAGGTTGACGCCGCGTTGGAACGCTTTCTGGCTTTGCACGAACCGCGTTGGGCCGAGCAAGGCGGTTCTGATTTCAGCGGGCACGACGCGTTGCGCGCGTTCCATCACGACCTGGTTCAACGGCTGGCCCAAGCGGGTTTGTTGCGCTTTGAAGAGTTGTGGCTTGAGGGCAATTGCGTTGCTTCGATTTACGGGCTGGATGATGGGAAGCAGTTTTGCTACTACAACTCCGGCTACGATCTAGCCTGGAAACATGCCAGCCCCGGACTGGTGCTGCTCGGCCTTTCCATCGAAGCCGCCTGCGGGCGCGGCCTCAAACTCTACGACTTTTTACGCGGCGATGAGGGCTACAAATTCGATTGGGCCAACAGTACGCGGGCTACCTTGCACGTTACACTGGCGCGCCGCACAGCCGCCACGCTGCTCTTGCAGGCGCGTCAACAGGCTTGGCAGCGGTTCCGCGACCTGGCGAAAATGGCTTTGCCCGCGCCCGTCGCGGCCACCTTGCGCAATTGGCTGCGCCTCACACGCCGCCAGCAAAGTTTGGCCGTCAGCAACACCTGACCACTTGGCGTTCTTGGCGTCTTGGCGTCTTGGCGTTGAGGTGTACTGACACGAGAAAGTGAAGAACCTATGCAAACTCTGAAACGCATCGCCGTGCTCGGTTATCCGTTTGACGCGGCCACCTTCAGCGAAACGGTCGCGCTGTTGCGCCGCGCGCTGCAGGAGAACCAGCCCTTGCAAATCCTCAGCGGCAACCCCGATTTCGGGCTGAAGCCCGCTGACGGCCAGCCCCGCGCGCGCGAATTGTGGCAAGCGGAGTTGTTGGCAGACAGCGGCGTACCGCTGCTGCGGGCGGCTGAGTCGCTCGAAACCCCGTGGCACGGGCGGCTCAACCGCACCGCGCTGGTTTGGGAATGCGCGCGGCTTGCAGCGGAACTGGGTTGCGGTGTCGCCCTGCTCGGCGCCGCGCCGGAGGTGGCCCAACGCGCGGCGCAAAAGCTGCGCGCGCGCTTTCCGGGCGCGCGGGTTTACGCGCTGCCGCCGCCGTTTGAACGGGACGAGTTGGCGCACGCCGCGCTGCGCGCGCAACTCAGGGCCGTCAACGCCCAACTCATCCTCGCCGCGACGGGCCAGGAACGCTGGCTAAAACAGCATCTGCGCGCTGGCGGCGCGCTGGTCGGCATCGGGTGCGGCGCGGCCCTCGACCTCATCGGCGCCGCGCCTGCCGCCACGCCGCAAGTGACGAGCCGCCGCGGGCTGGAATGGTTTCACCAGATGCTGCAAAAATCGCGGCGGCCGCAGAACAGCACCACGGCTGAAGCAGCCCCCTGCACCACGCAACTGCTGGCGGCACTGGCGCGCCAACGCCTGATGGATTGAAACCCGGCTCAACCCGCGCAGACTTATAGCGATTTGCAGATGCGTGCGACCGACCAACGTAGGGGCAGACCTGCGTGTCTGCCCCGGTGGCAGCAGACGGAATCGAGGGCGTCAAAGGCGACCGGGGCAGACACGCAGGTCTGCCCCTACGTTGCGTATGGTTGTTGCAGGTCGCAC
>JAYUCP010000076.1:0-15437 GCA_043740245.1 Acidobacteriota bacterium | reverse complement strand
TGGGGCTTCACGGTGGCGCTGCTGGCGCTGGCGTTTGCGCTCAACACCTGGGCCGCGCTGGCCCAGAGCAGCGTCGAGAAGGCCGAGACCAGCCAGCAGGTGCAAGCGCGCGTGGACGAATTGCAACGCGCGACCAATGCCGTGACGAAGGGCGAAAAAGTCGAGAAGCCGAAGACCGGTAGCATGATCGGCGACTATTCGGTGACCTCTTCACTGGAATTCGGCTACCGTTCAACCGATGTGAAAGGCAGCCGCGAAAAATTCCTTTCGGACGTGAACATACGCGACGGCGTGCGCCTCTTCGATTACTCGCTCGATTCGCGCTCGGTGACAGGCGGAGGGCCGCTCTATGACTTTATGCACGCTGACGCCTCGGGCGCGGGCGGCGATCCGCAACAGACCTTCAATTTCCGGATTGATAAGACACGCTGGTACAAGTTCGACGCCTCGGTGCGGCGGCTCAACTACTACCGCTACCTGCCGAACTATGCCTTGAACACACACAACATGGACACGCGGCAACAACTGTCGGACTTCAACCTGAAGCTGTTCCCGCAACGCAAAGCGCGCGTCAATCTGGGCTACAACCGTGCGATGTCAACGGGCATGTCGAATATCTCGAGCAGCGCCAACAGTGACATCTTCGCCGACCCGGGGCGGCATCGTTGGGAATCGAATGATTTCCATGCTGGAATTGACGCTTCTTATCACGGCTGGGATTTCTTCGCCGAAGAGATGTATCGGACCTACAAATGGGATACCTCGTATGCCTGGCCCGGCGGCGTCAACCAGGGCGTGGTGAATCCCACCGACCTGGCGACCTTTACTTTCTTCACGCGGCCCGAACCGACGCGCTCACACGCGGCGATTACGCGCGCCAGCCTACAGGGTTCGCTGACCAACCGCGTACATTTGGTGGTGCGCGGAATGTATGGCGCGGAACGGCAGAACGGTTATTTGATCGAGACCTATGCCGGCACGACCAGGACGGCCAATCAACGCACGCTGGCCAGCGTTTACAGTTCCAACGGTCATGCCAAACGGCCCAGTTCGAGTTTCGACGCTGGTGTTTCGTTCGACCTGACTGAGCATTTAACGCTGAATAACACCTTCCGGCATTCCGGCTACACGATTCTGGGCGACGCTTACGTCAACACGCTGTTGCAACAACAAACGGGCACAGCGCCAATCGTCACGACGAACCCGCATCCGTTTGCAGCTTTTCCGAATCTGGTTACTCCGCTGGGCTATTACGCGCTCAGAGGCATTGACGTCTCCACGTATTTGAATACGCTCGATCTACAGTATTCCAAAGGCCGGAAGCTGTCGGCCAATCTCGGCTGGCGTGTCACGCACCGCAACGTCAGTACCCACAATTTGACCGAAGCTGAATCCGATACGCAGAACACCAACACCGCCCTGGGCAGCATTCGCATTCGCCCGACGGATCGGTTCAACCTCTTCTTCGATTACGAGAAGGGGCAATCCGACAATGTGTTCGTGCGCGTCGCGCCGATGGATTTCCAACGTGTGCGGGCGCGTGCCAGTTACCTGGTGAACGATAAACTCTCGTTCACCGGAACCGTGTCAACGACGGATCGCACCAACCCGACCCAGTTCGTCGAGAACGATTCGGATTACCGCTCCATTTCTTTCTCGGCGCTCTGGCAGCCGAAAGACAGACTCTTCGTCAACGCGGGCTACAACTTCGATCACATGTTTTCGACCGCCAACATCTACTACTTCATCGCCAGCGTCGCCCGGACGGGGAAATCGCTCTTTTATGCGAAGCAGGATTTCTTCTTCCTGGATACGCGGGTGCCGATTACCAAGTATGTAGACCTGCTGTTGGTTTACCGCTACGTCCACGATCACGGAGCGCCTGGGAATGCGCCGGTCACCGGGCCGAACGACATCGTGACGGCCTTCCCGCTGGAACGGCACAACCCCGAAGCACGGCTGGCGATTCATTTCAACAGCCACGTGACGGCCAACTTCAGTTACCGGCATTTCAGTTACAACGAAAGCAACTTCTTCGTGCAGGATTACCGGTCGAACATCATCACGTCGGGCCTGCGTTTAACCTTTTAACTTTTTGAACAGGAGTTTTGTATGACCAACCCAATCAAACAAGTCGCTTTTGCAGTGCTGGCTGCGGCCGCATTGGCCTTGCTGTTCACGAGCGCTCAGCGGTCGAGTGCGGCAATTATGGTAACGGACTCCAAGAGCTTTTACGCGCAAGAGTGCTCGGCCTGCCACGGCGCGGATGGCACCGGCAACACCGCTGCCGGCAAGAAGCTGAAGGTGCGCGCCTTCGCGGCGCCTGAGGTGCAGAAGCTGACCGACGCCAAATTGAGCGAGATCATCAGCAAGGGCAAGGACAAGATGCCGGCCTTCGCCAGCAAGCGCAGCGCGGACGAGATCAAGCAATTGGTCGCCCACATCCGCACCTTCGCCAAGAAGTAGGTCAACGCCTGAGAGCGCACGCCAACCACGTGCGCTCTCAGCGCGAAAAGGACGAACGTCATGGAATTGCAAGAACCCTTGGTCGCGAGCCACGCAGAGTCTGCTCGCCAAAGTCCGTCCCAATCCGCCGTGCCCACGCGCCGCTCCTTTCTCGGCGCGTTGCTCGGGCTGGGCACGGCTGCCATCGGCGCGTTGCTCTCAGTGCCGCTGCTCCGTTTCGCTCTGCATCCGCTGTTGGTAAAGACGACTGGCGCGGCTTGGGCCGAAGTCGGCGCGGCGGCTGAATTCGCGGCCCTGACCGCGCCGGTCAAGCGGCTGGTCAAGGTCGAGCAACTCGACGGCTGGCGCAAGGTCGTTTCCGAAAAGTCCGTCTACGTCGTCAAAGGCAAAGACGGGCAAGCGCGCGTGCTCTCTGCGGTCTGCCCGCACCTGGGTTGCTCGGTGCCGTGGAATGAAAACAAGGGGCAATTCATTTGCCAGTGTCACGTCGGCGTCTTTGCCGCCGATGGCGCGCTCGTTTCGGGGCCGCCGCCGCGTGGGATGGATGAATTGGAAACGCGCGTCGAAGGCGGCCAACTGCAAGTGCGTTACCAATACTTCCGCCAACTCGTGCCCACCAAAGAAGTGATCGGCTGATTCAACTCAAGGAGCTTGCATATGGCTGCCGCAACGTCACCGAACCGTTTGTTTCAATGGTTCGACCGCCGCCTGGGTCTCAATGCCCTGCTGCACGAAGCGCTGGATGAACCGATTCCCGGCGGCGCGCGCTTCGCCTATGTCTTCGGTTCGGGGCTGCTGTTTATCTTCCTCTCGCAAATCATCACCGGCGTAGTGCTGGCGCTTTATTACGTGCCCGCCGCCGACCACGCGCACACGACCGTCGAATACATCACCAAAGCCGTGCTGGCCGGCTCCTTCCTGCGCAGCCTGCATTCTTATGGTTCGAGCGCGATGGTGGTGCTGTTGCTGCTGCATCTGGCACAGACCTTTCTTTACGGATCGTACAAAGGGCGGCGCGAATTGTTGTGGCTGGCCGGCTGCGTGCTTTTCGCGCTGGTCATCGGGATGGCTTTCACTGGGTATTTATTGCCGTGGGATATGAAGGCGTATTTCGCCACCGCCGTCGGCACCAACATCGCGGGCGAAGTGCCGTTCATCGGCGAGGGCTTGAAACGCCTGATTCGCGGCGGCACGGATATGGGCACGTTGACGCTCTCGCGCTTTTTTGTCGCCCACGTATTCTTGCTCCCGGCGGCGATCTTCGCCTTCGTCGCATTGCACATTTACTTGTTCCGCCAAGCGGGCGCTGCCGGGCCGATCAGTGAACATCCCTTCGTTCCCAAACAACCAGCCGAGAGCTTTTATCCGAAACAAGTGCTGCTGGACATGGGCTTCGCGCTGCTGCTCATCTTTGCGCTCGGCCTCTTGTCCTACTTCGTGCCGGCGGAACTCGGCCCGCAGGCCAATCCGGCGGACACGCAATTCCTGCCGCGTCCGGAGTGGTACTACCTGCCGGTCTTTGAATGGTTGAAATACTGGCCGGGCAAACTCTCAATCATCGGCATCATCGTCATTCCGGCGCTGGTGGTGGCGCTGCTAATCGGCCTGCCCTTTCTCGATCGCAGCCTGGAACGCCGCCCCTGGAAACGGCCCGTCACAGTGGGCGTCTTCGCGTTGGTCTTCTTCGCGCTGGTGGCCCTGGGCGTGCGCAGCTTTCTGGGCGACCGCCGCGATCCGGGCATCGCGCAACAACTCGCCAAACAACGCGCCGAGACCGAAGAGTTCATGCGCGCGCCCTTCGAGCCGGAGATCGGCGGCGCAGCGACTGCGACCACCCCCGCCGACCCGTTGGTAGCACAAGGCAAAACGCTCTATGAAGCGCAAACCTGCAGCGCCTGTCACGGCGACAAAGGCGAAGGCACCGCCGCTGGCGCCAAACTGCTCGGCGTCGGCGCGAAATATCCGCCCGACAAACTGGCAGCCTTGTTGCAACAACCCAGCCCAAAAATGCAGGAAGGCGGGATGACCGCCGTGAAGCTGAAAGAAGATGAGATGAAAGCCTTGCTCGCTTTTTTGAATAGTTTGAAATAGTCCAAGCACAACCAACAAGAGCATGATGTCAGGACACTTTCCCGAAATAGGTATTTTCCACTGCAAGAAGCTATTTCAAAGTGAAGGCGCATAGATACGCGGATAACGCGGATGCAGCGGATTTTCGCGGATTTTTTTCAGAATTGATCCGCGCTGATCCGCGTCATCCGCGTCATCCGCGTATCTATTGTGCGTTCGTTGGCAAAAGTGTCCTGACATCAGCCCAAGCCCTGATTTCTACTTCTTCATTCCACCCAGATCGTTGTAATGCAGCACGGCGTTAAACAGCATTCCGAACTCGCCGTGATTCTGCCAGCGGTAACACGGATTGCCCGCAAACAAAATCACGCGCCCCTTGCCCGTGGGCACATCCACAATCGCCGGGCGGTTGGTGATCTCCTGCGCGCCGCGCATCAACCCGCTCAGCACGCTCTTGTCGCCGCCGGGATAGCGCATAAGGATTTGCTGCGCGCGGTCGCGTTCGGGCACGTTCAGCAGCGGCCCGTTGCCGTAGCGCACCGGCATCGTCTTTTGCGTGTAGCCGTAAAAGAGCGGATGGTTCGGCTGCAAAATCTCAGCTTCGATGATCGGCCCCGGTGCCAGCAGCTTCGCGCGCGGTTCGATGTCGAAGACCAGCCCCTAGCCGCTGCCGCCCTGATTGGGCTGCCGGATCTGCGCGGATAACCCGCAACCAGCGCCGTCCGTATCCGCCACAATCTCTGCCCCGTGAACAACTCGCCGTCACAGGCAATTTGTTCTATGGCTTGTCACACTGCTGCACTTACTCGCTCACGTTCATCCAGCAAAGCGAATTCTACCTTCCAGTCATCCACAGACCCGAAAGTCTGTGGTAGATTGCCTGCCATCCGTTCAGAGCGAAAGCCGCTTGCAATTGCCGTTTTCAGTATCAAGCGGGCTGCAAGCTGGAAACCGTAACTTGACTAGCGGCTCCGCAACCGCAGGAGCCAGTGACTGCAAGAGGAGATAACACCTATGACCACAATCCCGCGCGATCAATGTTCTCATTTCAGTGAAGCGTCCGTACCCACCTGGACCAGCGATGTGTGCAAAGAATGTGGCGCGTCCAGCCCGTTGCTGATGTGCCTTACCTGTGGCTATGTCGGCTGCAGTGACGCTGCTGATGGTCACGCCACCGTGCACGCCAGCACGAGCGACCATCCACAAGCGATCTCGCTGCCAATGACTGCGCAGTCGCAGACTTGGTGCCACAAGTGTGCGGCGTATTTAAGCTGAAACGTCTGCAAATAAAAGAATCAAGCGATTGAGGTTGCGGCAGCTTATGGAGTGCGGTGGCCCGACACCGCTTTTCGTTCGCTGCTGAGGGCTTCCGGTGACGGCGAGCGTGCTGGACGCGAACGCGAACGCTGCGCCAAGTCGCAGCACTCCAAAACTACGGTTTCGGTGGTGCTTGCGCTTTGGCTGCCGGCAGCAAGGCGCGGTACTCAGCCGCTTTGTCGGGCTTGCCCAAGGCTTGGTAGAGATCAATGAGGCGATCAAGCGCTCGTTGTGTTTGAATGTTCCGCTCACCAAGTCTGGCTTTGATTATTGGATAGCTTTTCACCAGCAGCGGCTCGGCTTCGTCGTACTGATGCAAAGCGACTAAACAGCCGCCAAGCACGCTCTCCGCGTTAGCTGTCTCCCATGAACCTTCAACCAAGGTTTTCCGCATAACATCCACACCTTCGCGCAACAATGGCTCTGCGTCTTTCGGGTCGCCCTTAACAGTTAGAAGCCTGCCCAACGAAATCAGGGTATAAGGAATCCTCGGATGCCCCTTGGGCCATAGCTTCCTTTGCAATTGGAGAGTCTGACGATATAACTGCTCAGCCCCTGCGTAGTCGTTCTTAGCAAACAGTGTGTTTGCTAAGCTGTACAGATTAGTAGCTACGTTCGGATGCTCGTCGCCCAGCAGTTTGCGATTCATTGCTAGAGCCTCGCGAAGCAATGGTTCAGCGGCTGCATGATCGCCTTTGGCTTGTAGCAACATTCCCAGGTTATTCAAATTACTTGCCACGAGCGGGTGCTCGTTACCTAGCAGCTTGCGTCGCGTTGCCAGAGCCTCGCGAAACAGCGGCTCAGCGGCTACGTAATCGCCTTTGGATTGTAGCGACACTGCCAAGCTGTTCAAGCTATTGGCCACATCTGGATGCTCATTGCCCAACAACTTGCGCCGTATTGCCAGAGCTTCGCGAAGCAATGGCTCGGCGGCTGTCTGATCCCCTTTAGCTTGTAGCAACACCGCCAAGTTATTCAAGCTTCTTGCCACGGATAGATGCTCGTTGCCGAGTATCTTACGTCTCATCGCCAGAGCTTCACGAATCAAAGGCTCAGCGGCCGCATAATCGCCTTTGTCTTGGAGCAACACCCCCAAGCTGTTCAAGATATTTGCCACTCCTGGATGCTCATTGCCTTGCAGCTTGCGCCGCATTGCTAGAGCTTCGCGATACAGCGACTCGGCGGCTGCGTAATCTCCCTTGCTGTGTAGCACCGTCGCCAGATTGTGTAGATCACTAACGACGTCTGGATGCTCATTACCCAACAGCTTCCGATCCATCGCCAACGCCTCGCGCTGCAGCGGCTCGGCGGCGGCGTAATCACCTTTGGCTCCTAGCAACATCGCTAGGCTATTCAAGCTACTTGCCACGTCTTGATGCTCGCCGCCTAACGCCTCGCGCCTGATCTTAAGGGCTGTCTCTGTCAGCGGGAGGGCACTGTCGTACAGTCCCAGTGCCCGATATGCTTGCCCCATAGTGTTCATAAGAGTTGCTTGTACTTTCGGTTGCCCCTTCAATTCCTCGCGTATCTTGGCTGCCCCTTTATCCAAAAGCTCCCGAGCAGTGATGGCTTTCATTTTTTCTGCGCTTAGGTCTGGGACATTGAAAAGACCGACTAAAAACTCTGACACTTGCTTAGTAGTTTCGGCCTCGGTCTTCGCACGCTCGGTTTCAGCTTTTGCGCGCTCAGCCTCTGTGTTGGCTTGTTTTTCGGCCTCTGTCGCGCGACTCAAATTGACTATTGCACGTTTGGCTTCGGTGTTGGCGCGCTCCGCTTCGGCAAGCGCGCGTTGTTCGGCATCTGTCGCGCGCTGCAAGTTGGCTTCGGCCTGTTGCCGTTGTCCGCGCTCGGCATCGCGGGCGCGCTCGGCCTGCGTGCGCTGGTCGGCGGCGAGGCGTTCCGCTCCCACGGCTCTGTCGCGTTCGCGCGCAATGCGAGTAGCCTGCGCCGTCAGACTAAAGATGGAGCCGATGACCAATACCGCAAAGGCTGCGGCTACGGCCACTGTGGCTTTGTTCCGTTGCAGGAACTTCGTGCTGCGATAAGCGAGCGTATCCTGATGGGCGATGACAGGCAGCCCTTCGAGATAACGCCGGATGTCTTCCGAAAACTGCTCCACCGAGCCATAGCGCCGCTGCGGGTCTTTGCGCAGCGCCATCAGCACGATGTTATCAATATCGCCTGCCAAGCGGCGGCGCAGCTTCTCCGGCTGCCCCTCGCGCGTCTGACTCACCGATTCCGGGGTGAGCTTGACCAGACCGCTGCCATCGGTGCTGGGGACTTCCTTGACGCGGCTGATGACCGTGCTCGGCTTTTCCGGCTCCTCCTCGCAAACCTTCAAGATGATTTCGTGCATCAGCAACCACTTCGCGCGAAACGGATGATGGCCGGTCAACAGTTCGTAGAGCACGACGCCCAGCGAATAGACATCGCTCGCCGTAGTGATCGGCTCGCCGCGCACCTGTTCAGGGCTAGCATATTCAGGCGTCATCAGCACGGATCCCGGCGCGGTGGGATCAAGGGTCTGGGCCGCAAGCTCTGAACTGAGCAGCTTGGCGATGCCGAAGTCGAGCAGCTTGGGCACGCCTTCTTCAGTGACCAGAATGTTACTGGGCTTGAGGTCACGGTGAACGACCAGATTTTGGTGCGCGTAGTGGACGGCTGAGCAGATTTGGCGGAAGAGCTTGAGGCGTTCGACAGTAGACAGCTTATGCCTGTCACAGTACTCGATGATGGACTCGCCCTTGATGTGTTCCATCGCAAAGTAGGGCAACCCGTCCTCTGTCACGCCACCATCGAGGAAGCGCGCTGTGTTGGGATGATCGAGACTGGCTAGAATCTGCCGTTCGTTGCGAAAGCGGCGCAGGATGGCATCCGTATCCATGCCGCGCTTAATCAGCTTGATGGCCACTTGCTTGCGGTATTGGTCATCGGCGCGCGCCGCCAGGTAAACCATGCCCATTCCGCCATGCCCAAGCTCGCGGATAACTTTATAAGGGCCAATCCGCTGCTCTGCTGTTGAAACAGTTTGACGATTCGCAGGCAGAGACGGGGCCGTCTTATGCGCAGAGGCCATGACCAAAGTCTCGGCTTCCTGCCCGGAAGCGATCAGGGATTCGACTTGTGCACGTAATGCGGTATCGCCAGCGCAAACCTCAGCTAGAAAGGCGGCCCGCTGATTCGGCTCGCGCCCCAGCGCTGCTTGAAACAACTCGGACACTCGTTGCTGCGGTTCCAGTGCCATGAGTACCTCCCGCGATAAAACTACATTGACGTGTTAACCATAAAGCTGACTGCACCATTAGCCGCGCTGATCCTAGCACACGGAATTTTTAATGTCTTTCTCGCTGGCTACTTCTTACGCAGGATCAGATTGTCGGGCGGAACCGCCCATTCAGCCAAGCCCGATTGCAGCTACCACGCTGCTACTTTGCGCCCGTCTTCAGATCGTTGTAGTGCAGCAAGGCGTTGAAGAGCAGCCCGAACTCGCCGTGATTCTGCCAGCGATAACAGGGATTGCCGGCAAACAGCAGCACGCGCCCCTTGCCTGTGGGCACATCCACAATCGCCGGGCGGTTGGTGATCTCGGTCGCGCCGCGCATCAGGCCGCTCAGCACGCCCTTGTCGCCGCCCGGATAGCGCAGCAGGATTTGCTGCGCGCGGTCGCGTTCCGGCACCGCCAGCAGCGGCCCGTTGCCGTAGCGCACCGGAATCGTCTTTTGCGTGTAGCCGTAAAACAAAGGATGGTTCGGTTGCAAAATCTCGGCCTCGATGATCGGCCCCGGCGCGTAAAACTGCGCCGAGGTGCGCCCGGCTTCAATCGAACGCGTCAGGCCGAATTCGGGTGGGAAGAAGCTGGCCGTGCCCAGCGTGATCAGCACGCCGCCCGTTTCGGCGAACTTCTGCAACTCGGCCGCGCCGGCCAAACCCATGCCGCCCGTGATGTCTTCCGACTCGCCGTAAGCACCCATTGTTTTGAATTGCTCGGTCTTGTTGTAAGCCAGTGGCTTCGCCCGTGGTTCGATGTCGAAGACCAGCCGCTTGCCGCTGCCGCCCTGATTCGGAATCAGGATCACGTCGTAAGCATCGCGCAGATTGCCCTGCTTGATGCGCTCCTTGTAAATTAGGTCGTAGCGCACTTCGAATTGATCAAACGCGTGGCGCACCCAGCCGACCTCCTGCGTGCTGCCCCAAGTCGTGAAGACGGCCAGGCGCGGCAAATCAACATCGTGCACCGCCACCGTCGGCAACACAGGCAGCGCGACGGCGGTCAAGCCCAACGGTTCGACAACGTCTTTCAGCTTGCGCATCGCTTCGTCGCCGCCCGCCGTGACCAGCAGCGTGCCCGCCGGAAACTTCTGCGTGCCCGACATGAACTCAGCTTCAGCGGCCTGCATACGCCATTCTTTCAACCGGTAGCGCAGCGTGATCAGATTGTTCGAGCCGTAATTCGGAATCGCATAGCCAGCCAGCGCCGTGCCCGCAACCGTGCCTTTGTGTTCGGCCTTGTCAATCAAAGGCGCGACAGCGGTCAGCACCGCCGGGTCGCTGATTTCTTTCACGGTCGTCTGGAACATCAAGCCCATCGTCCAACCGGTGTCGTCATAGGTGCGCAAGCTGGGATCAGGGAAATTTTGCTTTTCGAGCAGAATCTTGGCGAGCCGTCCGTAAGGTTGATCGCGCTTGATGACGTAAGAGCCCGCCGGGAACGCGCCATCCTTCAGCTTCAATTCCAGCGCCGTCTTGCCGACCTCGATGCCTTGTGTGCGCAGCATATTCACCAGCACCGCGACGCGCGTCATATCGTTCTGACCGGCGGGAAGGATGAAGCCGTAGGGCGCTTCCTTCTTGCCGGACTCAATCGAATTGCGGCTCTTCTGATAAAAGTTTTCGAGCACGACCTTGGGAAACTCGCTGGTCAGTTGCAGCGCCGAAAGCACGCCGGTTTCCATGTAGTTCGTGTTGTTGCGCATTGACCATTCGACTTCTTTATAGGGCGGCAGCGGGCGATACCACTCGCGCGTGGTCTGGCTGCCGCGCGGGCCGCCGCCTTCGCCACCTGCGTCAATGCGGCGCTTCATCGTATTCGCGCCGCCGTTGCCGAAGGTCTCGTACATGCGAATCAGCCCGTTGTGGTTCGACGACATAAAGGCTAGATAGCCCGGCGACCACATGTCTACGAAGCCGTGCGTCCACACGCCGGGCATGCCGTACTTGATCATCTGCGCCATCTCGAAATTCGAGAACCACGGCATCTCGCCATACGAAATCGGATCGAGCGTCGGCTGTTGCGGCGCCTGGCCGCTGAAGGTGTACATAAACGGCACCGATTCGTGCAGGTCGTGCATGATCGGCGGATGCCATTGCAGGTACCACTCCAGCAGATTGCGCATCGTCACTTGCGAATAGTTAATATCGCGGTTGTTGTCGTGAAAGATGTACTTGCCCCAGTAAGGCGGCCCGCCCATCGAATCCTCTTCGCCCTTCTCGTCAATCTTGTGGCGGTAGTACCAATCCACATAGCGGTCGCGCCCATCAGGTTCAGCGGCGGGCGTGATGCTGACGATGACGTTGTCGCGGATGGCATTGATGAGCGGCGCGTCCTCCATCGCCAGCCGGTAGGCCAGTTCCATCAGCATTTCGGGCGGGCCGGTTTCGGCGCTGTGCAGGCCGCCGCTGAAATGATATTGCGGCTTGGCCTTGGCAATGATCTCTTTGGCCTGCGCGTCTGTGAGCTTGCGCGGGTCGGCCAGTTGCGCGAGGTTCTGGCGGTTCTGCTCGAGGTTGGCGATGTTCTCTTGCGAGCTGACGAAGACGATCAGGCATTCGCGGCCTTCGTCGGTCTTGCCGATCTCGATCACTTTGACGCGCGGCGAAGCGGCGGCCAGCGCGCGGTAATAGCGATAGAGGTCAGTCGTATAGGTCAGCTTTTTGGGCTGCCCGACGTGATAACCGAGAATGTCTTTGGGCATCGGCACGCCCTGCACTTTGGGCAGATGATCCACCAGCGGCGAGAGGAATTCGGGCCGCGTCGTCCACTCCTTGATCGACTTGGCAAAATCTTCGTCGAGCAGTTGGCCGCTGGGCGAATACGTTGGGCCAGCCGGTTGGGCCGCCGGTTGTGACGGTTGTTGTGGCGGCGCAGCATTGCGATTGGGTTGCTGGGCCGGTGTATTCAAGCTCAGCAGTGACAGCAGGACAACTAGAGACAAAAACAACTGACGGACGTTGAGGCACAGGTGCATTTTTCAGCGCTCCTTTTTCAGGGTTGATGATATGTCGTGGATTGCTATTGCTTGGTTGCGATGGCCGGGATTGTAGGTTTGGCTGGCGGGCAAGTCAATTATTCCCTGAGAGCCAAGCGTCCGTC
The DNA here is from genome assembly GCA_043740245.1 of Acidobacteriota bacterium. GTDB lineage: Bacteria > Acidobacteriota > Blastocatellia > RBC074 > RBC074 > JACPYM01. The sequence goes on along the minus strand of JAYUCP010000076.1, from coordinate 3,214 downwards.
CGCGTCGCCAATCCTGCACCGAATGCGGCCACGATGGATTCGCTCGCCAACTCGGCGCCGACGAAGCTCGCCGCCGAGACGCTCGCCACTGCCGCCGTCTGTGTGATCGTCACCGTGCGGCCCCGCGACGCTGAGCGTCCCGCTGCGTCCCTGCGCGCTCGCTTTCGGCGCGACGTTGAAAGCCACGCTGCCGCTGGTGCGTCCCGCTCGCACCCGCCGTGAGCGTGATCCAACTCACCTGGCTGGCAGCCGCCCACTCGCAGCCGTCGGCGCAACTCACCGTCACGCTGCCGCTCCCGCCTGCCGCCTCATAGCGCGCCCCATCGGTCGGTAGACGCAAGGGCGCGACCGCGAAACTGCACGTCGTCACGCCGGAGGCGCAGCGTGTAATCACCCGCGCTCAGGCGGGCAAATTATGAGATTTCCTGGGCAAGTGCGCGGAAGAATCCTGCCGGGGTTGCAATCCGCAAACCTGTTCGCTGCGCTACGGTGGGCGTGAAATGATTCGTGTTGTGGGTCAGCAGCCAATCCGGCTGAGCTTGAATAGCCGAGAGCAGCACCGGCACATCCGCCGCGTGCCGGATCAAATGTCGTGAACGCGCGACTTCATGCGCCGCTGGCAAGGGGACGATTTCCGGGCGCGCCAACTTGAGTAATTTGCCGTAATCCTCGATCACTTGATCTGCCTCCGCCGGCGAAAACTGCGCCGCGCGGCTGAGCAAATTTTCCTCGACCTCGTCGCGCACGTATGCGGCCAACACCATCCGGCAAATCCGCGCCGCGCAAAGAGACAGCACCGCTTTATCAAGCCCCCAAGCCGCCAGAATACCGCCCGTCAACACATTGGAATCGAGGAAGAGCCGCAGCGGTTTGGGCTTACTCATACCACTTTCTTCTTTCCGTTCCTGCCGGCGCGCGTCTTTTCAGCTTGCGCGAGTTCGGGGTAATGGCGCTCAAACACGCGCCGCCGCGCTTTCGGCAACGTCGCCAGCAAATCGGCTTCCGTGATGCCGTGACTGGCAAAGGCGCTCGCAATTCGGTCGCAAAGCTGACGGAAATGCGCTTGCTCCGGGATGAGCAGCAATCCAGCGCCCAACCGCAGCACCGCCACCTGTGCGCCGGCCTCCATTCGCAGTTCATGGCGGTACTCGCTGGGCACGGTCAATTCTCCTTTTTCTCCCAGCCGCATGGTCGTCAGAAATTCCACCGGCAACATCGTTTCTGCGGACATTCTTTTTCTCCTCGTTTTGTGGTCGGAATCGTTATCAGTTTCTGGCAACACCACGAATGTCTTGCCACGCCCGTTTGTTCGGCGTTGACCAGCGCGGCGCGCGCCGTGGTGGAGCGACGCGGGTCTCTCGAGGTGTACCAAATGAGCGTATGCGTATCCACAACGACGGCGCTCATTGCGGTTCCTCACGCGGAAAGTTACGCCACATCTCTTGACGCACTTCGGCCAAGTCTTCCTCCAGCCGCTCGATCCGTCTGGGAATGATCCCTTCAATGCTTTGAAAGCTGCGCGGCGTCGGCTCCTTTTGCGCCAACAGCGTCTCAACGAATGCCAGCGCCTTGCGCTGCTGTTCCAACGGCAAGCCGGCGGCCTTCGCGGTTATTTCTTCCACCAGATTCATCATTTTACGACCTCCTGTTCTTTTGGGCGCGTTGTGTCGCGCCGGCACATGGGTAAAGGGGTTAAAGAGCAAATGGTCACCGAGTCTTCGCAACGCATACCCGAAAACCGACATTGATGGCGAATTTGTCGGGCGCTTTGAAGAGGCGTGCGGCGGAGCGACAATATAGACCACCATCGAGCCACGAACCGCCGCGCATCACACGGCTTTGATCGCCACCTCCCCACGCGGCGCTACTATCGGTCGGCGCGCCGTTGTAGTCGTTATGCCACACGTCCTGACACCACTCCCACACACTGCCGTGCATATCGTATAACCCGAATGCGTTTGATTTCAGTTGTCCAACCGGGTGCATTTGTGTATGTCCGCGTCCTAGAGACCAAGCGTACTCAGGAAGCTTGCTGTCATCATCACCAAAGCTGAACTTGCTGGTTGATCCAGCACGGCAGGCATACTCCCATTCGGCTTCGGTAGGCAGCCGATAAATTTTGCCCGTCTTCTCCGAAAGCGTGCGGCAGAACTCCTGCGCGTCGTTCCACGACACATTTACAACAGGGAAACCCTCTTCCGACTTGTTACTGCTCGGATTATTGCCCATCACTGCCTTCCACTGCGCCTGAGTTACTTCGTATTTGCCAATGGCGAAAGTAGTAGCCACTTTCACCCGATGCTTCGGCCTCTCATTAGCTTGCTCATCCGAACCCATCTCAAACGTGCCGCCACCATAAATTGCTAGCATTTCCAACGTCACGCCATTGCCCAAATCTTCCGTGAACGGTAGCCACGAACCGGGCAGTGACGCAGGCAATGGGGGCGACTCGGCAACGGTGCTCGTCGGCGTCGGCGCTAAGTTCAAGGGCTTTGCTTCAAAGCTTGCGTTGGCGGGCGTGGAAGAGTTGCGGCTCAAGAGCGTCGCCAAGCCAATCGCCAAAGCCAGCACGACGCCAGCCGCCGCATACTTCCAGCGCCTGCGGCGCGGCGCGATGTCGGGCGGCGTGCTCGGCGCGGACGGAGGATCAACGGTCGTCGGTTCAGAGGATTCGCCGGGAGGTTGAGCGGGATTGGGCGCAGGTTCAGGCTGACTCGCGCGTCGCAACGCTTCACGCATCTCTGCTGCCGTCGCCGGACGTGAATCAGGATCGAGCGCGGCGGCGCGTTGCAAGACTTCGGACACTGCGGCGGGAATCTGCGGATTGAGTTCGTGCGCAAGATGCAGCGGGTCGGGGCGATGACTAATGGTCTCGCTGGCGCGCACGACCGCTGTTGGCGGTTCGTGTCCCGTGAGCAGGTGATGGAGCGTCACCGCCAGTGAATACAGATCGCTGCGCGCATCAGTACCTTCGCGGTGCATCTGTTCGAGCGGCGCGTATTGCGGCGTTCCAGCGCCTGACAGCACACTGCCGACAACCGACATTTCACCCGCCGCGCCTTTCGCCAATCCGAAGTCGAGCAGCACGATTTTGCCGTCGGGCTTGAGCTTCAGGTTGCCTGGTTTGATGTCGCGGTGAATGATCGGCTCGGCGAAGTGCGTGTGTAGATAGTCGAGCGCATCGAGCAATTGATCGGCCCAGTCGCGCACTTCG
>JAYUCP010000075.1:0-15444 GCA_043740245.1 Acidobacteriota bacterium | reverse complement strand
CAGGCTGAAGCCTGAACTCCATGCGCTTTTGCCAAGGCTGCTTCTTACGGCTGCACAACGAAGACCGACTTCACGCCATTCACCCGCCGGATGCTGGCGATTACATTGCCGTAGTCCTGTTGATAACCGGGCGGCAATTTGACGGTGACATTGCCGTTTTTGACGGTGGTCACGAATTTGCGCGCTTCGGGATCAGCGTTGAGTACGTCACGCACTTGCGCGTGAATGTCCAAATCGCTGCGCCCGACGACGACATCGCTGGTCTTTTGGGCCGCGCCCTGGGTTTTGCGCGCGGCTGTTTTGACGCCGCCCGCCGTGGTTTGGCCCACGCTGACCGAAACGTCTTTGGTGCGTGTCACGGCGCCGACGGTTTTGTCTCTGGTGTAAGTGGCCGCCCCGACGGTTTTGTCTTTGGTATAAAGCGCCGCGTGCTTGGTCGTATCCGCCGTTTTTTGGTAGCCGGTTTTCGTGCCGTTGACGACCGTCTTTGAAGTGTCCATCACCGCGTTCTTGGTCGTGACCGCGCCGTCTTTGGTCTTGTAACCAATTTTCGGCAGCATGCCGTTACGGCGCGCGCTTTCGGCCTCTTTGCCCGTGGCCGGATAGCTGACCTCCAGACTCGCCAGCGTCGCGCGGTCAATGCGGCCGCTGGCTGCGAGGTTGTGGTCGGTTTGCCAGGCCCGCACAGCTTCGCGCGTTTGGCCATCGAAGATGCCGCTGGGCCGCGCATGAAAATAGCCGCGTCCGAGCAGCGCCACCTGCACGGCGGAGACTTCTTTGTTCGTAATGACCAAACTGGCCGCTTCGGGCGTCGCCGTTGCGGCCTGTGTTTGCTGGGCGCTGGTGGTTTCGGCGGTTTGCGTTTGGGCAGTTTGGGCAGATGCCATCAAGGTCAATCCGGCACAGAGAGCCAGACTCAAACCAACTGTCGTGATTGTTTTCATACCTCAACTCCTATGGAAAAAATCAAAAGGCAAAAGGCAAAAGGCAAAATCTGAAGCACCGCACAGCGCCTTTTGAATTGAAACTTGTGACCTATTCATTTTTGATTTTTGATTTTTGATTTTTGCCTTTTGCCTTTTGATTTGCTGTTCAGCCCCCCGCGCCCGCCGTCGCCTTCTTCTTGGGCCGGCGTCCGGGTTTGCTGGTGACTTCGAGTTTGTATTTGCGAATCTTGCTGTACAACCGGGGGCGGTAAATGCCTAGCAAGCGGGCGGCCTCTTGTTTATTGCCGTCGGTGCGTTTGAGGGTTTCCGCAATGACGATCTTTTCAATCTCGTCCAGGGTCATACCCGGCGGCACGTTGAAATGGCGCGCCGCCGCGCCGTCCGGTGTGCCGTCCAGTGCGGAGGCCCCGAACGGCAAGTCTTCGGGTTGAATTTGATTGCCTTTGGCCAACAGCACTGCGCGTTCCAGCGCGTTCTGCAATTCGCGGACGTTGCCGGGCCAGGGGTGGGCGAACAGGCGTTGATAGGCCGCTTGCGAAATGCCGAGCAGCGGCCGTTTGTATTTGCCGGAAAACTTTTGAAAGAAGTGGTCAATCAGGATTTGCAAGTCTTCGCTGCGTTCGCGCAAGGGCGGCACGTTGATGGTGATGGTCGAGACGCGGTAAAACAAATCCTCGCGCATCTGCCCGTCTTTGATGGCCTCGCGTGGTTCGCGGTTCGTCGCGGCAATCAAGCGGAAGTCGGCTTCGAATGTTTCAGACGAACCGACCGGACGGTAGCGCCGTTCTTCAAGCACGCGCAGCAGCTTCGGCTGCAACTCCAGCGGCATCTCGCCGATTTCGTCGAGCATCAGGCTGCCGCCTTTCGACTCGGCAATCAGGCCGGAGCGGTTTTGATTCGCGCCCGTGAACGCGCCTTTGACATAGCCGAACAGTTCGGACTCGATCAACTCTTTCGGCAGCGCCGAGCAGTTGACCTTGACGAATTCGTGATTGGCGCGCAGCGAATTGAAGTGGATGGCATTGGCGATCAGTTCCTTGCCCGTGCCCGATTCGCCGATGATCAGCACGTTGGCATCGCTCTTGGCGACGCTCTCGATGGTCTCGTAAATCTTCTGCATCGCCTTCGACGCGCCGATCATGCTGGCGAATTCGCTACGCTGAAAATGCTTGCGCAAGTTCTCTGATTCGGTGCGCAGGCGGCGGCGTTCGAGCGCCTTCTCGACCAGCAATAGCATCTGCTCCGGCTCGAAGGGCTTTTCGACGAAGTAGAACGCGCCCGCTTTGGTGGCTTCGACGGCTTTGGCGACAGAGCCGACGCCGGTGATGATGATGACTTCGGTTTCGGATTGGCCGTTTTGGGAGTCGCGGCTTTTGACCGCGCGCAACAGCGACAACCCGCCCTGTTGGTCGTCGGGCAATTGCAAATCAGAGATCACCAGATCAAACGTGCCGCGTTGCAACGCGACGTGGCCCGCGCGGAAATCCTGCGCCGTTTGCACACGATAACCCTCGGCGCCGAGCACCAGTTTCAGGCCCTCGGTCATCATCGGCTCATCGTCAACCACCAGGATGTTGATTTCTTGTTTCAAACGGTTGTTTTCCCTTGCCCAAGAACCATACCGGCTTTTCATTTTCCATTTGTCATTTGAGATTTGTCATTCGTCATTGCCTGACTTACGCCACAATCAATGACAACTGACAAATCTCAAATGACAAATGGAAAATAAAAACGGCAACCCTCAGCCTAAGCTTTCAGCCTCACTTGCACCAACGTTCCGGTTTCACCCGCCGCCCGCGCCGTGAGCGTGCCGCCGTGGGCTTCGATGACGCGTTTGGCGTGGGCCAGTTCGAGGGCGTTTTTGTTGAGCCGCTCGTGCGTCAAAAAATCGAAAAGCGCGGCGCGTTGTGCATCAGTCAACAGCGCGCCCGCATCAGTCAGGCTCAGAACGCTGCGATCATCCTCGCGTTGCAGCGTTACCCTGACAGTTGTTTGCGGCGGTGACACTTCGATGGCGCGCGCCAGCAACACCGACAGCGCGGCGTGCAATTGCTGCGTATCAAACGGCAATTCAAAGGTGTCATCGGCCAATTCGCTGACCAATTGCACGTGGCGCGGTGTCGCGCGCAACCTTTGTTCACCGGCGATTTGTTCGACCAGCGCCAGCAGATCGCCCGTTTCGCAACGCAGCTCAACGGGTCTGGTCATGCGGCTGACCAGCGTTGCGTGCTCGGCCATCGTGTTCAAGCCTTCAATGATCTTGTCGGCGATCTCAGCGCCTTCCTGCCCCGCCGCATCCGCGTCCGCGCCGGTCAAGCGCTTTTTCAAATAGGAGGCATAGAGTTTCAACCCGCCCATCTGATTGCGAAAGTCGTGGATCAACCGCGAGGTCAGCCGCCCCAGATCAAGCAGATTGGCGGTCTCATCCAACCCCGCATTGCCTAACCCTGCGGCGGTGAATTCCAGCAAGAGCCATTCGCCCAGCGTGTGCACGCGCAATTGATAAAGCCGCGCATTGATTTGCAGCACGGTCGTGCCCGCCTCTACAGATGCGCTCGACAGCGGCCACAATTGCGGGCAAGCCAGACGCGCCGCAGCCGTTTGTAAATGCGTACAATCCGCCGCCGCGGCAAACCACTGCCGCCACACTGGATTTTCCGCCACAATGCGCCCGTCCGTGCTGCACAACACGAAGGCCGATTCAGCTTCCATGCAAAAACAAATGACTTCCGAACGTTTACCGATAAAGGATTGGGAGGGGGGTTCCGCTACGCTGCCAACTGCTTGTCTCGCCGCAATTGCGCGGCAGATGCTAACAGAAAGCCTAAACAAGCTCAACGAATGCGGAATGCGAAATGCAGAACGCGGAATTTTGCCAATCATTGCCGCAGATGTTATTGATGGCGCAACCAAATCAATTCCACCAAGGAGGCTACTTTGACCGATTCCGCATTCCGTATTCCACATTCCGCATTCCCTGCAATTCGCACGACCGTCGTCGGTTCCTATCCTGTCCCCGACTGGCTGATGGCGTCGCCCAGTCAGCAAGGGCTGATTGACGCGACCAAAGTCGTTTTCAAGACACAGGAACTCGCCGGGCTGGATGTCGTCGCCGATGGCGAACTGTACCGCTGGGACGTGAATCATCCCGACACCAACGGCATGATCGAATACTTCATACGCCCCATGGACAACATCCGCGCGCGCGTCACCCGCGCCGACATCGCCGAATTCAAACGGCTCGCAGGCATGGGCTTCCGCGCCGCGCCCGCCGGCGTTGTCGAAGGGCCGATTGACGAAGGCACGCTCAACCTCGGCGAAGATTACCGCCGCGCGCGCGCCTGCACGACGCACCCGATGAAGTTCACGCTGACCGGCCCGCACATGCTTTGCAAAACGCTGATGGATCACCACTACAAAAGCCGCGACGCCCGCGCGCTTGGCCTGGCCGCCGCCCTCGCCAAGCAAGTCCCCGAAATTGACGCCGACGTGATCCAAATTGACGAAGCCAACATCACCGGCCATCCCGACGAAGGCGACTGGGCCGCCGCCGCCATCAACGTCGTGCTCGACGCCGCCACCAGCGCCAAAGAGAAAGGCGTCCATCTGTGTTTCGGCAACTACGGCGGCCAATCCATCCAGCGCGGCGCATGGCGCAAGCTGATCGCCTTTTTGAATCAACTGCATTGCGACCACATCCTGATCGAGATGGCCTTTCGCGGCTACGAAGAGTTGCGCTATTTCAAAGACGAACTCGACCCGCGCATCGGCCTGGGCCTGGGCGTGGTGGACATCAAGGTCAACACCGTCGAAACGCCGGATGAGATCGCGCAACGCATCGAAACGGCGGCGGGCTTCGTCGGCGCGGAACGCATCAAGTGGGTCAATCCCGATTGCGGCTTCTGGATGAACAAGCGTTCGATTGCGGATCGGAAGATTGCGGCGCTGGTCAAAGGGCGGGATTTGTTTTTGGGCAAAGCCTGAGAATAAACTGATGTGGTAACATCACAAATGGAGGAACAATCTTATGCAACCAGTTCCAAGGCTTTCCCAATCAGCAAATACTGCCACGTCGTTTGCAGATCAAATAGTATCCCTCCCTCCTTTTGTTCAAAGTGATCTGTTGAAGGCCAAAAACATTCTGACCAGGAATGGGGCGACCCAAATCATTCTGTATGGTTCGATGGCGCGCGGAGATTTTAGCGCGGAATCTGATATTGACCTCTGCGTGAGCGGTTTGGCGGGCCTGAGTTACTTTCGTGCCGTGGGCGAATGTTTGAAAGAAATTGATTCCCACGTCAGCATCGTGCCGTTGGAAAATACTTGGGGATACTTTCGCCAACGCATCCTGCAAGAAGGCAAGGTGCTCTATGCGCAGTGAATTCCGTCAAGAGATTGAGTTCGGCCTTGAAAATCTTGCGAAAGTAGCGGCAAGCATCTCAGCGATTGCCGCCCAAAACGTTCCGGCCTTGGTGCTGGCTCCGGCGCTGGCCTTTGAGTGTTTAGGTTATTACAACGCGCTCGAACACCTGATGATTCGCTGCTTGAAGCAGCAGGGAATCACCCCTGCATCCGGCCCTTCGTGGCACCGAGATACGTTGCGAGCATTCGAGAAACTTTTGACTGAGACAGGCCTGCCCCTGGGACAAAACCTGTCAGACGTGGCAACAGAATTGATGGGCTTTCGTCACGTAGCCACGAAAATCTACGGCTTTCTCATTGATCAAGCCCGCTTGCTCGCACTCGTCAAAATAATCCAGTCAAATCATGCCGGCTTACAGCACGTTGTCGAAGAATTGCTCGATAAGCTGGTTCCACCCCAATCCTAATTAGAAGGCTATTGTTCAAAAATCAAAATGCGTCTCCCGACTTTTCGTTCCCTGTCCACCAAAGTTTTCCTGAGTCTGGTCTGCCTTGGCCTCGCTTCATTCGCGGCGCAAGCCCAGACGCTCAAAAGCGATTACCTGCGTTACCTGAAAATCGCGGCCGACCGTGGCTGGGCCGACACGCCCGCCATCATCGAAAACTGGAAACAGACCACCAAGCCCAGCGAACTCTGGGGCTACGACGCGCCCGGCCATCCGGTCTATCTGGCCGACCTGCTCGGCTATCTCTACCAAGAGACCAAAGACAAAACCTACGCCGAACGCGCGCGCGATCTGTTGGCGAGTTATGGCGACCTGCGCGCGATCATGCCCAAGGAGTTTCAGAGCAAGCGCATCGAGTACCGCAACGGCGTGCCTTCGATCTCGAACTTTTTCATCATGCCGCCCTACGCGCGCTCGTATATGCGCATCCGCGAGAGCGGCGTGCTCGACGCCAAGACCAAAACCAAGATCGAGACCGATCTCGCCTTCAGCCTGGATCACATTTTCTATTTTCCCGAATGGGGCGCGCACAATCGCGCGATGCTGCGGGCGGAGAGTTTGTATTACGGCGCGGTGGCGCTCGCCGGTCACCCCAACGCGCCGAAATGGAAACAACTGGCCGAGACGCTGGCGAGCGACAGCATGAAACAGTGGGAGATCGAGGACGCCACCGGTTATCACGGCATCTGGCTCTACTCGGTCTTCTCTTACGCCGACATTGCCGGGCGCGAAGACGTGCTGCGTTCGCCGCAGGTGCATTACTACCTAGATTACTTCGCGCAACTGCTGACGCCGCACGGCAACATCGCCGATTTCGGCGACGCGCATTGGAACGGCGGCTGGGAACGCTTCGTGCCCGTGTATGAAAGGGCCGCGACGCTCTATCGCAACCCGCAATACAAATACGTCGCCGAACAACTGACCAAGCGTGCGCTCGAACGCGCGGCCAAGACGCAAAATTTGAATGACATCACGAACGTCAACATCGGCGTGGGTGTAGGTTCGCCCTTCACCGATGCTTGCCGTTGGGCCGACGATTCGATCAAACCGGCAGCACCCACCAATCTGAGCGGCGACGTGCTGGAAGACCTGATCGGCAAGAAGGTCGTCTTTCGCAACGGCTGGCAGCGCGATTCGACGATGCTGCTGTTGAATTACCGCGACGAAGGCGATGGCGGCTTGCTCGGACGCGATTACCTGCGCCAGTCGCTGTCGGTCGAAGAGGAAAAAATGCATCACGGCCACGCCGATGAAAACAGCATCGCGCTGTTGATGTCAGGCGGGTCGGTGTTGTTGCACGACGGTGGCTATCGCCCCGATTTGCCCAGCGGCCCGTTCGGCGAATGGCGGGCGGATTACTTCCACAACCGCGTCGTGGCGCGCAAAAACAAACGCGACAAGACGCAGGGCGTTTACGAATTCATCCGCAACTCCGGCGCGTACCGCCGCGTGCGCACGCAGAAGATTGATTTTCTGAAGTTCAAAGACGTGGACGCCAGCCGCACGCGCGTGCTTGACGATGAACTCGGCTACCAATGGGATCGCGTCGTCACGCACGTCAAGGCGCGCGACTATTTCATCGTGATTGACGGCATCAAGGTGCTGCGGCCCGATTACTACACGTTCACGAATCTCTGGCACACGCGCCAGGTCATCGGCCAAAGCAAATTGGGCGAAGGGCAAAGCTTCGAGACGCGCTACGACAAAATCCAGACGGACGAGTTGCCGCAAAGCAAAGTGCTGACGATTCGCTTCCCCGAAAACGCGCAGGGCAAGCAGATCGGCACGTTCCCCATCACGCGCCACTTTCAGGACGAGACAGCGATCTATCAAACCAACTCGCAGTTTTATCAGGCGGGCGATTACGAGTTCTTTGTGACCGTGCTCTTCCCGCACAGCGCCGACGGCGACGTTGCCTATCCGCAATTCAAGCTGCTGGACGTGGACAAAGCGGGCCGCGCGCTCGGCCTGGAAATCACGGACGGCGCGGAAAGGTCTTACCTCTGCGTCAAGCTCGATCTGGAAATGGATTTGGCGCGCGAGGCTGTCGGGCCGCGTTATCAATACGCGCTGGGCAAGGTGAAGTATGGCGAATTCGAGACCGATGCGTCGTACCTCTTTGCCAAACTCAGCGGCAATCAAATCAATTACGGCGCGGCGACGTTTACCAAGCTCGGCTTTCGCAACCAGGTTTTGCGCGAAGCCTTGCCGAACACCTTCGGCTTGCAACTGGACGGGGCCGCGCCACGCGCCGGGTATGCCAAATGGCGGTTTTGGGAAGAGAGCGTGCGGCTGAACAACTGAGCAATAATTCGTCTTATTGGTATAACCACTTGACTTCAAACGCGTCTGGCAATACCGTGTGCGCCAGCAATAATTGACCGACCGATTGACTCTGCTTTGCTGGACGAATCCCGGTTGCAATTCCAAGCAGCCAAGTAATTCAAACAAGTTTGAACGTTACGGCTTCCATTCGGAACGCCGCCGTCTGACCAACTAAACCAACACAGAGGTAATGCGATGAACAAGCTTATCCGACTAATTTCTCTGGGCTGCTTTGTCCTGACATTCGTCATGGCAGCCTTAGCGCAACAAAGCACGGGCTCGCTATCAGGAACGGTCACTGATCTGAAAGCAGGGGCTGTACCGGCAGCAACCGTAATTGCTACGCACACAGCCACCGGCTTGAAAACCACGACGGTGAGTACTGAGGCGGGCGTGTATGTGTTTGCCAGCCTCCCGGTCGGCATTTACGAAGTGGCGGTCGAGAAGACCGGGTTCAAAAAGTTGAACCGCAAAAATATCGAAGTCCGCGTGGCACAACGCCTGGCGATGGACCTGCAGTTAGAAGTCGGCAACGTCTCGGAGAGCGTTGAGGTGACAGCCCAAGGGCCGCTGCTTGAAACGGAGACCAGCGAGAAGGGCCAGACCTTCTCCACCAAGTTCATGAATACGCTGCCACTGTTCACCGGCGGCATCCGCAACGCCGAATCGTTTGTGACATACATGCCCGGCGTAAACTCCTATCGCGAGGTGAGCATCTCCGGCTCTGGCGGGCGTGGCAAAGAGGTGATGATTGACGGCGCCAGCCTGACCATCCCCGAATCGGGTGGCGTGGTGTTCAATTTTCCGGGCACCGAGATGTTCCAGGAGTTCAAGCTGATAACCGCTGCCTATTCGGCTGAGTACGGCCGGTTTGGCGGCGGCGTCGAAACGTTCGTGTCCAAGTCGGGCGGGAACGATATTCACGGAGCGGCTTTCTGGTATGCGCGCCGCGATATCTTTAACGCGAACAGTTGGCAGAATAACGCCGCCCGCCGGGCCAAGCCGAAGGAGCGGTTTAACGAGGTTGGGTTTGCCGTAGGCGGCCCGGTATGGGTCCCCAAGGTTTATAATGGGCGCAACAAGACCTTCTGGTTTATGACCTACTCGCGCGACATGCGTCCGGCAACCATCTCGACCGTAACCTCGACGGTTCCGACGGTTCGGATGAAAGCCGGCGACTTTTCTGAAATCGGACGAGCGATCTATGACCCGGCAACGACGGCGGGAAATGTCCGCCAGCAATTTGCCGGCAATATCATTCCCAGCAATCGGATCAGCGCGATCTCCAAAAAATTCCTTGCTGCGCTTCCCGATCCTAATCTTCCGGGCGTGACCAATAACCTGGCTTTCGTCAATGAAAGCCAGGTTTTAGACAACGTCTGGAGCCTGAAGCTGGACCATGCATTTACGCCGAACAACCGCCTCTCATACTTCCACAGTTTTCAGAACAATAACACCGCCAGCACGACCGCGCTTCCCGGCCCATTGGGCCAGGGGCTGGGTGCCAGCACGCAGCGGCCGCAAAACTTTCGCGTGAATCACGACTGGATCGTGCGACCCAACTTCCTGATTCACACGACGTTTGGCTTTAGCCGGACGCAGCAGGCGTGGGACAATCCGGCGCAAGCCGGTTTTGCGTCGCAGGCGGGCCTTAAGTTGCCCACCGATGCCACGCCGCGCATACAGTTTAACGCCGCAGACGGCCTGACCCAGTGGGGCGTACAGGACGGCAAGGTAAACAACGGCGGCCAGAATAACTGGACGACCCAAGTCAGTCAGAACATCAGTTGGTTTCGTGGCAAGCACGAGTATCGGATGGGCTGGGACATTCGGCGGCTCAGAACGATGGCCTTCGACGCGGCCGGCACCAACGGTCAGTTCTTTTTCGAGCGTGCCCAAACCGCGCTGCCGACCGCCACTGGCACCACCGGACATTCGTTCGCCAGCTTCCTGCTGGGAGCGCCCAATCAGGTGTCCTTTACCACACTTCCAACTCCCGACGTGCAGATTCGCTATGGCTACCACGCCGGTTACTTTCAGGACAATTGGAAGATCAAGCCGAACCTCACGCTGAACCTCGGCATGCGCTATGAAGTACCGATTGGCTGGCACATGGCGAACTACATAATGTCGGGGGTGGATACCAAGCTGTCGAATCCGGCGGCCGGCGGACTGGCCGGAGCGATGATCTTTGCTGGCCCTGGGCCGGGACGTACGGGCACGAAGCGGTTTTACCCCACCGATTTCTCAGACGTCGGACCGCGTGTCGGCTTCGCTTACAAGGCGGCGTCAAAGACGGTGGTGCGCGGCGGTTTCGGTATTTATTACCAAACGCTGGGCAACGGCGGATGCGGCTGTACTCTCGGCTTTGGCGGCCCTCCAGGCAACCTGCTCGCCGACGGCGTCAACCCAGCGTTGCTTTGGGATGCTGGCGTGCCGATTCCTCAAGGCGCAAAACCACCGTTTATTGATCCTGGCTTTGGCGTAATCTCGTCGGCTACCCCGGCGGGTACCCTCGACGTGTTTGATGCCGATTTCGGCAAGGCCCCGCGCAATTACAACTGGAGCCTCAATGTACAGCACGAGATCAAGGGTTTCCTGATTGATCTGGCATACGTAGGCAACCGGGGCCGAGGCTTGGCCTCCAGCTTGTTCGTCAACCAGGTGGATTCCAAATACCTGTCACTCGGACAGCTTTTGCGCCGCCGGATTGACGACCCCGCAGTTATCGCGGCGGGTTTCCGCAAGCCCTACGCCTCGTTCCCGGACAGCCAGACGCTGGCCCAGGCGTTGCGGCCGTTCCCGCAATACTTCAACGTGGTTGACCGGAATTCCGGCGACGGCCAAACCTGGTACGACTCGCTCCAGATCAAAGGCGAGCGGCGCTTTGGCTCCTGGCAGATGACGGCCTCTTACGTCTGGTCGAAATCGCTCGGAAAGCTGCATTACCGGCAGATTTTCAGCCAGACGCAAACGACACCACAGAACAACTACGATCTGAGCGATACGAAAACGCTGCTGCCGTTCGATCAGCCGCATATGGTCAACATTCTGAACTCGATTGATCTGCCTTTTGGCCGCGGTCGCAAGTTCCTGGGAGCGAGCAATCGTGCTGTGGATGCTCTGGTGGGCGGCTGGACGCTTGGCACTATCAACCGCTATGCGTCCGGCGGCCCGCTTGATATCGTGGCGCCGAATACTTTGAATGCAGGTGCGTTGTTCACCCAATTCAAGAAGGCCAATTTGACCGGTGTGCAAATTCGCACCGGAGTTGACCGCACGACGCTCGATCCAAACAACCCGTCCGTTCGCTGGTTCGGTTGCACGCCTCAAGCCGTTGCAGGCTCCACTACCCAGTTACAGTGCGCGGCGAACTCGACCCCGTTCAGTATCCCCGGCGAGTTCGAGTTTGGGAGCTCAGCGCAGTTCATTAGCGCCTTTCGGCAAACGCCCGTTTTCACTGAGCACATCTCGATTGTGAAACGGTTCAACCTGACCGGTGAGGGCAGGGTTCGGTTTATCTATAGCGCCAACATCTTCAATCTGTTCAATCGGACGAACTTCGCTGTGAACGGCACAATCGGCAACGCCGACTTCGGCAAGGCGACCGCCCCACAAAATGGCCCCCGTATTATCACTATGGGTGGGCGGCTAGAGTTCTAGCTAGCACGACCACCGAGTAGCGGCACCACATCGCTCGCGGAGAACCTGTCACTTTGCGCAGCTATTTTGGTGCGAAGCTTCATTTGAGAGCAAAAGGGGCAAAAAGCCTTTGCCCCTTTTGCTCTTTTTTTTGCAGCCCTTGTTTTCCATTTGTACCCCATACAAATTTCGGTAGTGCCGCTTTCTGCCCGGTTTGGTAGACAACGCTTCGCGTACCTTCAACGCGGGCGCCATCTCGGCGAACTTTGGTTACAACGCATGGATAAAGACGGCAAAGTGAGATTCGATCCGGCGAGATACCCTGAACTGATGCGCAAGTAGCCGTG
This sequence comes from Acidobacteriota bacterium, assembly GCA_043740245.1. Lineage (GTDB taxonomy): Bacteria > Acidobacteriota > Blastocatellia > RBC074 > RBC074 > JACPYM01. The sequence continues at coordinate 3,315 of JAYUCP010000075.1, read as the reverse complement.
TGGACGCCCCGCGCAACAGTAGCGCAACCCTGCCGAGGTTCCGCGGCTTCATCACGTACGGCAATGGCGTTGGTTACTGCCACGGCTTTAGCTGCTAAAGCCGCGCAACCTCGGCAGGGTTGCGCTACTGTTGCGACTTGGCTTGCTTGATTTTGATAGAAGGCTTTACGGTTTAGGGATGCGCAGCGTCTTGCTGATCATCAAACAGCCGGAGATGAAAAACAGCACGGCCACCCAATGCAGTTCCACGCCCAGCCCCTTCAGCAAAGACGCGCGTTGCAGTTGGTTGAAATGAAAGAGCAGCAGCAGCACGCCCAACGGCAACAGGCTGGTCGGAATCGGCGCGCCCTCGAAGTATTCGACCTTGCCCGTGTTGGCGGCCAATTGCTCCGCCGTCACGTTGTAACGCGCCAGCCGGCTCAAGCCACAAGCGGCAAAGAAGAGCAGGATCAACTGTTCGATGCCGTTGTTCAGCCCCGCCGCAAAGGCGATGGCCGCCGGGGCGACACCAAACGAAATCACGTCGGCCAGCGAATCCAATTCGCGCCCCAACGATGACGCCGTGTGCCGCCAACGCGCCACGCGCCCATCCAGCACGTCAAACACCAGCGCCAACGGGATCAACGCAAATGCGACGTAAAGATGCCGCGTCTCGTGCGTCGCCAGAAACTTCATTGCGCCAAAGATCGCGCTGATGCCGCACGACCCATTCGCCAGCGTGAACAGGTCGGCCAGGTGAAAGTTGCGGAGCATTGAGAAATGTTTTGAGTTGTTGGTCGTCATAGGGCCGTTGCCGCTGTACGGCAAACTGTTAGTTTGCCGTAGGCTTGATCGAAGACGTCTTGGCAGATCATTGCGCTTGGCCGCCGAGGCTACGGCAAACTAACAGTTTGCCGTACAGGGCGTGCCTCAACGCCCTTTCCAACAAGCGGGCCGTTTGGCGAGAAAGGCGCTCATACCTTCCTGCGCGTCGCCGGCCAACGCATTCAGGCTCATCACTTCTTTGGTGTAAGCGTAGGCCTTGGCTTGATCCAATTCGATCTGCGCGTAAAACGCCTGTTTGCCAAGGCCGACGGTCAGCGAACTGGCTTCGGCAATTTGCACGGCGAGCGTTTCGGTGGTGGCGCGCAGTTGGTCAGGCGCGACGACGCGGTTGACCAGGCCCCATTCGGCGGCGGTGTGCGCGTCAATCGGCGCGCCGGTCAGCAGCATTTCGAGCGCACGTTTGCGGCCAATGGCGCGCGTCAGGGCGACCATCGGCGTGCTGCAAAACAAGCCGATGCGCACGCCCGGCGTGGCAAAGGTCGCTGTCTCGCTGGCGACAACCAGATCGCAAGTGGCGACCAACTGGCAGCCGGCCGCCGTGGCGATGCCTTGGACTTCGGCGATCACTGGTTGCGGGATGTGTTGCACGGTGGTCATCAATTCGACGCAGGTGTCAAACAGTTCGCGGTACTCGGCCACGCTGCGGTCAATCATTTCGCGCAGGTCGTGCCCGGCGGAAAAGGCCGGGCCATTGGCCGCCAGGATCACGGCGCGCGTTTCAGTTGATTTGCCGAGCGCGCGCAAACACGCGGTCAACTCTTGCATCAGGGCCAGCGAGAGCGCGTTGCGGCGGGCGGGCTGATTGAGCGTGATGCGCGTGAGGGCGGCGGTGGTTTCGACGAGCAGGTATTCGTAATTCATGGTGTGGTTGGCAGTACCAGGAGCGGTAGCGTCCGGGCGCCTCTGAATGTGTACAACTCGGAAGCACCCGGTCGTTACCGCTCCCGGTACTGAATCGTGGTTCTAAGCTTCGGGCGCGACGCTGTGGCGCAACTCAGCGCGGATGCGTTCGATCTCATCCAGCTTGGTTTGAATGCGTTCGAAGAGCGCGGCCTGCGCCTTGCTGCCTTCTTCGACCAGGAAAGCGGCGGCTTCGCTGCGGTTCTTGAAAACGCCCGCCGCGACCAGCCGGTCGAGTTTGTCCGACGAATCATCGCTCAAGCGCAACAGCACAGTCGTGTCTTTGACGTTCAGCGCGCGTTCGACGGCTTTGTTGACCGTTTCGGGCACGCGGTTGAACAGGTCACGCAAGGTCGAAGTGATTTCTTCGAGCGTGTCTTTGCCGGGCGGCGGCGGTTGCGTTACCAACGGCGCATTTGCCAGTGGTGGATTGGAAGGGTTGTTCGGATTGTCGCTCATAAATTCTCCTTTTTGATTACGTGGGGTTGTGTTTGCATCAACTGCATCAGGCCGTCATACGCCGCCTCGCGTCGAAAGTTCGCTAATCCGCCGTCACCTTCGGTTCGATGCGCTGAAACTCCAGCCCGTAAGCGACCAGCGCATAGGGCAGGCGCTCCAGCGATTCGTTGTAAGCCTTGACCGCTTCGACGTAATCGCGGCGCAGCGCGGTGCTGGCGTTGACGGCGGCTTTGAATTCCTCCACCAAACGCAGATAAGCATCGTTGGCTTTGAGCGCCTCAAACGTATCGCCCAGCGCCGTGATGTTATCGGTGCTGCCCGCCAGGTCCCGGCTCACATTGGCGAGCGCGTCCTGGTCGTTGTTCTTGAGCACTTCGGCCAGCGTGGCGCGCAACGGCAACAAGGCGCTCAGCGGCCCCGGATCGGTACGGATGACGGCCTTGGCTGTTTCCATGGCCTTGATGCCCGCTTCGAGTTGTTTGCCAATCGAACCGGAGAAATTGGCCCATTTGGCGCTGATGTTTTGTTTCCTGCGATTCAGATCGTTGGCCGTGTAGGGGAAAATTTTATCCACCGCATAAAAGCGGCGCGCCTCTTCAAACTGCTCCCAAATCCATTTGTTGTCTTTGTCGCCAGCAACGGGCGGCGCAAGCATGATGCGCATGGTTTTCTGCGTATAGGCGGCATTCGACGCGGCGCGCTCCTGCACCGTCACCGTCGCTTTGCCATCGGCGCCCACAGCGATCTCTTTGACTTCGATCACGCCATCGAGCGCGGCCACAACGCCGCTGACTGCCGTGTTGTTTTGCGCGTTGATGCGGCGCGCGATGCTGAAATAGACCTCGTCTTTGGAAGGCGGCTTGGCTTTGACAGCGGGCGCGGCAGGCGCGGCGGGCGTTTGTGCCACCGGCGGTGTGGCCGGTTTCGGTTGCGGTTTCGCTTGCGCAAAAGCTCCGGCGGAAAAGACAAACAGCAGACACAAGGCGAGCAGATGACGTTGGTTCATTGCGACTCCTTCATAGTTAGTGGGTTGGAAGCGCCGTGTCAGTAGCCCGACCGTGAGGGAGGGCTGGCTTGCGAGTCCACGCCCTCCCTCACGGTCGGGCTACTGACACGGTGTCTAAGTTTGCG
>JAYUCP010000074.1:0-6180 GCA_043740245.1 Acidobacteriota bacterium | reverse complement strand
CTGGCGTGGCTACCTCACTTTGCAAACATTGGTTGAAGGGGTTCGCTTGTCTCATAAACTCGAAAATACTGGGTAATGACAAGCCGTGAGAGAGGGCTCCTTGAGACTGTCTCCCTTTGGAGCAACGGTACGCCATGCCCAGGAAGCCCTCTCTCACGGTCGGGCTACTGACACGCTTCGCGTTCTTTGAGACTGAGTTGGAACCAAATGCAAAGCCGCAGGCAGTAACCATCGTTCGATGGTTACTGCCTGCGGCTTTGTGTTATAGCCACGCTGGGGCAGCGCCTGCTTTAGAACAAATACTTCAACGCAAACTGCACGCGCCGCCCCGGCGTCACCGTGTCCACTGCCGAACCGAATGACGCCGCTTCCAGATTACGCACGGGAATGGCGAAGTTGGCGCGGTCGGTGAAATTGAACGCGTCCACACGGAAGAGCAAGCGTTGCCGATCGGTGAAGACGAAGTTTTTGACCAGCGCCAGATTGAGCAACAAATAGTTGCTGGCGCGGAAGGTGTTGCGGCCGACTGCGCCATCAGTGCCGGTCACGCCCCAGAATTCGCCAAAGGTGGCGTTGTTGGCGAAGCTCAGCCGTTCGCGCCGGTCATCATTGACGATCAAGCCGCGCGTCGAATGCAGCCGGTCGGTGTAATTGCCGTCCAGATTGATGTCGTTGATGCTGTTGACGGTGAAAGGCTGGCCGGTTTGATACTGGCCCGTGCCCGCGATTTCATAACCGCCCAGCACTGTCCGCTTGACGGCGTGCGCGTTCGCCAGCGCCGGCAGCGTCCAGAGGAAGTTATAGGTTACGCGATGCCGCGTGTCGAAATTCGCCGACGCATATTCCGACGGACGCAAGCTGTTTTGCGGCAAGGCCGATGCGCCCGCCAGATCGAACACGTCCGAAGCATCGTCCAGCGCGTGCGACCAGACGTAACCGATTTGGAAGTTGAACTGATTGCGCAGCGTGCCGCGCAGTTGCGCCTGCAACGAATCGTAGCGCGAGCGCGAGGTCGTTTGATACAGATAGATCGTGCCGGCATTGGCGATTGGGCGTCCGCCGGTGATCTTCAGGTCCTTGGTGATATTCGTGCCGGGTTGCAGCACGATGCCGCTGATGCTGGGGATGCCGTTGTCGTCAATTTGATAAAGGAACGGCGACGAAATCATGTTCAGATTCGGCCCCAGATTCGGCGTCGTCAGGCGCAACAGATTGCGGCCCTTTGTCCCGACATAGGCGACCGACGCGCTCAGATTGCGGTCCAACTGCTGTTCGAGTGTGAGCGAGTATTGATGCGCCAGCGGTGTTTTCAGAGCGCGCGACGGCAGCGTGAAGCCGAGGCCGCCGGGGAACTCGCGGTTATAAACGTTCACCACCGAATCGAACGGCAGGTTCGGATTCAAACGATTCGGCGTGCCCAGATTGACGTAAGGGAAGAAGCGGCTCGGCGCGCAACCGCCTTGCACGACTTGCAGGCAAAGCCCGTTGCTCAGATTGTTGCCGGGCAACGAGAGCGCCGGATTGAATAGGTTGAACGGGGCCAGATTGCCGCCGACTGTGCCCAGCCCGCCGCCGGTGTTGACTGTCAAATAGTTGGGGAACACATTGCGCGACTGGCTGGTGACGGCGCCGATGACCTGGTCGTAAAACAAACCGTAGCCGCCGCGAATCACCATCTGTTTGTTCAGGCCCCAGTTCTTGCCATAGGCGAAGCCCGCGCGCGGCCCGAAGTTGTTGCGATCCGAATCGTAGATGCTCTTGCGTCCGCCGATGAATTGTTTCAAGCCCACGACGCTCGGCAAATCGAGCTTCGTGCTGTTGAAGGTTTTTTCGATGATGCCGTTCACCTCTTTCGGTACCGTGTTGTATTCGTAACGCATGCCGACGCTCAGTGAGAAGTTCGGCTTCACGCGCCATTCGTCTTGCACGAAGAAGTTGTACTGCCAGGTGCGCAACCCGATCACCGAGGTGTCTAGGGTCGCCAGCGATTGGAAGAAACCGCTCGCCGCTTGTGCCGCCGCCAGGCTGTCCGGACGGAAGAAGCCTTGCAGCGAAAATTCCTTCGTCGTGTTGTTGAAGTTGAGAATCGGTGCACCGCCAAACACGAGTTGCGGCAGCGCATTGCGCGGCAGGTCGCTGTTCAGATGCGAACGGCGAATGTCCGCGCCCAGCGCGGCGTTGTGCTCGCCTTTACGGAACGAAAGGATGTCGGCGAACTGATAAGTGTTATTCACGCGGCGTTGCGGGAAGTTGTAAACATCCACGCCCAGCGGACTGAAGCCCGGCATCAGCACCTGGCCGATGGGGCCGAGCGCGCCGCCCGCAATCGAACCGAAGACGCCATTTTGCAGCAAGCCCAATTCGCTGGTGCGATTGGCGAATTGCAGGTATTCGATGCGGTCTTTGTTCGGCAGCGTCGAATTCGACAGGAAGGGCGCGTTGATCGTGAACGCCTGCTTCGGCAGGATCGCGCTCGGCGCCAGATGATCCACATCGCGCTCTTCCTCGAAGTTCAAACGCGTGCGGCCATACGAAGCGCGGAATTGATTGAAGAAGGGCGTGGTCGCCGCTTCGTGCGTCAATTCGCTGTTCCAGAAAAACGAGAAGTTTTGCGTGCCGACGACCGGGCGCAGCGTGGCGAACAGGGCATCGCCCGTGGCCGGAATGTTGCGCCAATCGTGCGTGCGGTTGTAACGGCCCGTGAAGGATTGATCGCGGCCCCAGATTTTGCGGCTGTGATCCATTTTGAAAGACGCGATGTAACCCTGTGCACTGGCCGGCAAAATTTGCGTGTAGGTGTTGCGGCCATACACGCCCCCGTTATTGTTCGGGAACGGATACAGACTAAACACGGCGTCGCCCTGATTGCTGGTCGGGAAGCCGATCAAATCGCCGTCGCGCAACCCGGTGCCGCCGCTGCGGGCAAAGCCGCGTTCTTCGACGGTCGGCACGGCGAAGCTCTGTTCTTTATTCGCGTTGAGCAACGCGCCTTCGAGCGAGAGGAAGTAAAACGCGCTCTTGGTTGAGCCACCTCCTGTCGTTGAAGCCGCGCCGCTTGCATCGGTCTTCGGACGCGGCAGCAATGGGCCGCCCAGCACGAGCCCGCCATTCCCGAAGGTCAGCGAATCCTGCCCCGCCGCCGGATTGCGCACGAATTTTTGCGCGCACGTGCCGCCCACTGGGCAGATGTAAACATTGCGCAGCACACCCGCGCCGCCGCTGTTGAAATTCAGGCCTTGCAACGCGACCGGCTGCCCGCTGCTGGTCGTGTCGAAGTAGTCGCGCGAATTCAGGGCGCTCGTATTCAGAAAGCCGAACACCGCGCCGTGCGTTTCGTAGCCGCCCGATTTGCTGATGGCGTTGACCTGCGCGCCGATGTTGCGCCCGAACTGGGCGGGCGCGAGGTTGCTGATGACTTGATACTCTTTGATGGATTCGACCGGTTGCGGCACCAGCGCAAAGAAACCCTGGCGGCGCACGCCGATGTCTTCGTCGTTGTTGTCCGAACCGTCCACCAGGAAATTGTTCGCGCGTGAACGCAGGCCGTTGGCCGAGAATTGGCCCGCCGAACCTACGCCCGCGCCGATGCCCGGCCCGGCGACGCGGCCCGTTTGCGGCGGCAGCGCCAAGCCCGGAATCAACAGCGCAAAGCTGTCAAAGGTGCGCGTGAACGTCGTATCGCCCAACGGCAACGTAGCGATCTCGGCGTCGGTGTATACGCCGCTGCGCCGTCCATCGGTGGCATTCAATTCCACCGATTCAGGCAGGCTGATCACAGGCGTCGGCGGTGGCGGAGCCGGGGTTGGCGGTTGCGGCTGGTTTGGTTGTGTCGGTTGCGCCGGTTGTGTTGGTTGCGTGGCGACGACTTCAGGATCAAGCGTCACTGGCAGCGGCACCACGGTGTTGCCGCGCGTGGCGAGCAAACGCTGTTCGATGATTTTGGTTTTGAAGCCCGGCGCGCTGACGCGGATGCGATAGACGCCCGGTTGCAACAGGCCCTGATAAAACTTGCCTTGCGCGTCGGAGCGTTTGGCGACTGGGACTTCGGTGACGGTGTTGACGAATTGGACGACTGCGCCGGCAATGGCCGCGCCGCCCTGGCTGCTGCTGACGGTGCCTTCAAACGCGCCGGTCACGGGGTCTTGCGTCCCGGCTAACGCGGGTGCAACTGGGGGCATAGTCATGAGCAACGATAGGGCAGCCGCGCGCAACATTTTCAAGGTGCGGTGCGGTGGTGTGGGCATCAACTTCATTTTATTTCCTCCTAAAACTCCCTCGTGGGGGCTTCTCCGTATTGTGGAAGAGCAAGCGCCGGAGCGGTACGGTGCGCGCCGGCGGGAATTTAGTGCAAAGGTTTAACGGTGAATCACGACGAAACGTTTGTAGACGTTGTTGGGATGCATGGCTTGCGGTCTTGGAATCGGGGGAAGCTTGGTTACCGCTAGGCGGCTATACGGCTCGCCTGTGTTAGTTCGATCTTTCAAAATTCTTTTGGCCGGCGAATACGGCCATCAGGGATTCACCACGATTTCACCTGAAGGCCCGCGAAAGAGCACCTCCAGCCGATTCAAAACGTCGCGGCCAAGGATGCGTTCATGGCCGATAAAATCCGCTTGCAAGCGGCAAGGATGTTCCTGCCCATCGAGATAGACCCAAGTACGAAAGAAAAGTGTGGCAGCCGTGCCGCCCGCGACTCCACTCATCAAGCCCGGCCGCCCGTCGGCGGGCTTGAGTTGGAGCGACTGGCAATCCATCCAGGGCAGGGCAGTGGCATCCGCGCCGGTGTCGGCAATGACGCGATCCAAAACCATTCCTGGCGTGCCGCTCGTCATGCGAAACTCGAGCGGGAGCATCGGCAACGCCTCGCCAGGATAGGCCTTGTCGTAAGCGAAACTGGCGCGCCGCATACGGCAGGGTTCATTTTCCCGTCCAACACAAGTAACAAAAGGCTGGTGTCCCGCTGCCTCAGCCGCATGAAACACAGTCACAGGGCTAGCGCCCGCAGCGGTTACGACACCATCGGCAAAACCGATCCATTGACCCTGATACTGTGGCAGCAGTTCAGCGCGCGCCGCCCAATAGTCCGCCTCGTTCTTGCGCCAAGCGGGATTGATCGCGCGGGCGATTTCGGGCGGGAGTTGGTCAGTCAGACTTTGCATGGGTGCTGCTAGCGAGTCATAAACAGCGTCTTCTTCGTTGTCCCAGAGTTCTTGCAGTGTGCGCAACGAAGCTTGCCGCCATTCAGCGAAATGTGTGGCTTCTGTCTCTTCCGCGTCGTCGTAAAGCTTTGGTTCAATCACTGGCTCTTCCATCGCTGTTTCTCTGCCTACTGGCTCCGCACCAATCGGAAGCCAATCGTCGGGTCTTTTTTCTTCGCATCGAGAAAGCCGCGCACCGTCACGCGAATCGGTTTTGGTCCGTCAGGCTGACTGATGTAAGAACCGCCGCGCACCACTTTGGCGGTCTGTGCCGCCGCGTCCAGTTCCAGTTTGCTATTGCCCGCGTAATACGCTGCCGGGGTCGAAGTCCATTCGCCCACGTTGCCGATCATATTCAGCACGCCCTGTTTGGTGCTGCCCTGCGGATGGGACGACACGATCTTCGGTTCGGTGAATTTGATGTTCGCCAAATCCGGCGTCCACTGCGTGCCCCAGGGGAAAACGGTTGTCGCGGCGTCGCCGCCGTTGCGCGCGGCAAATTCCCATTCCTCTTCGGTGGGCAAGCGGTACTGCGCGCTGTCGCGTTTGGAGCGCCAGGCGGCAAAGGCTTCGGCGTCTTCGTAAGAAACCATGCGCACCGGCCATTGTTCTTTGCCGGTGAACGGCTCGTTGCCGTTCCAGTCCGATGGCGCGGGGTGATTGGTCTCGTTGACGAATTGCGCGTATTCCTCGTTGCTGACTTCGGTGCGATCAATTTCGAAGGGCAACACGGTGACAGTGTTCGCGGGCCATTGCGCATAACCCCAGGCTAAATCTTCTTCGCCATTCGCTTTCGGTTCATCGGTGCGGCCCAGCCGGTATGAACCGCCGGACTGTTTAACCAGATCGGCCTTGATTACTTTGGCAGCAACTTTCGTCTTCGGATCGGCCGGCTTAACAGTTTGCTTGCTGCTGTTCATAAACCAGAACAGCCCCGCCAGCACGGCGACCACTGCGATACCACCGCCAAGCAAGAGCGGCA
>JAYUCP010000073.1:0-6222 GCA_043740245.1 Acidobacteriota bacterium | reverse complement strand
TCAGAAGCACCAGGTCGCTACCGCTCCCCGTACCGCATCAAGCGTAGCGAACAGCTTTCAATTCAGGTTCAAAAAATTCCGGCAGCAAATGATCCACTTGCTGCAACCCGGCGCGGGTCAGTTCGATTGTCCCGTTATGGCGCTGCAACATGTTCTGCTGGCTCAGTTGCTCATACACGGGTTGGAATTCCTGCCAGACATCCACGTCGAATTTGCTGCGAAAGTATTTCGTGTCGAGCGCGCCGGTCTTGAGCAGCAGGATCATTTCACGAATCAGCTTTTGCTTGGGCGTCAGCCGCAAGGCGCGCCAGAGTGGCAGTTCGCCGTTTTCCAAGCCGCGCAAATAATCCTCATACTTCGGCGCGTTCTGAAAGTGTACGCCGTCGAAATGCGAGAAGGACGAAACGCCGAGGCCGATCATGTCGCCGCCGTGCCAGAGGTTGTCGGTGTAAATAAAGCGCGTCGGTTTTTTGGTCGTCGCCAGCGTATAGGCGCTCGCCGCGCGATAGCCGCGCGCCTGGAATTGCTCAAAGGCATAATCAATCCAGCGCCGTTTCGTCGGCCAATCGGCAATCGGCGAATCGAGGCCCTTTTCGAGCATGTCTTTCGAGATGACCGTGTTGTAGGGCAGCTCCATCTGATAGATCGTGACCGAATCGGGTTCCAGTTCCAGTGCGCGCCGCACCGTTTCGCGCCAAAGCTCATCCGATTCGCCCATCATCCCGGCGATCAGGTCAATGTTGATTTGTGGGAAGTCCACCTCGCGCGCCCATTCGTAGGCGCGATAGATTTCGGCGGAAAGATGCGCGCGGCCATTGGCGGCCAGGATGTCGTCGTTGAAATGCTCTACGCCAAGGCTGAGGCGCGTGACGCCGATTTCTTTCAGCGTTTCCAACTTTGATTTGCGCAGGGTGCCGGGTTCGCATTCAAACGTCACTTCTTCGGCTTGTTCCCAACTGACGTGCCGATTGAGACCTTCGACCAAGAAGTGCAATTGCCGCTCGCTCAAATAAGAAGGCGTGCCGCCGCCGAAATAGGCCAGCCGCAGGGGCCGCCCCTGCAAGGCGGGCATGCGGCTGTAAATTTCGTTTTCCTTGATGACAGCGTTGAGGTAGGCCTCAATCTCCGACGCGTTTTTGTCGGTGTAGACTTTGAAGTAGCAAAACTTGCAGCGCTTGCGGCAAAACGGGATGTGCAGGTATAGACCGAGCGGCTGTTCAATGCGCGCCGGTTGTTGCAAGGCCGCCAACGCGTCGGGGATGTTTTCGGCTTTCCACTGCGAAAACGGCGGATAGTTGGAGACAAAATAATTGCCGACTTCAGTTTTGGTTTGCGAGGTCTCTGGTTGCATTAACTTCCTTGGCGCTTCGCTAGAGCGTGCGCCTGACTCTTTGGTTCTGCGTTTGATCTTGCGCTCGGGTGATTGCTTGAAGTGGATTGTAGGTGCTGGAACGCGCATTTCCAAGTGGCTTGGCATGACCTCACTCGGCCATTCGCTTAAACCGCCGCGCCTTGAATTCGTAACGCGGCAAGCTGAGCGCCGCCGCCTGCTCGACATTGACGCGGATGTTGAGTTGGCTGCGAAAGGCCGTGAGGATGGCGTGTTCCACTTCGGCAAACGGCAACGCGCCGGTGGTTTCGACTTTCAGCGTAAGATCGTCCATTTCCGCCACGCAACGGATTTCAACTTCATACTCGACGATGGAGGGTAACGCTTTGAGCAGGTTGTCAATCGCCGCCGGATAAACATTGACGCCGCGCACGCTCAACATATCATCGGCGCGCCCCAGCACGCCGCCTTTGATGCGCGCCAGCGTGCGACCGCATGCGCAAGGTTCCGTCGTCAATTCCACCAGATCACCGGTGCGATAGCGCAGCACGGGCATGCCGGGGCGGCTCAAGGTCGTGATGACCAATTCGCCGCGCACGCCCTCGGCCACGGGCGCGCTGGTTTGCGGGTCAATCACTTCAAAGAAAAATTCCAGTTCGTTGAGATGGATCGCGCCGTCTTCGGCCTGACAATCAAAGCCCCACGCGCCCACTTCAGTCGCGCCCGCGTGATCGAAACAGCGCGCGCCCCAGGCCGCTTCGATGCGGCGCTTGACGTTGGGCACACTCGCGCCCGGCTCGCCCGCGTGGATGGTCAGGCGTATGTCAGAGGCGTGCAGGTCAATCCCCACGTGCGCCGCGACTTCGGCCAGGTGCAAGGCATAGGTCGGCGTACAGACCAGCACCGTGCAGCGGTTCTCGATGATCGCTCGCAGCCTTTGTTCAGAACCCATGCCGCCGCCTGAAAGCGCCAGCGCGCCGCTGTAACGCGCGCCCTCGATGCCTGACCAATGGCTGATGTAGGGGCCGAACGAGAACGCGCAAAAGACCACGTCGGACGCCGTCACGCCCGCGCCGCGATACACCTCGGCCCAGCAGCGCAGGAACGCTTCCCAATCGTCAGCCGTGTCGAGCCATTTCAACGCGCGCCCCGTTGTGCCGGAGGTCTGATGCAAATAGCGATATTCGGTCAGCGGATAACTGAGCAAGCGGCCATAGGGCGGATGCGCAAGCTGCTCTGCGGCCAATTCGTTTTTGGTGGTGAAGGGCAGGGCGCTCAAAGCGGCTGACGTTGCCACCGCCGACATTGGCAAACCGGCGGTTTGAAACTTCTGTAGATAAAATTGATTGGCCGCCAACTCTTGCAACAAGGCACGCAGCCGCTCGTCTTGCCAGGCGCGCAGGCGCACGCGGCTGGCGGTCTGTAATTCGCGCACCTCAGCAACTGATAACTTCATTCCTGCCATTTAGACTTTCTATTTTGGATATGCGCTGAGCAGCCGTGTGAGTCGCCTCGTTGATGCTGCGTGGGTCAGCTTGCGTTCCGCGTTTCTGTCCGCGCGTGCAGCGTAAGGTTAGCCAGCGTTGCAATTTTCGCAAGTGCTGTGGGATAGTACGCCGCGTTGCGGCAGCCGGTTTCTGATTATGTGTCTACGCTACGCCAGGCCCATTCAATGCCCAATCCAATACCCAAAGCAAACCCCAAAGCAATCATTGATCACGATCAACTCTTCAAAACACTGCTGAAAGAATACTTCCGCGAATTCGTCGAGGCCTTTCTGCCCTCCAGCGCCGGGTACCTTGATCCGGGCGCGCTCGAGTTTCTCGACAAGGAACTCTTTAGCGCGCCTGTTCCCGGTGAAAAGCGGCATGCCGATCTGGTGGTCAAAGCTAACTTCAAAGACCAGCCCACCTGTTTTTTGCTGCACGTCGAACCGGAAAGCGCACGGCGGCGGCGGCGCGGCGAGTTTGCCCGGCGCATGTTCGATTACTTCGCTTTGCTCACGCGCGAATACCGGTTGCCGGTTTACCCGGTCGCGCTCTTGTCCTACGATAAACCCCGCAATCTCGAAGCAGATACTTTCCGCGTCGCGTTTCCTGATCGCACGGTGCTGGAATTTCGCATCCTCGTGATTCAACTCAACCGCTTGGATTGGCGCGCTTACTTGCGCCACGACAACCCGGCGGCGGCGGCGCTGATGGCGAAGATGGGCTTTACGCCGGCAGAACGCGTCGAGGTCAAGAAAGAATGTCTGCGCATGATCGCGCGCTTGCGCTACGACCGGGAAAAGACCAGGTTCTTGACCGCGTTCGTGGACACTTACCTGAAATTAAACGCTACGGAATTTACGCGCTTGACGGCGGAGCTTGAACAACTGCCGCGCAAAGAAAGGAAGGTAACTATGGAATTGACCACAAGCTGGAAAGAAGAGGGCATACAAATAGGTTTGCAACAGGGTTTGCAAAAAGGTTTGCGGCAAGGCGGCTATAAGCTGGTGCTACACCTGCTGACCCGCCGTGTCGGGACGCTCAGCAAACGCCTGCAAAGCGCCGTGCTGAAGTTACCCGAAGAACAACTGGAGCGCCTCGCCGAGGTCGCGCACGAATTCGAGCAACCGCGTGATGTGACGCGCTGGCTGCGTGAACACACCCCTGCCGAGAGCAAAGCACAATGAACCATTTTCTATTCTGCTTGACCGTCTGCGTGTTGTATTTGTTGCATCAGGACATTTGGTTCTGGCGCACGGCGCAGCCCTTCGTGTTTGGCTTCTTGCCCATCGGCATTTTCTATCACGTCTGTTACACACTGGCCGTCGTGCTGTTGATGGGGGCGCTCGTGCGCTATGCCTGGCCGGCACATCTGGAACAAGATCACAATTGAACTTGCCTGAAGCTAATAACCGTTCTCTGGTTTAAGCTTTAGACCAACCACGGGGGACACGGGGCACACGGGGGAACCACCGAAAAAGGCCTTGGAAATAAAGCTAACATCAGCTTTTCCATTCCAGTCTTCCCCGTGCCCCCAGTGTTCCCCGTGGTTGATTCTTATTTCCGGTAATGTCTGTTGTTGCGACCAACGCAGAAGGAGTGAGCGCGTTTTGATTCCTGCCATCTTTGTTTTCGTCTATCTCGCCATCGTTATCTACATCGGCATCTTCGCCTTTCGCCACGCGGGCAAAGAGAATGCCGAAGGCTTCTTTTTAGCCAACCGCTCGCTCGGCGTCTTTGTGTTTTTGCTCTCGCTCTTCGGCACGAATATGACGGCCTTCTCGATTCTGGGCGCGTCGAGCCACGCTTTTAACAACGGCATCGTGACTTATGGGTTGATGGCTTCGTCGTCGGCGTTGATCGTGCCGGTGTCGTTGTTTTTGATCGGCACGCGCGTTTGGGCGCTGGGCAAACGCTATGGATTTATGACGCCGGTGCAAATGTTCCGCGACCGTTGGGAATGCAGCCATATCGGCACGGTGATTTTTGTGGTGCAGGCCGCGCTGCTGGTGCCTTATATCATCATCGGCGTGATGGGCGGCGGCACGACGCTCAGCGCCATCAGCGGCGGGCGCGTGCCTTATTGGTTCGGCGGCGCGCTGGTAGCCATGGTCGTGATGTCGTATGTCTTTTTTGGCGGGATGCGCGGCACGGCTTGGGTCAATACGTTTCAGACTTTGTTGTTTCTGTGCTTCGGTTTGACGGCCCTGGTCGTCATCGCCAAGGGGATGGGCGGATTCGGTCAGGCCGTCAATGCGTTGAATGCTTCCCCGTTGACAGCTTCGTTGTTGACGCGTGAGAAGGTTTCGCCGCTGTATTTTTTCAGTTACACCTTCATTCCGCTGTCTTCGATCAACTTTCCGCACATCATCATCTTTTGCCTGACGGCGCAACGCGTGCAGCATTTCAAAAAGACGGTCATTTTTTATCCGCTGTGCATGCTGGCGATTTGGTTGCCGTCGGTATATCTGGGCGTGCTGGCGAATCGGGCGGTCGAGGTGCCCGCGATCAGGGCCAAGTTGGAAGCGCGCCAAACGCTGGCGGCGCAGGCGCAGACGTTGACGCCCGCACAGAAAACGCAATTGCGCGCGCAAGCCTCCAGCGACGATGTCATCATCCGCCTGCTCGAATTTTATGCGCCGTTGTGGCTGGCGGGCTTGTTGGGCGCGGGGATTATGGCGGCGGTGATGGCGAGCGATTCGCAAATACTGGCGCTCTCGACGATGTTTGCCGAAGACCTGTTTGCCTTTTACGGCGGACGGCGGCGCTTTGGCGAGCAAGCCGAAGTGCTGACCGGGCGCATCTTCGTGGTCGTGCTGACGCTGATTGCGTATGCCATCGCGCTGACCTCGCCGCAATCCATCTTCGATCTGGCGGTGCAATACGCGTTTTCGGGTTATGCGGCGCTGATGCCGCTGATGATCGCGGCGCTGTTCTGGAAAGGCAGCACCAAGTGGGGCGCGCTGGCCGCGACGCTCTGGACGGCCGCCAGCGTGATGGCCGTCGCGGTCTTTCAATCCGCCGTGACGGCGCCGGGCGTGGTGTGGAAGCTGGGCAGCCTTGAAGTGTTGACGCGCACCCCGGCGGGCACGGCAGTGTTTGGTTTGTTGCCGGTGGCGCCGATGGTGCTGGTGTCGGCGTTGCTGATGATCGTGGTTTCGCTGGCGACCCGGCGGCCCGGTGCGGCAACGTTGGGGCGCTATTTCAAGGTTTGAGGGTGGCGCGGCGCGCGACAATTGGCATGCTGCCATCACTGATTCAGTCAGGCAGGACTTAGGCGCAAACCGGGGTAGTGGGGAAATGAGGTGGGATAGCGTAGGGGCAGACCTGTGTGTCTGCCCCGGTGTTATTTGACGCATTCGATTTCGTCAAACCCGACCGGGGCAGACACACAGGTCTGCCCCT
>JAYUCP010000072.1:0-6223 GCA_043740245.1 Acidobacteriota bacterium | reverse complement strand
TTCGTGTTGTTGACGATGATCGTGTTGTTGATGATCGTGCGGCTGCGCCCGTAATAGCCGCCGCCCCAACGTTCACCCCAACCCAACGGGCACCAGCCCAGCCAGCCGCGCCCGTCGCGGTAGCCGTCCCAATAACCATCGCGATAGCCGCTGCCATAACCGCCGCCCCAGCCGAAGAATGCGACCAGATGCGGCGACCAATCCCAGAAGCCCACGTTGGAATTGATGTAGGGCGTCCAGCACCAGCGGCTGCGGTAGTAATTCCAGCGCCCGTAGTGATACGGCGCCCAGCCCCAAGGCTCAGACGAAACCCACGTCCAGCCCCAGCCGCCATACCAGCGCCAATAGCCCGCACGATAGGGCGCCCAGCCTGCGTGAACACCGCGCGGCGACCAGGCCCAGCCGTAATCCGGCGTCTCGAACCAATCGCCATAATCATCGAGTTCGTATGCGCCCGCCACCGAGGCCGGCACGTAGCGCGTGCTGCGCTGATTGTTGGCGCGCGCATAAAAATCATCGTCGCGCCGGTCGTTCCAACGATCCCAGTTGTCTTTGTCGTCGAGTTTGGCGATTTGGTAATAGCCCGCGTCACGCCCTTCGATGATGATGCGGCGGCCGCTCTTAACCGGCACGGTGCCGAGTTCCTGGTTGTAAACTTCGGCTTGCCCCTTGCGCACGATGACTTCGGTCGTGCCGTCGTCGCGCACGCTGACGCGGTAGTTGCCCTCTTTCAAAAAGGTGATGGCGACGGTGGGCGTGTCCACTTCAAAGTACAACGGGTCGTCAAGCGAACCGCTCTTCACGTCGTAAACCTGAAACTGCCGCCGGTCCAGGCTCTCGACGCGATAGGTGGCCGTGCCGATGGATTGGGCCAGTTGGATTGTGCTGGTGTTGAATTGAACGATGCGCAGGTTGGTGTCGCGGTCAATGCGCGCCAGCGTGCCGCCGCTGAATTGCACTTCGGCGCGGCCATTTTTCGCGCTGTAAACCTGGTCTTTTTCATCCAGCGGTAAATTGACCGTGGCGTCGAACCAGTCTGTGTTTTTATCGTCCCCCGAACCAGCGCGCTGGTAACTCACATCGCCTTCGATCAGGCTGATGCGCGCCACGCGAATCGCCTTTTGAGATTGAGGTTGCGGTTGCGGTTGAGCATGAGTTTGCGGTTGATTTTGATCTTGGGCCAACGCGCACAGGCCGAGCGCGAGCAGCGCCAACGATGTCGCCATTGCTGACCTGACCGATCGGTTGGGGAATAAACCCGAAAGCCTTGCCAGGAACTTCATAATGTCCTCCACGCAAATCGAGCTCCGGCGGCGAGCCGGACAACTCGAAGGTTGTTGTCAAAAGTCCTTTGCAGGAACTGCTTGGTTGGGGTGCTCGCTGACCCGCGCTGCAAGCATTGTGCCGCCACGTGGGGCACCGCATCAGGCTGGGATATTAAGGCTTTTTTTGCGGCATGGCGATGGCGCAGCGGAGTTTTCACCCCATATCGCATGCCAGCGGTGACTATATCGTGCAATGGCAATGCACAAGCTGGCAACCACTCCGGCAGCCTATCTCGTTCCGTTATTCAAGCCATTGCCGCCATAACCAGCACGCCGCCGAAAAATTCCTGCTGTAATTTTTTGAGGCCCAGAAGCGCACACGGCATTCTTGGCGGCGGGCGTGCTCCGGCTAACCAAGCGTGGTTTGAATCACAGCGGCGACGGCGACGGCGTGACGATGCACCACGTCCGCATGCGCCGCTTCGACCATTACGCGCACCAGGTTTTCAGTGCCCGAATAGCGCACCAGCAAGCGGCCGGTGTCGCCCAAATCCTGCTTGACTGCATCCATCGCGGCTTTGATTGACGGCACAGTGTCGAGCGGTGGTTTCTTGTTGACATACACATTGATCATCTTTTGCGGATAGCGCGTGAAACCGCCTGCCAGCGTACCCAGCGATTTGCCTGTCGCCCGGATGACGCGTAGCACTTCAAGCGCGCTGAGCATGCCGTCGCCCGCCAGCGAGAGTTCGGGAAAGATGAGGTGGCCGGATTGTTCGCCGCCGAGGCTGCCGCCATTCGTCATCAACTCTTCGAGCACGTATTTGTCGCCGACGCTGGTGCGGACGAGTTCGATGCCGCGCGCGCGCAGTGCTACTTCCAGGCCCAGGTTGCTCATCACGGTGGCGACGACGCGGTTGCCGGCCAGCTTGTCTTGCGCGTGCAAGTATTCGGCCACAATAAAAAGCATTTGATCGCCATCCACCACTTGGCCGTGTTCATCCACCAGCAGCAAGCGGTCAGCATCACCGTCAAAGGCCAGCCCCAGAGCCGCGCCCGTTTCTTTGACGCGCGCTTGCAGTGTTTCAGGGTGCAGCGAGCCGCAATCGAGATTGATGTTGCGCCCATTCGGTTCGGCGTTGATGGCGCTGACGTCCGCGCCTAACGCGGTGAACAGGCGTGGCGCTAGTTCGGATGAAGCGCCGTTGGCGCAATCCACCACCAGCCGCAGGCCGTGCAAGGCGACGCTCGCGCCGAACTCTTCGCGCAAGAAGGCCAGATACTGTTCGCGCAACTGCGGCTCGGTTTCGATGACAGTTTCTTTCATCGCCGGCCTCCGCGGCAAAAAGCTGGCCGCGTCGGCTTTCAAATCGCGTTCGATGGCTTGTTCGGTGGCGTCGTCCAGCTTGCGGCCCGTGGGCGCGAAGACTTTGAGGCCGTTGTCTTGATAGGGATTGTGCGAGGCCGAGATGACAACGCCGGCATCAGCCTTGAGCACGCGCGCCAGATAGGCTACGCCGGGCGTAGTGATGACGCCCGCCGAACGCGCGCGGCCCTCAGCCGCCGCGATGCCGCGCACGAGGGCGGCTTCGATCCAATCGCCGGACTCGCGTGTGTCGCGGCCGATGACGAGTTGCGAGGCGCGGCCGTGCAGCGCGCGCAACTCCGACGTCAGCGAATAGCCGATGCGTTCCACCGTCAGCGCATCCAGCGGGAACTGCCCCGCCACACCGCGAATTCCATCGGTGCCAAAAAATTCACCCATCTTACTTCTTCACCTTTATTTCACTTGGATTGATGCTTTTGATTTCGATTTGCGCGGCCAGCCGTTCCGGCAAGCGCACGCGCGGGCGGGCGATGTCGGTGTTGGGCGCCAAGGCAGTTAGATCGAGTTCGACTTTGAGATCGCTGTCGCGCAACGCTTCAACGGCGGCGCGTGGGCCGAGCACGATGACTTCGACCGTTTTGGTCAGCAGCCGAGCATTGCCCGCTGGGCCGCTCACTTGCACCGGCAAATTGCTGAAGAGCCGCGAGGCGCGGCGTTCGCCCAAGGCGAACGCGAGTGTCACTGGCGCGCGCTTCACCAGGCGCAACGACGGGTGCGGCAATTCCAGATCAACCGTCGCCGCGAAGTTCTGGCGCTGCCCAGTCAAACTGACGCTTTCGGTTTTGACCTCGGTGAGCGGGGTGAGCAAGGACTGCGGGCCTTCGACCTCGACGGTGGCGGGCGTGGCCGTCAGGCGGTAAAGCTCTACGCCTTCGGCGGGCGTGCCGCTGTATCGCGGTTCGACCTTGACCTGTTTGCGCGCGGTGGTATCGAGCCGCAATTTGATGCTGGCCGGTTCGATCTGCAACACGTCCACGCCATCGGGCCTGAGCACGTCTTTGTGCCTGAGCAACACCACGCGTTCGCCGGGTTCCTTGTTGCTCAGGTTCGCCACTACTGAAAGTTGATTGGGCAGCAGGCCGCGCACCAAGTCGTGTGGGCCGCGCAAGCGCAAGGTCACGGTGTGCGCCGCATCATCGCCGAGGACTTCCACCCCCTGGCGCAGGCCGCTGAATTCCACCGGCACGCCCGCCACGCGCATGTCGCTCATGGGTTGCCGCGCGATCAGATAAAGCGTGAAGGCCAGCAGCAAGGCCAGCGCTTTCAGGCCCAGGCTTTTCCATTCGGCCTCGTTCAGGTGTGTCAGGCGTTGATAAACGCGCAGCGGATTGATCCATTGCCCCAGCCTTGTCTTCATTGCGCCTCAACCCTCCTGCACGCTTTCATTCGCAACGCGGGCGGCCTTGCCGCGGCTCGCCGCGATGACTTCATCCATCTCGCGCTGGCGTTCGCGTTCCTCTTCTTCCTGGGCGGCGGTTTCGGCCTCGGTGCGCCAGGGCTCCATCGCGCTTTGAATCAGGCGGCGCAATTTCGGGCCGTCCAGATTGCGGTTCAGCGCGCCGTCAATGACGAACGAGATTGCGCCCGTCTCTTCTGAAACGACCACGGCAAAGGCGTCGCTGTCTTCGGTCACGCCGATGGCGGCGCGATGGCGCGTGCCCAATTCGCGCGAGACCAGCGGATTTTGCGTCAAGGGGAGAAAGCAGGAAGCCGCCGCCACGCGGCCATTGCTGATGATCGCCGCACCATCGTGCAGCGGCGTGTGGGTGTTGAAGATCGTGACCAGCAAATCGTAAGTCAGCCGCGCATCCAGTTTGATGCCGCCTTCGATAAAGGAGCGCAGGCCGACGTCACGCTCAAACACCATCAACGCGCCGATCTTTTCGGACGCCAACGTGGTCGCTACCAGCACCACGTCGTCATACCATTCATCGCCGAAGCTGCCCAACCGCTTCTTCGTCCGCATCATTGGGAACCGGATGTTCTTGCCCAGATGCGTGAGGGCCGCGCGAATCTCGTGTTGAAAGAGCACGATCACGGCAAAGCCCAGATAAAGTGTCGCCGTCCGCAACAGCATCTGCACCGTCGTCAAGCCCAACAGGTTGGACACTTCATAAAGCGCCGCCACCAAGCCCAAACCAACCACCATCTGCACCGCGCGCGTCCCGTGCACCAGTCGCAACAATTCGTAAATCAGCACGGCCACAATCAACACGTCCAGCACGTCGCGCAACGGCCACGCCTGCCAAATCCCCACCAATTGTGCCCAGATGCCCTGCATGCGATTGCTCTCTTTGAAGTCCCCGGCCAAGTGCCGCGCGTGACGCGCGCACCAGCCAGCCGCCGCATAAACCTGCCTTGGCCCGTCCTTGCCAATCGAACGAGCTACGAATCGAATTGCTTAGTCTGACGAACTGCGAGAGGGAGTTTTGCCCTGACAGGTTCATGCCGCGCCACCAGCGCGGGCGCAGTGTAGCATAGCCGCCCAAAACGCCGCGACGCGAATTTTGGCGAAGCAGATCAGAGCAAGAGCCGCTGGTGCGGGCCCAAAGTCAGGCCCAAGCAACCAAAACAAACTCAGGATAATGCACAAGAGCATGGACTTCAGGCCGTCGCCCGCACGCACGCGCAGCAGGCGAAAGCCCAAATTCCATGCTCTTGCTTAACGCTCTTTCCGTTACTACGAGACCATTACTTCACGCGAATCTGTACCGTGTTGGCCACGCGGCCATCCGCCGTGAAGACCAAATCCACCACGCCTCTCCCAATCAGCGTGCGTGGCACCCGCAGGTTCGCTTGATCCAAACCCACCAAGCCGCCTTGCGCGCCCGCAAACAGCACTTCGGACATTTCGCCGCCGATGCGGCAAGTCACCGCGTTCGCCGCCGCGCCACGGAAGCCCGTGCCGAACAGCACCAAGATGACCTGCTCGCCCTCCGGCCCCAGGTCAATCTCGCGCGGCACTTGCCGCCCGCCTTCTGTTTGCGACAGCAATTCCAAACTCTGGCTGCCATCGGCTTTGGCGCGGAAGACCACGCCGGCCGGGACGCCTTGCCCGTTGGCGTTGGCCGTGAACCAGCCCGGCGCAGTGGTGGTGATGTTCAGCGTGCCTTGCGAAATCGTGCCGTCGCCACTGGTCACGGTGACCGTTGCAGCGCCGTTCGCCGTGCCCGCCGGGATTAGATAGTTGATCTGCTGCGGCGCGACGAAAAATAGCGGGGCGTCGCGTTCGGTGCCCGCGCTGTCGCGTACCTTGATTGAGCTGCCCGCCAGCCTGGTCGGCAGCGGCACAGTGGTGGCGACTTCGACGCCCGTGCCCAGGCTTTCGCCAAAGGCCGCCGCGATGGATTCGCCTGCGAACGCCGTGGCGCTGAAGCTGGCCGCTGAGACGGTGGCAACAGCTTTGACCGCCGTGTTCGCCAACGCCAGCCGCCAGATGCCGCGCCCGTGCGTGGCAATGACCAGATTCTTCGTCGCCGCGTGATAGCGCACGGTGAAGATGGCGATACGCGGCAGCCCTGTGCCTAGCCGCGTCCAGTTCACGCCGCCGTTGGTGGTTTGAAACACACCG
>JAYUCP010000071.1:0-15532 GCA_043740245.1 Acidobacteriota bacterium | reverse complement strand
GTTGCCGTTGCGGGTGAACAGCCTGATGTCTTTGGAGTTTGCAGCATCCACCCGCGTCAACAGCCGGTAGCCATCAAATTTGACTTCAAAAATCCACTGGCTTTGAGCCACCTGGCAAGCAGATGCAACGCTTGGCGGGCCAATAACATAGCACTGATTTCAAAGGACTTAGGCTTAACCTGGCGCACATGGGTTGAGAACCTGCCCCACAACATACCGGTCGCATGCACGCGCAAATCGCTATAATTGAGTCAGCGACTAGGTAAGCGCGCCAAAATAGACTTGCGTCTCGTATTCAAAGCGCACCTTTCCCAACTCTTCATACTCAACAAAAATCTCCCGCAAGCGTTGCAGCATCGGTTCGTAATTCGGATGCCCAGCCAGCGGCGCATAAGAACTGGAAAGCAAGCGCCCCTGCAAGCCTTCGTAATCAAACAACTGCGCATTCGGCAAGGTGTGCAAGCGCCAATCCGCGTGGCCGAAAAACTGCGTGAGTGCCTGGCGGTCAACCGCCTGCGCGTTGCGATGGTTGATCTCGGCGTAATCAGTGCCGAAGCGTAGCAGCAATTCTTCATACGCCTGCAGAAACGGCGTGCCTTGGGTGAGGCGGTCATTCCACAACAGAATGCCGTAACCGACGGGCTTCAAAATGCGCACGGCTTCGGCGCGCGCGGCTGACACGTCGAACCAGTGAAAGGCTTGCGCGGCCACGACAAAATCTACGCTGCTATCTGGCAGGGTGGTGGCTTCAGCGGCGCCAGCGATGCTGTGGAAGTTCGGGTAGCCTTGCAAGATCGCCTCTGCCGCCACGCGCATCTCACGATTCGGCTCGATCCCGTAAACAAGATTGCCATTGTCCAAAAACAGCTTGGCCGAAATGCCGGTACCTGAACCGAGGTCGGCGAGTACGGCGCTGGGTGTCAGTTTCAATTCAGCGGCTAAAAATTCGAGCACGCCGGGCGGATAGGCGGGTCGGTATTTGACGTAGTTGTCAACACGGTCGGAAAAGCGCGTGGTCGAATTTAGGCCTGGCTTGTTCACGCTTGCGGTCATACGCCAAAAAACTAGGGGTTGCTGCCACGCATTTTCCGCGTGCCCGCTTGCGGCGTTTCGCCTTTTTCATTCTTGGCGTAATAGCCCTGGCGTGTGCGCGCGATCAGTTTGCGGTTGTCTTTGGGAGCGACCATGACTTTGACGGAGCGGAACGAACCGTCGCGTTTTTCATTCGCGGGGTAATAGCTGACGACGTATTGCGTGCGCAGGTCTTTGGCAATTTGTTTGGCGATCTCGCCCATCTCGCTCAGGTCTTTGGGGAAGAAAGCGCGCCCGCCCGAATCATCGGCGATGCGCTGCAAGAGTTCTTTGGCCTTCTTGGCGCCGTTTTTGCTGAAGATGCCGCCCGTGTCGTCTTCGTCAACGAAACCGACGAGGTAAACCTGGACTTCGTCTTCCTTGATCGCGTCGAGCACTTCTTTTTCTTTCACCGCGCTGTTCTTTTCGACACCATCGGTGATCACGATGATGGCTTTGCGGCGCTGCTTGCCTTTTTCGTGAGAATAGTCGGCGGTGGCGATGATGGCGTCGAGCAGGGCGGTGCCGCTGCTGGTATAAAGTTCGCCGAGCGCTTCTTCCAATTCGCGTTTGTCAGAGGTGAAGTCGGTGACGAGTTCGGGTTCGGCTTTGAATTGCGCGACAAAGGCTTCGTCATCAGAGCGCATGGTTTTGATGATGCCCAAGCCGGCGTCCGTGACAGTTTGCAGCTTGGAACGCATGCTGCCGGAGGTATCAATCACCAGACCGAAACTGAGCGGGACTTCTTCGCGGCTGACCTTGTCAATTTGCTGTTTGATCTTGTCTTCAAAAACAGCGAAGGCATCCAGGTCGAGATTGAAGATCGGCGTGTTGTTCTGGTCAATCACGGTCACGTCGAGCGAGACCAGGTCGGTATCGAGACGAATGGTGTTCTCGTCATCGCGCGAGGCCGGTTGCTCGGCCTTGGCATCGGCGCGGTTCGGCGGCTTTTTCTGTTTGTCCTTGCTGTCGGCCCGGTTGTCTTTAGTTTGCGGAGGGGTTTGCGGGGGCGTTTTGGCGGCTGGGGGTGATTGCGGGTTTTGCCGGGCAGCCACTGGCGGCAAGGCCGCGAGGCAGGCGCCCAAACAGAAAATCAACGCGAGACGAATTGGCGATTGTTGCAGCATAAGCTTTCCCTTCTTAAAACAAGCGCGCCGGCCAGCGGCCATTGCATCAGTTGCGTGAAGTACGAGTACTCGGGAGACGCGGCATTATACATCTACCGCGCAGAACGAAGTAAACAGTAACGCTTGCCCGAATTGTCAGAGGCGGTGGCGAAGTTGCGACAAGGCCCGGGTTTGATGCTATAGTTCGCCGCGTCATTTTCCCCGTTGCCCGCTTACATCAGTTCCGCTTGTTGCTTGCGATAAACACATGCTCTGGGGCGCGACCAGAGCACCCAACGCTCGACCAATCACGATACTCCGAACCAGCCGGATGTTGCATTTGCCGCAAGCGGCGTTTGAGTTTTTGGAGCAGAGATCAGCGATGAACAAGTTCCGAATCATTTTCCCCATGCTGTTCTTGTCGGCGTGCGGCCTGCTTGGCTGGGCGCAAGGGCGCGCCTTTACCGTGCAAACCGCTTCGATGCCGACCGAGGCTGAAGCCAAGGCAGAATTGGCGAAACTCGCCGCCGCTGGCGTTAAAGGGCACTTGGTCAAAGCCACAGTCAAAGACAAGGGCACGCGCTACCGTGTGCGCTTCGGACGCTACAACAGCCAGGAAGAAGCGAAGCAACAGGCTGAACATGCGCTCAAACGCGGGGCGATCAAAGAATATATCGTCACCTTGTATGAGCCGCCCACCGAGACAAAACGCGAAACGCCAGTCACCGCCGAAAAGACCGAACCAGCGAAGCCAGCCAAAACCGGCCAGGATTTGGCGCTGAACAAAGGCAAGAGTCCGGAAACAGTAGCAGCGAATTCACCCGCGAAAAACAATGACGCGTCCAAACCGAAACCGTCAGTTGAAGCTCCGGCGCGTGAGTCAGTCAAAGAAGCAGGCAACAAAAAATCTACGAGCAATGCGAATGGCAAAAATGACGCGGAGGCGAAAGCCAAGCCAGCCCAGCCGCCACCAATCGCTGCGCACGAACCAAAAGCTGCACCAACGCTTGAAACCAAAACACCCGAACCGCCTAAGCCGGTAGAACCAAAGATCGCGCCAAAGCCTGAAACCAAGCTTGAAGCCAAGACTGAGCCAAAGGCTGAACCAGCGCCGTCCAACACCAAGGCGGCTGACTTGGATAAAGCCTCTGCGACGCCGCGCATCGCTGGCCCGCCCATTGCCGACGCGCTCGGCGAAATGGATATCACGAATCACAACTGGAAGATCGTCCGCAAGAGCACTTCGACGGACAAGAATTTGCGCGCGATCTACTTTGTGGATTCGATGACCGGTTGGACGGCGGGCGATGCGGGCGCGGTCTATCGCACGACTGATGGCGGCAAGACTTGGAAACCATTGCTGACCGCCGCCGCCGCCAACATCACGCAGATTCAATTTGTGGACTGGAACAACGGCTGGATGCTGGGCGAAATCACTCATCGTGACACCGACGAGCCTGAAACCATTGTCTTAAGCACGACCAATGGCGGACGCTCTTGGGATAAGAAAGCTTTGCCGAATATTTTAAGCATCTTCTTTCATGACCCGCAGCATGGCTGGGCGGTTGGTAAGAACGCGACGATTTTAAGGACGGAGGATGGGGGCGCGGAGTGGAAAGCGTATGCCGATTTAGAAAAAGTGATCGGATTACCGGTAGAATCGTCCAATTACAACTTTGGTTTCCGTGACATCTTTTTTCTGAATCCCCAACAAGGCTGGTTAATCGGCAACTTTTATGGCCGGGCCAAGAGCCACATCGGCGGGGTTTTCGTCACCAGCGATGGCGGCGTGAGTTGGAAGCGCGTGCCCCTGACCGTCCAAACCCAGCATAGTTCAGGCCGTTTCACACCGGGCGTTTTCCATTCCGTACATTTCAGCGATCAGACGACAGGGTCGGTGACGGGTGAAATGATGGATGGCGAAGGGCGTTTCTTTTTCGCGCTGCACACGCGCGATGGCGGCAAGAACTGGGAACAACATCGCACGCCCAGCCGCGCGACGCACAGCACGCAGTTCCTCACGCCCGGCATGGGCTGGACGGCGGCGGCGGCCCCGCGCGAAGGCGGCGCGGACGCGGTGGTTTACGATACGACGTTGATGCGCACGGATAATGGCGGCGCATCGTGGCAATATGATTTTGTGGCGCGCGGCAACCGCATCCGCGGCGTTTATTTTTTGTCGCCCTACAAAGGCTGGGCGGTGGGCGATCGCGGAATGATTTTGCGCTACGAAGAGAAGGTGAAAACGAATTAGGACTGCTTGGTGCTGGTGCCGGTCTGGTGTGGATCGCAGGTGCAACACGGAGGGCGACGATGCCGGAGCTACAACGACAAACGCATGAGTTGAATGATTACGCCATTCTTGGCCGCAGCCTGGACAAGAGCCATTCTGTCCTGGTCTTGGAATGCAATCCGGACACGATTGATCCGTTATTGAGCGGGACAGCCAATCGCCTCCCGCACCTGCATTCCGACCTGATTCAGACGGATGTCATCACGGTCAATTCCGAGTTCGACTATCAAACCCGGCTCAACGAATTGAAGGCCGCCCAGATGCAATACGCGCTGGTCGTTGTGCTGGGCGACGCCAATTCCCAGCGGCTGAAATTGAATGAAAGCCGCGCCTTGACGTGGACGGAGTTCACCTATCAAAGCCTGTTGCCGTTCGAGCCCGAATACTTATTGTTGCTCTCGACGGCCAGCGACCGCGAAATCCCCGCGCACACTTTTTTCGAGACCGTCCCGATGCTCAAAGAGGTTTACAGCACGACGGTCAGCGACACCAAGCTGCAAACCGACGTGCTCAAATTCATGGTCTCGTATCTGGTCAACCCCGCGCCCTCAGAATACGACCGCATTTTCGGCCAACAGATCGCCGACAAGTTGCTCAACTCCGGTGTGCTGACGCGCTGGACTTGGCGCGACTCGTTGAAACAGCGCGTGCTGAGCACGTTTGAGATGTTGAACGACAGCGAAAAACTCGAAGTCGCCGCCGAGATCATTCGCCGCACCGCGCAAAGTTCCAACAGCCGTTTTTCGCAGGCGACACCCGCCAACGCCTGAGCCTTTATCAATTCTGCGAGTCTGGCTGTATAATCCCGCCCGCATCGTCATCATCAATTTTCTTAGGCGGAGTAAGCTGTGCGTATAGAACAAGGCAAAGTTAGCTGCGGTCTGCTGGCAATCGGAATGTTGCTGGCCTTGACTGCCCTTTTCACCCAACCAGCAGCGGCGCAAATCGCCGACCCCAAAGACCCGCAGAACATCGTGCGCGGGCGCGAATTGCTGAAACAGGCCATCGAAGCGCGCGGCGGGGATCGTTATCTAAGTTTCAAGACATTGCACGCCAGCGGCCAATACACGCCCTTCGATCAGGGTATCTCAACCACACCGAAGTCCTTTCTGGATTGGATCGTTTATCCCGACAAAGAACGCGTCGAGTTCGGCAAAGGCAAGAAGAAAGACCGCACCATTCAGGTGAATGCCGGCAAGACCGGCTGGGTTTATGATGGCGACTCCGAAACGCTCAAAGACCAATCCGAAAAGCAGATCAAAGACTTTCTCGAAGGCGTTGATAACGATCTCGACCACATTTTGCGTGTCGCGGCCAAAACGCCGGGCGTCGAAATCCGCTTTTACGGGCGGCAGGAGATTCGCCCCGGTGAGCGCGCCGATGTGGTTGAAATCATGCTCACGCCTGAGCGCACGGTGATGCTGATGCTCGATCGCTACACGCATCTGCCGATGAGCCTGAGTTACGAGAAGGTCGAAGGCAAAGGCTTGAGCAAACGCGAGGTGCGATTTTTTCAGTATGTCGGTTACGACGGGATTAAGTTTCCCAACATCGTGGATTTTTACAAAGACGGCATTCAGGAAAGCCGCATCAACTATCAAGCCGTCCAGCCTGGCGCGCCGGTGCCGGACGAGTTGTTTGCCAAACCAGCGAATGTCAAAGCGATCAAGTGAGATGAATCAGATCAGTTTGGTTGAGAGCCTCTATCAATATCATTTCGGGTCATCGCGCAGGCGCGTTATCGTCTATGCCAGCACCTTCGCGGTGGCCCTGCTTTACGCCCTTATCAACGCGCTGCTGTTCGGCAGGCCGGAGCGCAACGTAGTGCTTGAAAGCGCGGCGTTGACCGTGGTTCTGCTGGTGAGCCTGCCCATTGCATATGTCTTGAGTAACCGCCGCACCGCAGTCGCTGCGGAAAAAAGGCTGGCGGAGCAGCGACGCGAATCAAATGCCGCTAAGGTGCTGCCGCATGGCAAGACGGCTTGACGGTTGTCTGTGACGGCACCCAAGTCGCAGTTTAGCTGAACCTTTTGCGGGCGCGCTTCGTTATCGCCCATCGGAGACAGCTTACCCAAAACAGAATTGGGACAAGAGGTTCAAAAACCCAGAGGTAAAGGCCTTGATTAGCAGAGACCAGAGTAACCCAGGAGCAAGAGCATCTGTGAACATCTCGGATGCAGAGTTAGTGCGCCGTTGCCGCGCCGGTGACAGCGCCGCGTGGGAACAGGTCGTGCACGATTATTCACGCCGCGTTTACAACCTCGCTTATCGCTTCACGGGCCGCCACGAAGCGGCCGAAGACTTGACCCAGGAAGTCTTCGTGCGTGTCTACCGTTCGCTCGAACAGTACGACCCGCTCGCCGGCGATTTGGCGAATTGGCTGATGCGGCTGGCGCGCAACTTGGTCATTGACGATTACCGCCGCCGTGGGCGCACGCCCACCGACTTAGGCGACGATCTCGAAGACCATTCCTATCACTTGGAGAGCCGCCACGACGCCCCCGATCGCGGCGTCGAACGCGGTGAACGCGCCAAACAGGTGCACGCGGCGATTGCCAAGTTGCAACCCGACCTGCGCGAATGCGTCATCCTGCGCGACATCGAAGAACTGACCTACCAGGAGATCGTGGACATCCTGCGCATCCCCATCGGCACGGTCAAATCGCGCATCAATCGCGGGCGTATCGAACTGGCGAAGATATTGCGGCGGATGAAGGTCGTTGAAACGCTTTAGTGGGGCAGATTCATGCGATGTGCAAAGTGTGAAAGAGAGCTTGAGGCTAACGCGAAGTTTTGCCGAAGCTGTGGCAATGCGCAGGCGCTCGCCTCTACCTTGCCTGCGGCGGGCACGCATCTGCAACGGGCAATCGGCAAAGCACTGTCATCCGCCAACTCAACCGACCCGGACGAATTAGTTGGCACAGGCATCGGCAAAGTAATCACGGGCGATGGCTTTCTGATGGTCGCGGTCTTTTTGAGTGTCACGCACACATCCGTGAGCAGTCTTTTGTGGCTGCTGCTTTTGCTCCCGGCCTTTTATCTGTTTGGGCAGGGATTCTCGGATGTGTTTCAGGCGCGGCAGATTCGGCGGCGGCAACAAAGTGGAGAGCTTGGTGAAGCAGATATAAGCGCCGAGTTGCCGCCGTCCGCTTTTCCTTTGATAGATTCGGTGACAAACCAGACGACGCGCAAGCTCGTGGCTGGAACCAGTGGCAAGCTTGGCAACTGACCAAGCAAATTGAGTATTCGTAGTCAGATTACTAACTAAAGACTTTAAGAATGAACTGCGTAGACTTCCAAGATTTACTGACTGATTATCTCGACGGCGCGCTTGAGGCGCGGGTGCGGGCCGAATGCGCTGGGCATCGGCTGATTTGCCGCGCGTGCCGCGAGTTGTACAACGACGTGCGCGAGACGGTTCAGATGATGGGCGGTTTGGCGTTTGTCGAAGGCGAAGCTGCCGAGTTGACCGGACTGGAAACCCGCATCCTCGCGGCCACGACGGCGGGCGAGATGCTCAGTTGCGGCGAATTCGACCGGCTGATCGAACGCTATTTTGACGGCGTGATGCTCGCGCCCGATCATCAAGCTTTCCAGGCGCACTTCGAGCATTGCCACAAATGCCGCCGCCTGATGGCCGGCATCGAAGAAGCCATTGAAATGTGCCGCGAAGTCAAAGAACTGGAAGTCGAGATGCCGAGCAGCTTGCCTGACCGGATCGTTTCGGCAACCGTCGGCAAAAACGCACCACCTTCCAGGCTCAAGGCTGGCGGATACGGAACGCTGGCCGCTCTGGCCGCACGAGTTTTTGCGCCGCAATGGGCGGCGGCCGGGTTGATTCTGGCCGCGATTCTTTTCCTAGTGTCGGTGCGGTTCGGCAGCTTTGAAAGTTTCGCCACGCACGCCAATGGCCGGGCCGGGCGGCTGCTGAGCGAGTTAAATCAAACCGGCGAACAAGCGCGCAACAGCTTGGCGCGGGCTTCGTTTCAATTGGGCAATGTGTTGACGACTGAACAGCCCAAGGCCCCAGCACCCAGCCCAACGCCGAAAGTCTTGCAACCTGTGACTGTGGTGACTGAACAAGCGCCGCAGGCTGCACCCACACCAAACTTGCAAAAAGCCGTGCAATACGAGCGGCGTTAAACTTGATGAATTGCGCTGTCCATACCAACAATCCTGCTTCGGCCAGTTGCGCCTGCTGTCTGCGCAGCCTGTGCCCGGCGTGCGACCATCGCATCAAGGGCATGCCCTACTGCCAGGATTGCATCGTCGCCGGCGTCGAAACGCTGCGCCGCAATCTGGCAGGCGCGCCGTTGCCGAATCCAAGTCTGAACACACGTTCGCCATTGATCGCGGGCCTCTTCGGCCTCGTGCCAGGCCTGGGCGCAGCCTTTAACGGACAGAATATCAAAGCGCTGCTCCACTTCATCGTGCCTGTCAGCCTGCTGCAACTGGGCGACATCTTCTCCCGTCAGGTCGAGCTTCCGCTGTTCCTGGGCGCTGCCGCTTTTTATGTATTTTCGATTTACGACGCAGTGCGAACCGCGCGCCGCGCCGCGCTGGGCGAAGACATTCAAAGCGAAGACGCCGCCTTGAAACGCATGCTGCGCGAAAACACGACGACCTTGGGCGCGCTGTTGACTGGTGTCGGCGCCTTGACCTTGCTTGACCTTTTCTTTCCTTACCACGTGCAACGCTTTTGGCCGGTTCTATTGATCGTGGCGGGACTTTTCTTATTGCGGAATTACCGGCAGCAGCACGCCGATCAAGCGCCTTTGCCAAGCTCCGGGCAAAGCTTGCCAGGCCGTCCGCCCTCGGTTGTCGGAGCACCGTATGAACGCGCGGAGAGCAATCTGGTCAATGCTGAACGCCGTTTCGATCAATGGCGATGAATCGTCAACCATAGGCGCGGTGAAGTAACAATGCTCAAACGGCTGGCGACATTTCTGTTGGGGGTGGCGTTAATCGGCTTGGGTTTTTTCTTTTTCATGGCACCAGAGCAAGCTTATCTGGTGCTCTTGCTCAAAAAATTCTGGCCCCTCTTTCTGATCCTGGCCGGGCTGGTGCGACTGGCCGGACATTTGATTGATCGCCATCCGCGCTCGCCACTCGGCAGCCTGTTGCTCACAGCCATTGGCGGTATCCTGCTCGCCGTCAACCTGCGCGGCGAAACTTCACTGACGGAAATTATCGGAAGGTATTGGTTCTGGTTCCTGCTGGCGTATGTGCTGGGCCGCGTGTTGCGGCAATACACGCAGCCGCAAACCAGCGGCAAACCGCTGCGCGCGTTCAGTCCCGGCGGCATCTTTGTGATGCTGCTGATTGCAGCGATCGGTCTGAGCGCCAATTACCTGAGTAAGCATGGCGGGTTGCTTGCCGGCCTGCGCGTGCAATTCGGCGCGGTGACGGCCAATCTCAAGGAGTAACACGTTTATGGTTTTTCTATTCAAGCTGCTGACGATGCTGGTCTCATTCGCCACGACCGTCTTGTTGCTGTTCGAGAGCGCGCGGCGTGGGATGATCGTCCTGACAACGGTGCTGGGCTTGCTCAAAATCATCATCTTCATCGCCTCTCTCGGCATACTCGCAGTGATTTGCTATCTGCTCTTGCGCACGCCTGAAGCCAAACGCGCCACCACAGCGCCTTAATCCCTTTTGCCGTGATGAATCCGCCTGCCGCAAGGCCGCCGTAATTGCCGTCGGGAGGAAGATCACCAATGCCCGCCAACGAATATCAATTCCTGACCGAATGGCGCATCGTCGCGCCCCGCCAATTGCTTTACGAAATCCTGAAAGAAGGCAAAGACTATCCACACTGGTGGCCCGATGTTTATCTGGCGGCGCAAGCGCTGCCGTCAGGGCGGGCCGACCGCATCGGCGACCGCGTCGAATTGCTCACCAAAGGCTGGCTGCCCTACAAGCTGCGCTGGACGGCTATCTCTGAACAATACGAAGCGCCGCAGCGCATCGAGATTCGGGCCGAGGGCGATTTCGTGGGGCGCGGCGTGTGGCAATTGGAAGATGCAGGCAACACGACCCATATCACCTTCGATTGGCGCTTGCGCGCGGATAAGCCGTTGCTGCGCTGGCTGTCGCCGCTGTTCAAACCGCTCTTCAAATGGAATCATCATTGGGCGATGGCAACGGGCTTGAAACGCTTGAACCTCGAAGCGCAACGGCGCATACGCGAATTGGAGCGATTGAAAACGGCTTGAAAGAGGTTGGCGCATCCGCTCCAAATTTCTTGGACTTTAGGCAATCCAGCGCGTAGCTTGTCTGCGTATCGCCAGATGAAACGCAAGCAATGCAGCGCTCCCCCAGTTGTTGGAACGGCTGCAGCTATGGCGGCAAGCAGCCGCTGGCGTTCACTTATCTACTTTGCAGGAAATCACCTGTAACCTGACAAGAACCTGTAACTATGGAGGCAACACAAATGCGAAACCTGAAAATAATGGTGCTCGGCTTGACCCTGCTCACGGCGTTCTCGGCGAACGCCACGGCCCAATCGCTCTATGACCGCTTGGGCAAAAAAGAGGCCATCACGGCCGTTGTTGATGAATTCGCGGGCCGCGTGCTGGCCGATGCGCGGATCAACAAGAAGTTCGCCAAGACCGACCCCGTCCGCCTGAAGATGGAGTTGGTTGACCAAATCTGCTTCGCCAGCGGCGGGCCGTGCCAATACACCGGGCGCGATATGAAGAGCACGCACTCGATGATGGGCGTGACCGCCGGCGAGTTCAACGCGCTGGTGGAAGACCTGGTCGGCGCGCTCGACAAATTCAAAGTGCCCGCCGCCGAGAAAAACGAGTTACTGGGACTGCTCGGCCCGATGAAGAGCGACATCGTCGAATCCAATTCCACCGCGACCGGGACGGCGCTGCCCAAGAAGTTCAAACCCTACAAAGCTAGCAGCAAGGGCGGGAAAAAAGCCGCGAAGAAAGAAGAGAAAGACATGAAGTCGGACAAGAAGAGCAAGAAGTAAGTCCGAAGTCTGCTATCACTGAGCCGTCAGCCACGTGCATGTTCAAGCACGCGGCTGACGGCTCGACTCCCCCATTCACTCAACAAACCGCGAATCCGAGACAAGCAACCCTGCATTCGGTACGGCCTGAATGCGGCAGGCCGGGCGTGTCTCTACGATTCGCCGATTTTTTCAAACGAGGTAAAAGATGAAGCTACAACTGAAGAACTCCGCCGTGGCAGCCGTGTTTTTCGCGGGCCTCTTGTTAGTGGCGGCTTGCTGGTTTGCCCGTGTTGATCGCGTGGCGGCACAGGCGCCGAATGAAGTCACCATCAACAGCACTGCGTACGCGCCCAAAACGCTGACCGTCGCGAAAGGCGCGACCGTGACCTGGACGAATAAAGAGGCGAAGCCGCATACCGTTACCGCCGACGACAATTCATTCGCGTCAAAGGTGATGAAAGAGAATGAAACGTACAGCTACAAATTCGAGAAGCCCGGCACCTATGCCTATCACTGCGCCTTTCACGGCGGCAATGCGGGCAAAGGCATGGCGGGCACAATCGTCGTCAAATAAACCTGCGCCAGGAAATTGCGCGAAACGGGCTGGCAGTCGGCGGTGCATTCGCTACAACTGCCAGCCCAAATCTTTGCAGGCAGCCGGCCCAGTTATAATTGCCGAACCCCGTGCAAACGTTGCTCAAGAGCATGGAGTTCAGGCTTCAGCCTGTTTCGGAGCGCCTGTACACAGGCTGAAAGCCTGAACTCCATGCTCTTGGTCGTCAGTCCTGATTTGTTTCAATGTTTCGGTGCTTCCCCTCTTCATCTTCGCGCCTGCCGGTTCATGCCTGTCGGCCAGACGCAGCAATTCAGCTAAAACTTCCCGCTCGCTTGCCCATTTCCGCTTGGCTGTGCTACTTAGTAAGTATGTACTTACTTACATCGCCAGCTTCGCAACGGAAGCTCGGGCGCGCGGCGATTCACAGCTTCGCGTTCGGCCTTGTCCTGCTCTGGACGGGTTGCGCCGCCACTGGTCTCGGCTTCCGCAAAGAACAACCCCAAGTCTTCTCCGGCACTATCGAGGCGCGCGAAATCCGCGTCGGCTCCAAGACCGGCGGGCGCGTGCAAGCCGTGCTGGTTGAAGAGGGCCAACAGGTCAAGTCCGGCGATGCGCTGGTGCGTTTCGAGGTGGCCGAATTGGAGGCGCAACGCGCGCAGGCCGAAGCGCGCATCGCCCAGCAACGCGCGCGGTTGGAGCGGCTGGAACGCGGCGCGCGCCCGGAAGAAAAAGCCCAAGCGCACGCCGCCACCGAGAACGCCCGTGCCACGCTCGAAGCCATTCGCACCTGGCCGCGACCGGAAGAAATCGCGCAAGCGCGCGCGTCGGTGGCGGCGGCTGAAGCAGACGCAGGCAACGCCGACAACGCCTTTCAACGTACTCAACGCTTGCGCGAAACAGGGGATATTGCGCAACAGGAACTGGATGCTGCGCGCTTTCGCCTGGAGAGTTTGCGAGCACGGCGCGACGCCGAAAAGAAGCGGCTCGATCTGCTGCTCAACGGCAGCCGCAAGGAAGATGTGCGCGCCGCCGAAGAACGCTTCCGTCAAGCCCAGGAAGGCGAACGCCTGGTGCTGGCGGGCCCGCGCAGTGAAGAGATTGCCGATTCGCGCGCCCAGTTGGCCGAAGCGCAGGCACGCCTGGATCAAATCAAAGTCACGTTGGCCGAAGGGCAAGTGCTCGCGCCCGCCAATGCCACTGTCGAAGTGCTGACCATTCGCCCGGGCGACCTGTTGACGCCCAATCAACCAGTCGCGCGGCTGCTGGAAAAAGATCAGCTTTTCGTGCGTATCTACGTCCCCGAACCGCAACTCGGCAACGTCAAAGTCGGGCAACGCGCCCAGATCAAAGTGGACACCTTCAACGAAAGCTTTGACGGCCTGATCGAACAAATCAACACGCAAGGCGAATTCACGCCGCGCAATGTGCAAAGCCGCGACGAGCGCAATCACCTGGTCTTCGGCGTCAAAATCCGCATCAACAACCGCGATGGAAAAATCAAGGCGGGGATGGCGGCGGATGTCACTTTGGAGAAGTAGTCGGTAGTCGGTAGCCGGTAGCCGGTAGTCGGTAGCTGGCATCCTTTCGAGATTGGTTAGAACTCCGAATTAAACCGACTACTACCGACTACCGGCTACCGGCTACCGACTACCGACTACTGTTTTCTATGTCTGTCATCAGCACCGACAATCTGACGATTCGGTTCGGCGATTTCACAGCGGTGGATCGCGTCAATCTGAAAGTGGAAGAGGGCGAAATCTTTGGCTTTCTGGGGCCGAATGGTTCGGGCAAGACGACGCTTATCAAGGCCCTGTGCGGCTTGCTGCTGCCGTCGGCGGGTTCGGGCCAGGTGCTGGGCTTTGATTGCGTGAAAGATGCCGAAGAGATTCGCCAGCGCGTCGGATACATGTCGCAAAAGTTCAGCCTCTATGAAGACCTGACCGTCAAGGAGAACATAGAGTTTTACGCCGGTGTTTACGGCCTGGCGGGCGCTTACTTGCGCAAACGCAAAGACGACGCGATTGCGCTGACGCATCTGGAACCGTATCTGGATCGGCGCGCGGGCAAACTGTCGGGCGGGTGGAAGCAGCGGCTGGCGCTGGCCTGCGCGTTTATACACGAGCCGCGTTTGATGTTTTTGGATGAACCCACCGCAGGCATTGACCCCGTGGCGCGGCGCGATCTGTGGGATTTGCTGTTTCAGCTTTCGAGCCAGGGCGTGACGTTTTTTGTCACGACGCATTATATGGACGAGGCCGAGCGTTGCGGGCGTGTCGGCTACATCTACCTTTCAAAACTGATCGCGCACGGCACGCCGGAAGAGTTGAAGCTGATGCCCGAAATCTCGCCCCCCGGCACGCGCCGGATCGAGGTGGATACGTTGCGGACGCCTGGGGCGCTGGCGGCGCTGAAACGTAAACCCTACGTGCTGAGCGCGACGATCTTCGGCCAGGCGATTCACCTGCAAATGGACGAGGCGATTACCTTGCAACAGGTCAAAGCCGATTTGGCGCGCGAAGGTTTTAACGACATCGAGATTCGCCCGATTCTGCCTTCGCTCGAAGATGTGTTTGTGACGCTGACGCGCACGCTCAACGAGTAATCAATTATGTACGCCGCACCCACTGACCAGTCGCAACCGGCCGTCAAACCGCAATTCAACCAGCGGCGCAACAATCCTTTCAGCGGCTTGATGCCTGTCTTGCGCAAAGAGGCGATTCACATCCTGCGCGATCCGACGGCGCTGTTTTTCACGGTGGTGTTGCCGATGATCCAGATGTTGTTGATCGGTTTTGCGATCAACACGAACGTGCGCGACATCCCGACCGTGGTTTACGACGCGGCGCAAACACAGGAGAGCCGCCGCCTGCTCGCCCGCTTCGTCAATTCGGACGACTTCGCCATCGTCGGTTACGTCAATTCAGAAGAAGCACTCAACCGCGAGATCATCGCCGGACGCGCGCACGTCGGCCTCAAGATTCCGCCCGACTATTCGCGCCGGTTACTGGCGGGTGACACAGCCAGTTACCTGGTGCTGGTGGATGGCTCGGAATCTTCGGTCGCGGGCGCGGCCTTGAATGTGTCGAACGCCGTGGCGTTGCGCGAATCGCTGGAGCGTGCGTTGAGCGGGACGGGTCGCACGACCTTGCCGGTCGAGGCGCGCCCGAAGATGCTTTTCAATCCCGATTCGCGTTCGGCCAATTTTCTGATTCCCGGCATGATCGCCGTGCTGATGCAGATGATGACCGTGCTGATGACAGCCATCACGATTGTCCGCGAACGCGAACGCGGCACGCTGGATCAGTTGTACATGACTCCGGTCAAACCTTTGGGCTTGAAGGTCGGAAAAGTCGTGCCTTATGCCGTTGTCGCATACGTTGAATTGCTGATTCTTCTCTTTTTCATGCGCTGGGCATTCGGTGTGCCGATTCGCGGCAGCATCGGGTTATTGATGCTGTTGGTCGCGCCGTTCATTCTGACAATGCTGGGTTTCGGCCTGCTGGTTTCGACGAAGGCGCAAACTTATCAGGAAGCTACGCAGA
>JAYUCP010000070.1:0-15534 GCA_043740245.1 Acidobacteriota bacterium | reverse complement strand
GCGAATTGGCGTAAACCTGTTTGGTCATCTGTTTGAGTTGCGCGGGGCCGGGCACGTTGATGAGCGAGACGGTGCCAGTGAGCAGGCTGCCGATGTATTGAATATCTTTTCGCTCGGCGCGCGACATGCCGGGTTTGGGTTGCGGGCCTTTGGGATTCGCGGCGGAAGCAACGCCCTTGCCATTGGCGACGAACAGGCGCTTGCCATCGCGGCTGACGCGCACCGAAGCCGGATACCAGCCGGTCGGCACGAAGCCTTTGACCGTGGCCGCGCCGCGTTTGCTCACGTCCACCATCGCCACGTCATTGTTATCGGCGTTGGCGATGTACAAAGTCTTTTCGTCAGGAGAGAGAGCGACGGCGTTGGGCGTGCTGCCTGCTGGCGATTTGGGATGCAGCGCGGTCGAGATGGCCTCGACCTCTTTCATCTGCGCGGTGTCAATCACCGAGACCGTATTGCTGTTGGCGTTGGCGACATACAGTGTTTTGCCGTTGCGCGTGATTTCCAGATCGTTCGGATGATCGCCGGTTTGAATGTTGCCCGTGACTTGATTGGTCGCCGTGTCAATCACGGCGATGCTGCGCGCGCCCCAGTTGCTGACATACACACGCTTGCCATCCGGCGCGGCCAGGCAATCATACGGGTATTCGCCGACGCTGATCTTGGTCACGACCTGCTGCGTCGCCAGATCAACGACCGCCACTTTGTTGCTCAGGTTCTCGGCGACGTAAAGCCACTTGCCATCGGGCGTGACGGCGAGACCGGCGGGGAAGGCGTATTCGCCCGCGCCCTTGCGCCGCGCCTCGGCGCGCTGGCGTTCAGTCATGGCGTGGTAGGTGCTGCTGCCCAAATTGATCTTGCCGGCTTCGGTCGCATGGCCTGCGGCAAAATCAAAGACCAATACTTCGTTGTCATCGCCGCCCGACACAAAAAAGCGGTTGCCAGCGGGCGCGAATTCCAAGCCGAGCCAGGATTTTTTGACGATGATGTTTTGCACGCTCCGGCCGCTTTGCGTGTCAATCACGTTGACCGTCTGGTCGCCGTTGCCGTTGGTCGTCGTCAGCAAATAACGCCCGTCTTTGCTCAAGACCATATTCATCGGTAGATCGCTGACGGGAATCTGTTGCCCGGCGGGTGTGAGCGTCCAACCGTTGGGCAAGAGCACGCCCTGCGCGGTGGTGGGGCCGGGCAGGCGGCGCGTGTCGGTCTGTTTCTTGGCTTGGGCTTGTACCTGCACGAGCGGGGCAGGCGCGAGCAAACTAAACAGCAATAACCAAGCGGTAAGCGGCAAGCAATGACGGGTCATAGTGGCTCCTGATTTTTAGGCGTTGTCGGATCGAGCGAAATGCGTGTGGAATTACAGCGCGCACGTTAAACCGATTGGCGGATGGGAGCAAGTCAAGCCCGGCTAAAATCTGTACGGAAGGGTGTAATCAAAAGTGAGACACAGACCTAAATCAGAACACGTGACATTGGGACACTGTGTCAGTAGCCCGACCGTGAGGGAGGGCAGGTTCGATGAGCATCAACCCAACAAAGGTTTTGCCCAAACCAACACCGTGCGCTCGACGCGGCAACAGAAAAGCAGTATTTTCGGGCGCGCAAGTTGACCGATCTTCAACCCAAACGGAGTGCCACCATGAAAAATATATTTCGCCATGCCAGCGTGCTGGCTGCCGTGCTGATTGCCTTCCTTTGCACAGCAACCAAACAGGCTCGCACACAACAGGAAGCCGCCCAGGCGTTTGAACTGACGCCGGCAATGATCCCGATGCGCGATGGCATCAAGCTCAACACCAACATCTTCGTCCCGAAAACCGCGCGTGAAGCGCTGCCGATCCTGCTCGAACGCACGCCCTACAACGCGCCGAGCGGGCAGGGCTGGGCGCAAGGCAAATACAAGGCGCTGGCGGCGGACGGTTACATCTTCGTGTTTCAGGACATCCGGGGACGCTACAAATCCGAAGGCCAGTTCGTGATGCAACGCGCGCCCGTCTCGGTGCTCAAAAACGATCCCAAGCTGATTGACGAAGTCACCGATGCCTATGACACCGTCGCGTGGCTGATCAAGAACGTGCCCAACAACAACGGGCGCGTGGGCATCGTGGGCATTTCATATCCGGGTTGGACGGCGGCGATGGCGACGCTCGCGCCGCATCCGGCGTTGCGCTGTGCGTCGCCACAGGCTTCGCCCGCCGATATGTTTCTGGGCGACGACTTTCACCACAACGGCGCGTTCCGCCTCAGCTACGGCTTTGAATACGCGACGATGATGGAAACGAACAAGGAGCAGGCGCGGTTTGAGTTCGACCGCTACGACACCTTTGAATGGTATCTGCGCTTGGGCGCGCTCTCGAACGTGAACGAGAAATACCTGCACGGCAAGATTCCCACCTGGAACGATTTCGTCAACCATCCGAACTACGATCAATTTTGGCAAGAGCAGGCGATGGCGGGCTATCTGAAAAAGGTCAACGTGCCGCTGCTCAACGTCGCGGGCTGGTGGGATCAGGAAGACTTTTACGGCCCGACCAAAATTTACGAGACGCTCGAACCGCACGACGACAAGCGGCAAAACTTTTTTGTCGCCGGGCCCTGGAATCACGGCGGCTGGGCGCGCGGCGAGGGCAGCAGCCTGGGCAAGATCAAATTCGGCAGCAACACCTCGCAACATTACCGCGAACAGATCGAAGCGCCTTGGTTTGCCTATTGGCTGAAAGACAAAGGCACTGCGGGCCTGACCGAAGCGATCACTTTTCAAACCGGCGCGAATGAATGGAAGAGCTACGACCAATGGCCGCCGCGCAATTTGACCGAAGATCGTCAGCTTTACTTTCACGCTGACGGCAAGCTGTCATTCGACGCGCCCACTGATGCGGGCCGCGCGTTTGACAGCTATGTTTCAGACCCGCGCAACCCTGTGCCCTATCGTCCGCGCCCGATTGAAGCGACTTATGATCCGCGCGGTTCGGGCTGGGGCGCTTGGCTGGTCGAAGATCAACGCTTCGCCAGCCAACGGCTCGACGTGGCGAATTGGCAGACGGAGGTGCTCACGCAGGACGTAACGATCACCGGCAAACTCAGCGCGCATCTGTTTGCCGCTACAACCGGCAGCGACAGCGACTGGATCGTGAAGCTGATTGATGTGTACCCGGACGATTATCCGAAAGAGCCGAAGATGGGCGGGTATCAGTTGATGGTGGCGAACGATGTGTTGCGCGGGCGCTTCCGCCAGGGTTTTGAAAAGCCGTTGCCGATTGTGCCGAACGCGGTCAACGAATACACGATTGATCTGCACCACCTCGATCACCGCTTTCTGAAAGCCCACAAGATCATGGTGCAGGTGCAGAGCACCTGGTTCCCGGTGATTGATCGCAATCCGCAAAAGTTCGTGCCGAATATCTTTCAGGCCAAAGACGCCGATTACGTCAGCGCGACGCAGCGCATTTACCGGTCAAAGATTGCGCCGTCGCATTTGCGTGTGCCGGTGGTGAAGTAGGCTGAAGCTGTTGTGCGTTTCGACGCGCAGCGTCTTTGGAGTGCGCGCGGCACAGGCCGCCGCTTTGGTAGTCCTTTGAATTTTAGTACGCCGAGGGACTACCAAAGCGGCGGCCTGTGCCGCACGCACTCCAAAGACTTCGCCCTTCCTCGTAACGATTGCAATCACGCTTCAACCCGCTTCACCCCTTTCAATTTGCGCGTCGCCAGCACCGAATAGACGCGATTGATGCGCCCGTCGGCATCCAGGCCCAGCAACATTGCCGTGCGGGGCGCATACCCCGCCTGCGGCTCAATCGCTTCGGTGACGATGGCGGGCAAGCCGTTGAGAAAGCGCATTTCCATGCGCCAATTCGTGCCCGCCTGTTTAACCAGTGTGCGATAAAACAACAGTACTTTGTCGCGCCCGACAATGGGCTTGCGCGCCGCGTGGAATTCGCCGCCGCCATCGCTCAACGCCCGCGCCGCGCCCACCAGCAGGGTTTCAATCCCGTCTACATCATTGCTGCGCAGACAATGCAAGAAGCGTTCGAGCGCTTGCCCGGCTTGTTGCTGCAATGAACGCGTCGGCACACAGCGCGCCTGTTCGTAATCACGCATTGCCCGGCGCGCGCGCAGATGCGTCGTCTTGACGTTGGCTTCGCTGATGCCCAATGCAGCGGCAGTCTCGCGCACCGAATAATCAAACACATCGCGCAACAACAACACCGCACGTTGCAGCGGAGTCAACGCTTCCAACGCCAGCAGGAAGGCGAACGAAACGCTTTCGAGCATGTCATAGCGCGCCGCCGGATTGCCCTCTGCATCCGCCGGTTCATACGCGGGCGGCGCTGACTCATCGCCTGTTTCAATTGGCGAAGGCAGCCAGATGCCTTCATAGGATTGCCGCCGCCTGCGCCGCAATAGATCACGACCAAGATTGACCGCCACACGCACCAGCCACGGCCGCCACGGTTCAGCGGTGCGCGCGGGCGGATGCTTCATGGCGCGCACGAAGGTCTCTTGCACCAGATCATCCGCATCCGCCGCATTGCCAGTCAGCCGGTAACACAGGCCCCACAAAAAGCGCTCGTGCGTTTGGAAAAGCTCGTCCCAGGTTGTGGTTGAAACTGCGCTCATCGAAATCCTTCGGGAC
This sequence comes from Acidobacteriota bacterium, assembly GCA_043740245.1. Classification (GTDB taxonomy): domain Bacteria; phylum Acidobacteriota; class Blastocatellia; order RBC074; family RBC074; genus JACPYM01. Next base: position 10,901 of record JAYUCP010000070.1, on the reverse strand, counting down.
TTACGCACAAGAGCATGGAGTTCAGGCTTCAGCCTGCTTTGGAGGTCACGAACACAGGCTGAAGCCCGAACTCCATGCTCTTGTGCCATGCCTGTCTGTGCTTTTGCGTCTGTCCTATACTTTACGCCGCCAACGCCGCCAGCGCCTGCCGTTGCAGAATTAATTCCGCCGCGCGTTTGCCGCTCGCCACGCTGGCATCGGCCAACATGCCTTCGTCACCGACCCAATCGCCCGCCAGCAACAGCCCGCGAATGCCTGTCGCATCGGGCTTGGGCCGTCCGGCATAACCGCCCTGCGCCGCCGTCACCAACGCGTTCGCCGCCGTCATGCTCGGCAAAAAGCGGCGTTCGGCCAAGACCGCGCGCCAGCCCGGTTGCAACAGATCGAGCACGCCTTCCAACTCGCGTTCAACCGCAGGCGCGTCCGCCGTTGCGTCGCCCAGATACATGGCAACGTGAATCAGCGCCCCATCCCCCGGGGCCAAGCGCGCCGTCGCCGAATGCACCGAAAAATAAAGCGGACGATCAATGCCCAAGGCAAACAGCGCGCGCGCTTCGGGCAAGCGTTGCAAGGCCACATCCAAACACGCAACCTTGACCGGCACGGGCGTCTGCGCCCAAGCGTGTTGCGCGCCGTCATCCAATAACGCTTTTGCTTCCGCCGGGCTTGTCGCCAGAATCGCCGCCGCCACTGGCACAGGTTTGCCGTTCTGTAATTGCACGGCTTGCACAGCGCCATTGTGTTCGATGCGCGTCACGCGTGTGCCGGTGACGAACTGCGCGCCCGCCTGCTTTGCCGCCTCGTGCAACTTATCCACCAGCGTTTGCCAGCCGCCATCCAGATACAACACGCTGCCCGCCAGTGCCAATTGCAATTGCGCCAGCGCCGCGCCCGCGCTCAACTGTTCCGCATCGTTCGCATAGGTGCTCAAGCGCAAATACGCTTCGGCCACGCGCCGTGTTTGGGTCTGTTGCAATGTTTGATCAAGCCAGGCGCGTACGCTCACGCCTTGCAACGCTTGCGCATCGAGTTTGCCAAGCGTGCCGAAGAGCTTGGCCGTTTCCAGCTTCGCGGGCAGCCCCAACAATCCAGTCGTCAACATCGAAGCAAAGCCCATCGGCAAGGTTTGTTTCGCGCCTTCATTCAGCGCATAGCCGCCATTCAGCGCCGGCACGCGTCCGCTGAATTCAACCCCCAACTCGCGCAAGATGCGCGCTGCCGCACCTTTGGTGTAAAGCGCGTGCGGGCCGAGATTGAAGTGAAAGCCGCCGCGCTCTTCGGTCAACGCCCGCCCGCCCACGTGCCGCGCCTTTTCATACACGGTCACGGGTGTGCCCGCGCGCGCCAGCCAGATGGCCGTTGTTAATCCGGCCAAACCGCCGCCGATGATCGCTACTGGTTTTGTTTGGGTCATGGTGTCCTCCCGCGTTCTCGCAAAAGTTTTCGTAGCTACCCACATCACGCACAAGCACAGAGAAACGTGACAACCCGCCGCAACTTTTTCCGCCTTGCGCGTGCCCCACCTACCAATGCTGGATCACACCGTCGAGTTCGCCCGCCCGTAACCCGCCGTCCTGGCCGACCGCATCGCACAAGCCGCCATTCGGATGCAACAGCATCAAATCGGGCGAGATCGTGTTGTTGTTATCGCTGTAGGTGATGTCTTAATTGAGTGGCGGCAACGCTATTGGGACAGTTGAAACCACCAAGGCACGAAGAAGATAAAGAAAACCTTCTTTCCTGGTAGGTCTTCTTCGTGCCTTGGTGTCTTCCGTGGTGAAAAGCAGTGTCCCAAAGTTGCGTGTTCTGATTTAGCCCGTCGGCAGAGCGCCAGGGAAGCGAGTAAAATTCGCTCACCTTAGCCAAGCAAGGTGTTTGTTTATTTGTGGGTGAGTTCAACCGACAACATCACCTTTTTGGCCTGTGACGATGCACGCAGCTTTACCAACGTCGGCACTGGCGCATTGGCTGGATGCCGGATACCGCGACTCACGGCTTCACGCAATGTCGCGGATTGGGCCTGACCGATAGTGGAATCCGCCGTGCCGACCAACTCACCTTCAGCGTGCGCTACCAGCCGTGCCCATTCCGACCGGGAAGGCTCCCAGATGCATTCTTCGTTTCGTTGCTGCTTCTTTTGACAATAAGCAACGAGCGCCTGGTCATGTAACACGCCGGGCAACGGCCTGCGTGCGAACAGAATGTACATCCGTTCTGCGGCGGCTGGCCCCGTAAATTCGAGCCACGGTTGAGATGCTTTCTGGTTGGGAATCTCATAGGGAACATGTGCTTTGACGGTATTCGCTCCTTGGTGTAGATCGCCCGCTGGGAAGATCATCACAGGCGAACCTTGATTGGTAACGTTGAAGAGGTATAAGTAACCGTCTCGGTTGGTCTCGATGAGAAAGCGGATTTTATCGCTGGTGCGAAACGCCTGGGTTGGGGCAATGCTGATCCATTCACCGTTAAGGCTCTGGCGATAGATCGTCAACCCGAGGCCGATGGGAGTGGTTGGCGGAAGCCGACGATTGTTAGCAGGAAGTGCTACTCGTCTAGTCGCCGGTGGTGGCGTCGGTTGGCGTGTCTCGACAAATTTATCCACCGGCTTCACACCTATCGGCTTGACCCCACGCGAACTGGCACCGGCAGGCTGGTCTTGCGTCTGGCTGGTGAGTGACGCAATCCCCAGGATAAACACGCACAGCAAACACTCTTTGAATTTCATTTTGTTACCTCCTCGTTGGTAAAACGCTTCGGCAGATAGCTTCAGCGGCCCGTTAGTGTCATCTCAAAAATCAGCGGATTGTTGCCAGCCGCTGAGCGCCGCGTAATGATTGTTTCCTGAGCACCCGCTTGGATGGAAACTCCGGCGGCGTATTGCTGTCGAAAGTTGACCAGCTCAAGTTCCTCAGCCCTGGTCAGCGCGTGTTCGGCAGGTTGGGTGAGGAAAAGAGGAGTGGTCAGGGTCTTATCCGAGAAAATGACGGTGATCGTATTAGGGCCTTTCTCCACATTCAACCTATAAGGGAGGTCGGCCTCCACGCGGTTCGTTTCTGCCAAGCGACTACCGCCCGGTTGAGCGGTCAAGATCGTGAAAGGGATATTATCCTTAATACTCGGCGCGATCAGATAGAGATAACCGCTAGTGCGCGGATGGAATTGAAGGGTGAGCGGTGTCTCCACCGGCAGCAACTCGGCTCCACTCGTCCGGAGGGTGTGGTCATCCGACGTTTGATACTCCACGGAATAGCGCATCTCTTCTATCCGTGTCGTCGCCGCACGATACCACCACGCCAAGCCGGCGAGCAGAAAGAGAAAGAGCGCGAGCGCGGCTATTGGCCGCAGCCACCAACGTGGTTTGACTGGCAACTCTGCTTTCTTTGGTGGTGACGGCACAGGAATAATGATCGGAGTGGCAACTGGCTCCCTGGCGCTCAATTGTGCACTACGCTCGTCTCGCGACAAGGTTGAAGATTGTTTCGCTCCCGCGAGATTGCCGGTCAGAAGGGGCATTGGCTCCGGCGGCGGCTCAGCGGGAGGTGGCTGCGACCACAGCCTTGACTGGTGATCTAGCAAGGTAGGGGCCGAAGCCGAGTCATCCCTGAGACGAGTGGCGTAAAGTTCTGCCATCCGCCGTTCATAGCCCTCCAGCGCATCAATAAACTCCAGCGCCGTCTGAAACCGTTCCACACGATTTTTGTTGAGCGCGCGCCGCACGATAGCATGCAACGTCTCATCAATCTCCGGTTTGAATTGCGTCAACGGTGGCGGCTCCAATTCCAGATGGCCTTTGCGTATGGGAGACTCGGAGCCGTCCGCTGCGTACTCGAACGGCACGCGCCCGGCGAGCATTTCATAGAGCGTCACGCCCAGACTGTAAAGGTCCGAGCGCGCATCCAGTTCATCCACCGCAAGCAATTGTTCCGGCGACATATAAGCAATCGTCCCCGGATTGAACCCCACCCGCGTCAAGCCGCTCACACCAATCAGCTTGACGATGCCGAAGTCAGTCAGTTTCAAACGCTCCGTCTGATCCAGCAGTAGGTTGGCCGGTTTGATGTCGCGATGAATGATCCCGGTGTGACGCTGCCCGACTTCGTCCTCGTAGCTGAAGTGATGATGCGCGTAATCCAACGCTTCGAGCGCCTGTTTGAAAATCTGTAGCGCCCGCTTCGGCTCAAGTGGTCCCTGCTTGAGTAAATCAGCCAGACTGATGCCGTTCACATACTCCATCACCAGATAGTAATTGGCGGCGGCGGGGATGAATTCGTAAACACGGACGACGTGCGGATGATCGAGTTGGGCTTGAATCAAGGCTTCGCGCCGGAACCGTTTTTTGAGATGGTCGTGCAAGTTGATTGAGAAATTGTCGAGCCGGATAGTTTTGATCACGACATCGCGCGGGAACTCGAGGTGACGGCCACGATAAACATCTCCCATCCCGCCCGAAGCGAGTAGATTGGTGATGCGATAATTGCCGACGATTTCGCCAATCATAACGTCATGCCGTTACTTGCTTGACGGAGGCGCGCTCAGCGCCACGCGAAAGCCGATGGTTTGGCTATAGAGATAGGACTCATACTGCGTCCGGTGAGCGGAGCGACAATAACTGCCGCGGTCATTCCACGAGCCGCCACGAATCACGCGCATCCGGTCACCCCAATTCGATACATTCACCAGCACACCAGACGCACGGTAATTTTCGCGCCAGGCGTCCTGCACCCACTCCGACACATTGCCGTGCATGTCGAACAAACCAAAAGCATTGGCCACATCCAAACTGCCCACGTTGACCGTCGTCCCGCGATACTCGCCGAGTGGCCCGTCCCCGTAACGATAGCTACCGTGATAATTGGCCACCTGCGTCGTCAGCGTCTCGCCGAAAGCAAAGGCGCTGCTGCTGCCTGCCCGTGCGGCGTATTCCCATTCGGCTTCAGTCGGCAAACGGTACTGCCGCCCGCTGGCGCGCGAAAGCCGTTCGCAGAACTCCACGGCATCCTCCCACGAGACTTGTTCGATGGGCTGTTCAGCGCCTTTGAAATAGGCTGGGTTTGGATTCAACTCGCGCTTCACCTTGGGCAGCCCAGCCACCGCGCGCCATTGCGCCTGCGTGACTTCGTACTTGCCGAGGTAGAAGGCCTCGACTTTGACGCGGTGTGGCGGTTGTTGCCGCGCGACCAGCTTTTCGGCGAGCGCAGGATCAAGTTGATACCGTTTGTACTCCTCCAACACCTGTGTTACCTCGCCCTTGCTCGTGCCCATATAAAAACTACCACCCTTAACCGCCACCATTTCCAGCGCGACTTGATTGCCGAGTTCCTGCGTAAACCCATTGGCTTTGCGCCTGGTCAGCTCCCAACCCTCACCGGTCGCCTTGAGAAGCTTGGTGTTGTAGGGATAGACGCGCGGCGTGATCGGGGCCGTGAGTATGGTCGAGAGCGCTGCTGCGTTATTCAATTCGGCCATTCTGGTATTAGCCTCAGCCGCGAAACGTCCGTTGGGGTAGGCCGACAAATACGTCTGGAACGCCGCGCGGCTGGTATCTTTTCGGGCCTTCTCCCAAACAGTGTCCTCTTGCCCGGCTTCGATGGCGCGTATCAAACTCTCAGCCTCGACGGCGAAACGGCCCTTCGGGTAGCTCGCCAGATAGGCGCGATAGTCGGCCATAGTGGCGCGGCCCTTGGCGTCAGCCCACTGCTGTTCTTCGCGCTTGGCCTCTTCAAGCCGGGTGAACTCGGCCACGCCTTTGTTGGCTTCCTCAACAAAACGGCCTGCCGGATAGTCGGTCAGGTAAGCTTGATACCCGGTGAGGCTTGCGCTGTTGCGCGCCTGCTCCCAGGCTTGGTCTTCGCGCTTGTTGGCTTCGATCCGATTGAACTCCACGATGTTATTGTTGGCGCTTGTCACGTACCGTCCGTTCGGATAGTCCTTCAAGTAGGCTTGGTAAGCGGCGAGGTTGGCACCGGTCTGGGCGGTTTGCCAGGCATTCTCATCCGCCGCGATCAGGTCTTGCCCCTGCCTGATTTCGGTCACGCGCTGGTTGGCAGTTTCGACGTAGCGGCCGGCGGAGTAGACCGTCAGGTAGGACAGATAAGCGGCGAGCGTGTTGTCTTTTTGGGCCTGCTGCCAGAGGTCGTCTTCGCGCTTGTTCGCTTCGAGCCGGTTCAACCCGGCGATGGCGTTGTTTGCGTCGGTGGCGAAGCGCCCATTTGGATAGGTTGCCAGATAGCCTTGGTAAGTCGCCAAACTTGCGTTGGTGCGGGCGCTCGTCCACGCCGCTTCATCAAGCGCGGCGCGGCGCTGATTTTCCTCGACCCGCTTCGATTCGTCGAGTCGAAGCGTGGCTTCCTTCACAAAGCGCCCTTTCGGATAGGTGTTGAGATAAGTTTGATAAGCCGTGGTGCTGGCGTTCTGCTGTGCCTGCCGCCAAGCCGCGTTATCGAGGGCAGCCACGCGCTGCGCTTCCGCCGCCAAGTTCAAGTCGGTAATGCGCTGATTGGCTTCGGTGACAAAGCGGCCTCGCGGATATTCAGTCAGATAGGACTGATAAGCCGAGACGTTCGTGTCCTGCTGTGCGCGTTGCCAGGCTGCTTCATCAAGCGCCGCGAGCCGTAACTCGGCGATGGCGTTGCCCGCGGTGGTAGCGTAGCGACCATTGGGATAGCTCGTCTGATAGACTTGATAGCTCTCAATGCTCGCGCCGCGCTGGGAGCGCGCCCAATCAGCGTCTTCAATTGTCGCCAACTCTTTGTTCGCGTCGGCGACGAAGCGTCCGGCAGGATACTGTGCCAGGTAGCTTTGATAGGATTGCAAGCTTGCGCCCTGCTGAGCTTGTTGCCACGCATTGTTTTCGTTTGCGCGCTGGCGGTTCTCTGCTTCGATGCGCTCGAATTCCGCAAGGCCCTTACGCGCCTCCTCGGCGAACTTGCCGGTTGGGTAGTCACGCAGATAAGCCTGATAACCGGCGAGATTCGCGTTCTGTTGGGCCTGTTTCCAGGCGGTGGCCTCTGTCGCTTCAAGCCGTTGCGCAGCCTCGACGCGCTTGAGCGCGGTGATCGCCTTGGCGGCATCGGTGACGAAGCGGCCCTGCGGATACTCGGCTAGATAAGCTTGATAGGCCGCCACGCTCGCGCTCTGCTGCGCGCGTGTCCATGTGGCGTTCTCGCGCTTGTCCAGTTCGAGACGGTTGAGCGCGGCGATGCCGTTGTTGGCTTCAGTGATGAAGCGGCCCTGCGGATACGCCTTGAGGTAAGCCTGAAAAATTGCAAGCGTGTTGTCTTGCTTGACCTGCGTCCAGACTGCATCTTCGGCGGCGAGGCGGCGGCGTTCTTCAAGCTGCCGCGCTTCGACTATCGCCGAGCCTGCCTCCGTGACGAAGCGGCCATTCGGATAAGCCGTCAGATAAGTTTGATAAGCCGCCAGGGTCGCACCGCGTTGGGCCGTCGCCCAGGCTTCGGTTTCGAGCGCGGCCAAACGCTGTTGCTCTGCGCGCTGGCGGATTTCGGTCAGCCAGCTATTCGCTTCGTTGAGATAGCGGCCTTGTGGGTAGGCGGTCAGATAAGTCTGATAAGCCGCGACGCTCGCGCCCTGCTGCGCCTGCTGCCAGTCGGCGTCTTCGCGTTTGATCGCTGCGGCGCGCTCGATTGCGGCGAGGCTATTCCCTGCTTCTGTGACAAAGCGGCCCGCCGGGTAATCTCTCAGGTAGGCCTGCAAGCTCGCCAGCGTGTTGGCATTCCTGGCCAGTTGCCAGGCGGCGTTTTCGAGGTTGAGGCGGCGCTGCTCCTCTTCGAGGCGTTCAAGCTCGGCGATGCTCCGGCGCGCCCGCTCGACGAAGCGGCCTTGCTGGTAGGCACTGAGATAATCGAGATAACTCTGCTTGCTCGCGCCGTCTTTGGCCCGTTTCCACGCGGTGTCTTCTTCTTCCGCAAGCCTGCGCGTGGTGAGTGCGGTGTTGGCCAATGCAGCGTAGCTGCCTTGCGGATAAGCAGTCAGGTACTCCTGATAGCTTTGGAGACTGCCCAGGTTCCTGGCCTTCTCCCACGCGGCGTCGTCAAGCGCCACTTGGCGCGCCATTTCTTCGCGCTGGTTGATCGCGCTGAGCGCGGCATTTGCGTCAGCCGCATGAGGGCCGTTCTGGAAATCTTTGAGATAGGCTTGATAGCCAGCGCTGCTCTGGCCCTTCTTCGCCAGCTCCCAGGCGTCATTCTCACGCCGCTCTTCTTCGTGCCTGCGCAACTCGGCTATCGAGCTATTGGCATCCGCCGCGTAGCGCCCCCGCGGATACTCCTTGAGATAAGCCTGATAGCCAGCGATGCTGTTGCTGCTGCTGACGGCCCGCACCCAGGTGTCATCCTCACGTTGACCTTCCTCGCTCTTCTCCAAATTGGTCACCGCAAGATTGGCTTCACTGACGTGCCTGCCGGCCGGATAGGTAAAGCTGTAAAAGCGATAGCTGACCTTGGTGTTCTCCTGTTTGGCTTGCTGCCAGTCGGCCTCTTCCTGCTGCTCCCGGCGCCTTGCCGCCAGGAGTTTGTTGGCTTCAGCGGCGTGCGGGCCTGTAGGGAAGTAGTCGAGGTAGACTTGGTAGTCCACCGGATTTTTTGTGCTTTCAGCTTTTGTCCAATTGACCGGCTCGAACTTGGCAATATTTTGCCGGGCTTCTTCAACGAATTGGCCGTTGGGACTGTCTTTGAGGTAACCCCGGTAGGCTTCTAGCGAATTCAATTCCTTGACCGCACGCCAGTAACCTCGATCAATTTCAGGCGAAGCACCAAGCGCGTCACCACTGGGCCGCGCGCCGCGTGTGTGCGGCACGACAGCCAACACCAATTCGTTGGCCCCGTAGGCTTCGGAGATGTTGTAGCGCAGTTCCTGTTTTTCCTGCAGCACTTCTTTGACCTTGGCCGGGAGCTTCTGCTCAAGGTACTTGATCAGTCCGCCCAGCGTCACCTTGCCTTCTTGGTTGGCTGCCTCGCGGCCTTCTTCACCGCCCGTGAGCGCCTGGACGATGGCCCAAGTGAAGAAGCCCATCTTCTCTTTCGGGTATTCCCAGGCGCGTTGCCCGGCTTGCGAGGCGTGCAGGACGACGAAGGCTTTGATCTTGCTGTTCTGTTCGTTGAAGTTGAAGCGGTTCAGGTAACTTTCGGTCGCGGTATTGTCGGCCCCGATGCTTCTGCCGCCTTTGGTTGGGTCATCGCGGCAGGAATCAATCAGCATAATAACCTGCTGGATCCCTCTCTTCTCGATGTCCTGCTTGACTTTCTCCAGGTCAATACTGCTGCGCAGCACTACGTTCGGATCGTCGTCTTTATGGGCGGCTTCTTTCGGAAGCAGGCAATTTCGCTTCGTACCTTTATCATCTATCTCCATACCATGACCGGAGAAAGCAAACAGCAATAACCCATCTGGCGGGACATTCTGAATCACAAAACTGAGCATGAACTCAATAGCGCCCCGCGTGGGTTGGAAACGAGGATTTTCCTGATTGGTTGAGAGCCGGATCACTTGATCTTTTGGAAAGCCAGCATATTTGATGAGTGCCTCGGCCAGGTGTTTGGCGTCATTCTCCGCGCCTTCGAGCTGTCGGATGGTCTCGTACTTGTCCACCCCGATAATCAACGCCCACCGCTTCGAGCTGTCAGGCAGCCGCGTGATTGGGACATGCCGGACATCCGGGGTGACTGATCTTGGCGCGGGCTGCTGTTGTGCCAACAAGAGCAGCGGCAAGACAGGCTGCGCCAGCAAAGCGATGATCAACCCGATCACCAGACGCTCTTGCCAACTCTTAGACCGCTGCTGGATGCCGCCTTTGCTCATCGTTCATTCACGGCTCAGCAAGTTGCCGAACCGCGCCACTACGCGCTTAAAAGCTGAATTTAGCCGCTAGAATGATCTGGCGCGGAATCCCGCCGAAAGACGCCGTCACCCCCGGCACGCGTGGCTCGCCCTGCGCCACACGGTAAGAAGGCTCAAGAATATCGACCGAGAGCGGGTTGACGAAGAGATTGGCGTGATTGAAGAGATTGTAGAATTCGGCGCGCAGTTGCAATTGCACGCCCTCCCTGACCCGGCTCAGCGCGATATTGCGCCGCACGGCGACATCGGTCGTCCAGACACCCGGCGCGCGAAAAGTATTGCGTCCCAGAATCCCATCGTAAGGTCCATTCAACGCCGGCCCGCGATTGAAAGGCGTGGTCGTGGCGCCTTTGCCGCCGACATTGTAGGGATTGCTCAGCGGCAGATAGAGAAAGGTGTTCGGTTGTACGGGGCTGGCGTTCAGCGTTGGTTCGGGAAGACTGCCCGTGACCTTCGGGCGCACCAAGTCGCTTTGAGAGTTGCTGGATGAGAGTGTAGACAGGGATGTATCAGTCACGCTGAACGGACGCCCCCCTTGAACGGTCACAATGCCGCTCAACGTCCAGCCGGTAAAGAGGTTTTTCACCGCCCGCTGCTTGGAGCTTTTGCCGAAAGGCAGTTCCCAGACAAAATTGGTTGCTACGCGATGCTTCACGTCGAAGTCGGACGGGCCGCGATCCAGCAGCGGATTAAAGGGGTCTAGCAGGCCGCGTCCGAAGGTGTTGGTCTCAAAGCGAGAAAGGGGGTTGAAGTTGACGAAATCATTCTCTTCGTCCAGCAGCAGCAGCGCGTCGGCATCGAAGAACGCACTGTTCGTATCCGTCGAGCGTCCGAGCGTGTAGTTGGCGCTGAAGATCAGCCCATAGTTTTCCAGATAGCGGCTGTCAACGCGCAGTTGCATTGCCTGGTAGGAGGACTCACCTTTGCTGTTGACGACAAAGAGTCGCCCTAGTGGAGCTTTCCTGAAATTCTACCTCTGGTTTAGACCTGAAGCGGTCGTCCTTTGTAAGTCCACTTGAAGGGCTTCGCCAACGTAGCGTTAAAGT
>JAYUCP010000069.1:0-6235 GCA_043740245.1 Acidobacteriota bacterium | reverse complement strand
TCTTGGGCGCCTTTTATCCCCCCCCCCCCCCGCGACTCCGGCGTTCGTTTGGCCGCTTCGCGTGCCCTAAAGGACACGGCTAAGCTCAACCGCCGCTAGCGCGGCTGAAATCAAACTGTGTGGCTGCACCTGGCTCGTCGAATCGCAACAGGGGAACCCCAATCATGGAACAAACAAATCAGGCACGCTGGGAACGGCTCAAACAACTTTGCCAAACGGCGCGCGAACTCGCCCCGGCGGAACGCGCCGCCTATTTGGCCGTCGCTTGCGCTGGTGATGCGGCGTTGCGCCGCGAAGCCGAAACGTTGCTCGCGTATGCGTCGCGGGCGGAAAGCTTCATCGAAGAACCGGCCTTCAAACTGTTGGCGTCGGAAGTAGCCGCCGAATCAGCGGGCGCGCTCAGCGGCCAGCGGATCAATCATTATCAAATCGAAACGCTGCTGGGCGCGGGCGGGATGGGCGAAGTTTACCTGGCGCGGGATACGGTGTTGGGCCGGGCGGTGGCGCTCAAATTCCTGCCCGTCGGATTCGGCGGCGCAGCCGAGCCGTTGCGCCGTTTCGAGCAGGAGGCGCGCGCCGCCTCCGCGCTCAATCATCCGAACATTCTGGTCATTTATGAAATCGGGCAAGTGGCGGGCGGGCCATACGCGCAACGCCATTTCATCGCCAGCGAATACATCGAAGGCCAAACCCTGCGTGCGCGCTTGCGGGCAGGCGCACTGGACGCCGCGCAAACGCTCAACCTCGCCGTCCAGCTTGCCAGCGCGCTTGCCGCCGCCCACGCCGCCGGGATCATTCACCGCGACCTCAAACCCGAAAACATCATCGTCAAACCGGATGGCTTGGTGAAGCTGCTCGATTTCGGCATCGCCAAGCTGAGTGCGAAGGATGAAGGCGGAGGGATGAAGGATGAGGTTGGGCAATCTCTTGTTCATCCTTCACCCTTCATCCCTCATCCCTCACTCACAAAGGCGGGCGTCATCGTCGGCACCGCCAGCTATATGTCGCCCGAACAGGCGCGTGGGTTGACAGTGGATGCGCGTACCGATCTGTTTTCGCTGGGCTTGGTGATTCACGAGATGGTGACCGGACGGCAGTTGTTTGGCGGGGCGACGCGCGCGCAGGTTTGGCAGGTGTCGGCAGACAAGGAAGAAGCCGAACTCGTGGGCGCACCGAAAGAGTTGGAACCTATCTTGCGCAAGACAATCCGGCGCAATCCGGCTGAGCGTTTCGCTTCGGCGGACGAGTTGCTGGCTGAACTGCGGCGCTTGCAACGGCGGCGCGAAACCAAAGTGAGCCGCCGGATGCTGCGGTTCGGCGCGGGTGCGTTGGCATTGGCCGCGTTGTTCGTCGCGGTGGCGGCTTGGGCTTCGTTCAGCGAGACGTGGGAAGAGAAAATCTTGCGCGACGGGCACACGGCAGGCGTGCGGCGGGCTGTCTTTTCGCCGGATGGCCGTCTGTTGGTGTCGGTGGGCGAAGACGGCAAGGTGCTGGTCTGGGATTTTGCGCGGCGCGAGTTGTTGAGGGAGTTGACCGATCACAAAGGCTTCGTCGTGGCCGTGTCGTTTGCGCCCGATGGCAAATACTTTGCGACGGCGAGTTGGGATCAAACAGTGATCGTGTGGGACGCGGCGAGTCTGACGCAAGCTGCCGTGTTACGCGATCATCACGCGGCAGTGACCGGCGTTGCCTTTTCGCCTGATGGAAAGTATCTCGCGACGGCGTCGAGAGATCCGGATGACCGCGCGGTGCTGTGGCGCGCTGGTAGTTGGGAGAAGATACGCGATCTGCCGTTGGGGAGCGGAGATTGGGCGCCATTGTACTTTGCGCCGAACAATCCCCGGGTATTGTTTAACCATGCAATAGCTTGTGACGTGGAGACCGGGCGTAAGGTGGATGGCCTCTTGCATCCCATAGGGTCAGGCGCGGCGTTTTCGCCCGACGGTGCATGGCTGGTGGTGGTGGACAGCTTTGGCGCGGTTCATTTTGTTGATACCGTCAAGCAGCAAGCGGTCACGAAACCGCAGGTACACCGCGATAACGGGCGCGCCGCCGCCTTCTCGCCCGATGGCAAACTGGTCGTCACCGGTTCGGAAGACATCATCCTTTGGAATGCCGCAACGCAGGAGTTGATTTTGCGTTGGGACTACACCTCCTATGTTTGGAGCTTGGCCTGGTCGCCCGATGGCCGCTACGTTGTTTCGACGCACGGGGACGGCTCGATTCTGCTTTGGGATGTCGTCGCCCGCGAACGCGCGGCCAATCTCAATCAACACCGGTTGCCGGTCGGCGCAATCGCCGTTTCGCCCGACGGCCGGCGCATCGCCTCCGGCAGCGAAGACACTTCGATCATCATTTGGAATGCCGCCACCGGGCGCAAGGAAGCCGTGCTGCTCGGTCATCGCTCGCGGATCACGGCGCTGGCTTGGTCGCCTGACAGCCAATGGCTGGTCTCCGGCGATCAACAGGAGCAAGTCATTCGCTGGGATTTGGCAACACGCCGCGAGCGGTGGCGCAAGCAATCGGCGGATAATAGCAGTCTGGCAATTTCACTGGATGGGCGTTGGATCATCGGTTCAAGACAGGTACTGGATAGCGTGACCGGCGAAATGATCTTCGATTTTGGCACTGACGTAGGCGCGGGCGGCAAAGTCGCGCTCTCTGCCGATGGGAAGCGTTTGGTGAGGGTAGGTTTCGGCTCTGTCAGTTTGTGGGAGACGGGTAACTGGCGCTTGCTCGGCAAACAAGCCACGTCTGACGATGTGATCAGCCTCGCGCCCGACGGCAAACAATTCGTCACCGGCCAGCTCTCCGGCGAACTCAAATTGTGGCAAGCCGAGCCACTACGCCCGCTCGGACTGCTCGGACGGCACAAGGCGCGCGTCCGGGCTGTCGTTTATTCGCCCGACGGCCAGCGCCTCGCCAGCATCAGCGATGACAAAACGCTCAAGCTCTGGGATGTCGGCGCGCGCAAGCTGTTGCAAGAGATCGGCACGCGCACCGCGCCCGCGCTGGCCCTCGCCTTTACGCCGGATGGACGGCAACTCGTGACCGGCGAGCACGATCATTCCGTGCGGCTTTACACGCGGCAACGCACGTTGTGGGGCTGGCGGCTGGATTGAAAGCTGCTTGAACGGTTCGCCAGCGATTGTTAGTATGCCGGCGTTTCGTAAACAAGGAGGAACCACAATGAACGACTCAATTACGTTGACGATAGGCCCGTCGGAACGCGCGGAACTGGAAGCGCTCCTTGAGCAGTGGAGCCGCGAGTTCCAAAGTGGACAGGAAGAATACGAGCGCATTCAAGCGTGTATTGAAAGTGATCGGCGTGCCATAAAACATTATCGAGAATTGCTTCGCGCCAACCTGGAGAAGCCATGTGGAAGACCTTAATCAGCCTGGTACGCAATGCCTTCAATTTGAGCCGCCGCGTAGAAACGCACGACCAGCAAATTGGCGAACTGTATGGTTCAGCGCGCGACCTGAATACCGACGGTTATCGTCTATCTGAGCGCATGTTGCGACTGGAACTGCAACTCGAACATCAGAAAGATGCAGCAAGCCATCGAACGCGAAAACTTCCGTCTGCAAATCGAGAATCTCATCTTGCGCATGCAACGTGGCCTGCCGCCGCCAGAGTTGCCAGAGAAACCGGACAAGCCATAAGCCGTTAGCCAGCTTCTTTCCCGCACTTCGGACAACGCCGCGCACAGGCCCGGCAAAACTCCTTCCCGCATTGCACACAACCCGCGTGGCCCGCCGAACTGACCAGATGCAGCGCGTCGTCGCACACCACGCGCGGCCCATCCGCCACGAAGCTCCACTCGCAGGGCAGCGGTTCGAATTGGCGCGCCAACGGGTTCCAGTCCAGCGGCAGCTTGCGTTCGCCTTTGCGGCGTTTGATGAGCAGCGTGGCGCGTTGGACGGGGCAGTGCAGTTCGAGGGTTTGGATCAATTCGACTTTGACCGTAAGCGCGTACTTCTGTTTGAGGTCGGCGACTTTGGCCTGGTATTCGCGCGCGGCGGCGTCCAGGCGCAACTGTTCGCGGGCGGCGTCGCCCTTGGGCTTGTGCAGCTTGCGCCAGGCTTCGGCGCGCAACCCGGTGTAATACTCGTGCACGCGCGCCAGATCGCGTTCCAGGCGGCGTTGCATGCCGTTCACAAACGGATTGAGTTGCGCGCGCACGCGTTGCGGCAGGGCGACGGTGACGGCGCGTTGCAGGCGCGCGGCGGGCCAATCTGGCGGTAACTGCTCCGCCGCTGGTTTGAGTGCGGCCTCGTTTGTCTCAGTGCTCAAGGCTGCGGCCAGCAGTGTTTCGACAAAAGGATCGGGCGTGCTGCCATTCGCCAGATTGAAGCCCAGCTTGACCAGGGCCTCGCGCTTCTCGTCAGAGACGGCGGCGTAGCGGAAGACGCAGAGCAGATAGCGTGTCCAGGCCGGTTCGATGTTGGCGAGGCGGTAGACGGCGTTTTGCAATTCGACCGCGCGTTCGATGGCGCGTTCCAGGCTGGCTGGCGGCGGCAAATCGGCGGGCGTGACGAAGACCAGGCGCTGGCCGCGCCCGCCCAACAATTGCGCGAAACGTTCGAGCCAATTCGATTCGAGGCTGGCGCGCTCGGCATCGGCGGGCAGTTCCGCCGCGAAGCCCAGCCGCAAGAACTCCGGCGCGTGCAGTTGCTGCTGCAACGGTTCGGGCAGCATTGCTTCCAGCCCGGCGGGTTCGAGGGCTTCGACCAGCGCGCCTTCGTATTCGAGCAGGCTGGCGGCGAAGTTGCGGAAGTGATTTGAAGTGTCGGTCGTCATTTTTCTTTCGTTCAGGGAGCAGTCGCTTGCGCATATTTCAGCAATCAAATAGAGTTCGCGCCGAGGTGCAGCCTATGAATCCAAACATTATCATCGTCACTGTTGCCGCGGCCGCTTTTATCCTGAGTGTCTTCGCGGCGAGTTGGCTACAGTCGCTCCAGCTTGACAAGCGCATTGAGGGTTTGGAAAAGCGCTTCGACACAAAATTCGCGGGGCTGGAAAAGTTCCTCGACGCAAAGTTCGAGGCCGTCAGTATCCGTATTACGGCTCTCGAATCCCGTTTAACGTTACTCGACCAAAGCCTGAATGCCAGGCTTACCTATCTCGAACAAAGCGTAGACGCCAGGTTCATCGCCCTGGAATCCCGGCTCACCACGCTGGAATCCCGCTTTGGCTATCTTGACCAAAACGTAAATAGGCGTTTCGACCAATTGGATGACCGGCTGGATGCCTTCGAGTCGCGTCTCAAGCAAGTCGAACAAGACGCTTTCGCGCCTGTTGTAACGGCAGGTTGAGCAGCGCCTGGCATTGCTCAATCCGTCACGAACTCTTCGCCGAACAACTCTTCGTCCAACACCTTCACCTCGTCATACTGCTGTTTGGCTTCGACCAGCCGCGCGCCCAGTTGCTCTAGGGCCGTGCCGCGTTCGGCTGCGGTCGTCTCGACCCAGGCGGCGTAGACCATTGCGGCGAAGTCCTGCTCGTCATCCAGTTCGCCGAGGATTTCGCCGATTTCGCCGACGACCAGTTCGAACATGTTGATCTTCTCGTCCAGGATACGCAGCACATGCTCTTCCAGTGTGTCGCGCACGGCGAGGTTGAAAACAAACACTTCGCGTGGCTGGCCGATGCGGTGGATGCGCCCGATGCGCTGTTCAATCGCCATCGGGTTCCAGGGCAGATCGAAGTTGATCAGCGTGTTGCAGAATTGCAGGTTGCGCCCTTCGCCGCCCGATTCGGTGCAGAGCAGCAAGGGCGCTTCGTCGCGGAAGCGCGCCACGGCCGCGTCCTTTTGCGGCCCGCTCATGCCGCCTTCGAACTGTTCGCAGTCGTGGCCCGCGTGTTTTAACAGAGCCGCCAGGCGGTGCAGCGTTTCGCGGTGATGCACGAAGACGAGTTTCTTTTCGGCGGGATTGCGTTGCAGCAATTCGAGCAATGCCTGTTCCTTGCTGCTGGGTGCGATGGCGGCGTAACGCTCGCGCAGCTTGCGCCATTCGCAGTTGGCCCCGTTGGTGTGGTTGTTTTCGATGTAACGGCCGATGGCGCCCGCCGCCGTGGCGCTGGTCGAACCGGCGGCCGAGAGTAGATAACGCAACGCCAGCCGCTGCTGCGTGGGCGCTTTGCGATGCGCCTGCGCAACCAGGCCGGTCAGTTCCAGATAACAGGCGCGCTCTTCTTCGGTCGGTTCCAAGCGCAACGTGGTGGCGTGGC
>JAYUCP010000068.1:0-15600 GCA_043740245.1 Acidobacteriota bacterium | reverse complement strand
ACACCGTTGAACAGGTGAAAAATGCCACTCCGGAGGGCCCGGCCAGCCCTATCTTATTGCGGGCGCTTGGTTCAGTTAAATTAACTGACTACCCTCTTCAAACGCACCCGGCCGGGCGTGTTTGCGCGCGGATTGCCGCAACGTTGAAACATCTCGTCCACGAAGCCACACGAAGCAGACACGAAGACGTTGGCCTAACTTCGTGTGCTCTTCGTGTGCCTTCGTGGGCAGAAGTTCATGTCTTCTATGCTTTCCCCGTGTGCCCCGTGGTTTGATACTGCGCCAAGGCCGTGCGCAATTCGTCCGGAATTTCGATGGCTTGTTTGTCCGCGTAATCCACCCAGGCGTTGACGCTGCGGGCGACAGCGGCCAGTTCCTCCGTCCCCGCAAAGAACATCGCATACTGCAGCGCAAAGCTGCGCCGCGTGAGGGCTTCGACGCGCACGCCGACCTCCAGCGTGGCGGGGTATTTGACCTCGCGTTTGAAATCGCAGGAGGTCGTGACCAGCGTCGGGCCTTGCGTGCTGCCTTCGGCGCGGCCCTTGATATTCAAGCTGCGCAACAAGGCGATGCGCGCCGATTCGCAATAGCGGAAGTAGATCGAATTGTTGACGTGCCCCATCGCGTCCATGTCGCCCCAACGGACTTCGATGGGGAACCAGAAGGGGAATTGGGCGCGGGTGATGATTGGTTTGGTCATGGTGTTGGTTGTCTTGCAGCCTGGGTACAGCCTGGGTACGCATCGCTTCCAGCGTGCGGGCGTGGCGTGAGACCGGTGAATGCCGCAGGAAAACCCTCCGGCATTGTCGCGTCTGATGCCGAGACCGCACGCTGGAAGCTGGAAGCGGTGCCTACCCAGGGTCAGCCGCCCAGCAGCGCCCGCTTGGCGTCTTCGAGTTCTTCTTTGCGGCGTCCGTAGCCGCACTCGTTGATCAGCTTCTCCGCTGCCGCCAAATCCGCCGCCGCCGAGTCCCACGGATACGGTTCCGTTTCTTCATTCCGCCTTCCGCCTTCCGCACTCCGCATTCCAAACAGCCGGGCGCGGTAAAGATGGATGTCGGCCATGTGGAGTTTCATCGGGCCGCGCTCGGCGATTTCCCAGGCTTCGTCCAGGTCGCTCTGCGCGCTCTCGGGGCCGGTGCGCGCGCTGCTCAGGCTCTGCAGCCAGGCGCGGGTGAGGAGGCCGAGCGGGAGATAGTTTTGCTGGCCGGCGCGGTGGAGGCTGGACACGGCGGAGTCGATTGCGGATTGCGGATTGCGGATTGCGGATTGTTCCAGAATCGCCGCGTAGAGCGTGGCGCGGCCCAGGATGAGGTGGCCGAAGGCGATGTCGAGGAGCCAGTTGTTGCGCTCGGCAATCTTGATCGTCTGCTCCGCGCGCTTGGAGACGGCGCGGCAGGCTTCCATCAATTCCGCATTCCGCGTTCCGCGTTCCGCATTCCCCATCTGCCACGCGGCACGCTCCGCCTCCGTCAAGAGCAGGTCGCAATACTGGAAGCCACTCAGCGAATACAGCAGCGGGTAGTCGGGCTGGCGCTCGGCCTGCATCTGCTCGGCCTCGCGGAATCGCGCCTCCGCCTCATCCCGGCGGCCCGCCTGATGCAGGGCGTCGGCATGGATCGTACGCGTGATACCTCGCCAATCCGCATCACCGCTGCGGTCGGCGTAGGTCACGGACTGCTCGGCGTCCCCCACCGCCCCGGCCACCTCGCCCAGCTCCAGCTCCAGCTCGCTCAGGTTGTTGGCGCTGATCGCGGCTTCTTTCCAGTTGTCCTGCTTGACGCGCATCCCCAGCCCAGCCCGCATCGGCTCGAGGGCCTCGGTCAGCCGGCCCAAGGCGCGCAAGAAAAATGCAGCCGCGTTCAGCAACCACGCTTGCCAGTTTTCTGTGAGCGCGGACGAGATGCGGCTCCAAGGGGTCTCAAAGAAACAGGCGGCGGCTCCCAAGTCAGAACCGAACGCACCTAGTTTTTTCGTGCTGTATAATTCCTGTCCCTTGTTGATGCGCGTGAAATAAACCTTTTCACACGCCTCTTGCTGCAACCCCGCCTGGCAGCAGTGGGCCACGGCTTGGTAGAGCGGCTGGAGGTCTTCGAGCGTGGGCTGGTCGCCTTCCTGCGTGCTCGCGCAGAGGTGTTCGTAGAGCCGCCGGTGCGCGGCGCGCCACGCCTCGGGCTGCTGCTCGCGCACGCGCCGGGCGAAGTATTCCCGCAGCAGCGGATGCGCGTCGAGTCCGCCATCGGCCTGCACGCTGAGCAGATTGATTTCCTCCAGGCGGCTGGCGACGAGGGTCCAGTCGCGGGGAGCCAGACCGACGAGCGGCTCGGTCAGCCCGGCGATGACCGGCTCTTTCCGCAGGGCGTCGAGGCAGCTCCCGGATGCGGGGCGGTCGAAGAGGCCGAGCAGCCGCAGGACGGCGAGTTGGCGCCGGCCGCGCTCGCCCTCGCGCTGGAACCATTTCTCGTAGGCTTCCATGGCTTTGAAGGCGTGGCCGTAGGGACGGGTGGCGTCGTTTTGGTATTCGTGGTCGGCATCGGCGAGCCGGACGGTGTCGCGTTTGAGGATGTCGCCGCCTTCGACGAGCCGCAGATACTGCCCGAGCAATTGCAGCGTCAGGCCGTGTCCGCGCACTTCGCGGCTGGCGGTTTGCAGCGTCTGGTCAGCGGGCGCGATCGCTTTGGCCCCGGCGCGCGTGGCGCCGTGGTGGTGCAGCAGGGCCGCGCCCGCAAGGTCGGTGAGCGCGGTGAGGGCGATGTCGCCGGCCGTGCGTCCGTAATGCTGCTGGATGTCGGGGACTTTCTCCCGCGTGGTGACGATGCACAGCCCGGCGTTTTGGGCGGCGAGGCCTTTGAGCAGGGCTTCGATGGCGGCATCCTTCAGGTTTCCCTCCGTCGGGCCGGGCGGGTATTGCAGCGGCTCCAGGCCGTCGAGCACGAGCAGGCAGCGCACTTTTCCCACCAGACGGGCGAGCCGCGCGCCGCGATCCCACGCGGAACCCAGCGTGGGGTCGGGGTCGCCAAAGGCCGCGAGGGCGGCGGCGATGAAGATGTCGGCGGAGGCGGCGCGCTGGTCGTTCGTGCCCTGGCTGTAAAAGGACCAGTCGAAGACCCGCTCGGCGCCGCGCCAGTTCTTCAGCGCCAACTCGGCCATCCAGGAGGCAACGAGGGAGGTTTTGCCCATGCCGCCAAAGGCGCGGACGATGACGACGTTTTTGCGGGTATCGTTCCAGGCGGCATCGAGGCGGGCGAGGTCTTCGTCGCGCCCGATGAGGCGCTCGGCGGTGTGGCGGAGCCTGGTGGCGGGGACTTCGATGCTCGGCTCCAGCCGGGGCAGAATCTCCACCAGGTCGCGTAGGACGGCGGAGCTGAGGCGCTCTTCATTGAGGAACTCCTCGCGGTCGCGCTCCAGGGTGCTGATGCGCTGGTAGTGTTCTTTCTGCGCCTGCGCCTCGGTGGCGCTGAAAACGAACTTCTCTCCGCGCGGGACACTGAGCGCATCGAGTTCAAAATCCTTCGGGCGATAGATGAAAAGCGGGCGTTCGTGGTAAATGGCGAGATACGCCTCCCACTGCGTGTAGGAAAAGCCAGGCTGCGGCTTGGCAAGGTGCGCGGCGAGTGGCGGGAGCTTGGTTGCGAAGTCGGGGTATTTTTTGAGCAACTTCGCGACGGCGACTTCCTCCGGCACGGCGCCGGTGGCTTTGCCGATGAGGTGGATCACGCCGTGGCACGCAAGGATATAGATGTCGAGTTTCTCCAGCGTGGTGGCGCCAGTGCCAAGGAAGTCTTCCTGCACGGCAACCTCGAGCGTGGGTCGCTTGAGGTCGGCGGCGAGCAGCGTGCGGTAGGCCGCGAACTCGCTGCTGACGGCGGAGAGGAATAGTTTTTTATTGTGGGTCATGTCTTTCCCCAGTTCCGCGCGGTGGCCTCCGCGTCCTCGAGTTCAGGCATCCGGCGCAGGCCAGCGCGCTGGCATTGTACACACGGCGTCCAGCGCGTCTACTGTTGACCCAGCTCCTGTTCGTGCGCTTCGCGCAGCTTGAACTTTTGAATCTTGCCCGACGCGGTCAGCGGGAAATCGTTGACGAAACGCCAGTGCTTCGGGATTTTGAAGCGCGCCAGTTTGTCGTGACAGAAGGCTTTCAATTCATCCGCCGTAGCCGCCACACCGGGCGCGCCGGGTTTCAGCCGCACCGCCGCCGCGACCTCTTCACCAAAGAATTCGCTTTTGACGGCGTAAACAGACACGTCCGAAACCGACGCGTGCTGGCGCAGCAAGTCTTCGATCTCTTTGGGCCCGATGTTTTCGCCGCCGCGAATGATGATGTCTTTGATGCGCCCGGTGATGCGCACGTAACCGTCGGCGTCCAACGTCGCCTGATCGCCCGTGCGCAACCAGCCGTCGGCATCGAGCGCGGCCGTTGTCGCTTCGGCGTTGTTGTAATAGCCGAGCATCACGTTGTAGCCGCGCACGCACAATTCGCCGGGCTGGTCAGGGCCGGCGGTTTCGCGCGTGAGGGGGTCAACGATGCGCACTTCCATTTCGGGCAAGACCTGGCCGACAGTTTGGGTGCGGTGTTCGAGCGTATCGTCGCGCCGCGTTTGCGTAATGCCGGGCGAAGCTTCGGTCAGGCCGTAGATGATCGTGATCTCGCGCAGGTTCATTTCGGCAATCGTGCGTTTCATCAGTGCTTCGGGACACAACGCGCCCGCCATCACGCCCGTGCGCAACGACGTTAAATCGAACCGCTTGAATTCGGCGTCTTCCAGTTCGGCCAGAAACATCGTCGGCACGCCATAGAGCGACGTGCAACGCTCGCGTTCAACCGTTTCCAGCACGCGCCGCGCGTCAAAGGCTTCGAGCATGCACAGACACGCGCCGTGCGTGTAAGCGCCCAGCACGCCGATCACGCAGCCGAAGCAATGAAAGAGCGGCACGCACAAACACAGCCGGTCTTGCGGCGTGTAGCCCAACCCCTGTGCCATCCAATACCCGTTGTTGACGATGTTGCGGCTGGAGAGCATCACGCCTTTCGGGAAGCCGGTCGTGCCCGACGTGTATTGCATATTGATGACATCGTCCAGGCTGACCTGGCGTTCGCGCGCGTCGAGTTCGGCTTCGCTGACTTGCGCCGCCAGTTCGCGCAATTTGTCATACGGCGTCAGATCATGCGGGCACGCTTCGCCCCGGCTGAGATAAAAGGCGCGTTGTAACGCAGGCAAGCGCGTATCTCCGGTTGCGCCAATCTCACGCAACGCGGCGACGTAATCCACATCGCGGAAGCCGCCGATGGTGATGACGGTCGCGGCCTCGCTCTGACGCAACAGGTAATCCAGCTCTTGCGCGCGCAACGAAGTGTTGACCGTCACCAGCACCGCGCCGATTTTCGCCAGCGCGAATTGCAGCACGACCCATTCGGGCACGTTGGTCGCCCACAGCGCCACGCGCTCGCTGCGCACGACGCCGCTCGCCAGCAAGCCGCGCGCGATCAGCCGCGCCTCGGCTTCGAGTTGTGCGAAGGTCAAACGCAAGTTGCGGTCTGCGTAGACCAGCGCTTCATTGTCAGGGATAGCGGCGGCCAGACGTGTGAGCAGCGCGCCGACGGTGACATCGCGGAAGGGTGGGTTGAGTTGCTGGATCATTGGTAGCTACAGGCAAAGAAGTGTCAGTAGCCCGACCGTGAGGGAGGGCAAGCGTTAAGTTAAGAGCCAGTGGGTTAGCTTTGATGCCTGCCCTCCCTCACGGTCGGGCTACTGACACGTTGTTTCAATGAATCACGCGGAACGTCAGGTTGATGCGCGCCGCGCCTGGTTTCGCCGTCTTCGGAATCTGGTGTTGCCAGTAATGCTGCGTCGGCCCGGCCATCACCAACAAACTGCCGGGCGGCAAATCCAGTTCGAGCTTGGGCACGTCTTTGTTGAATTTGTGGCGCAGTTGAAAGCGCCGTACCGCGCCCAAACTGAGCGAGGCAATGACGGGATTGTGCCCCAACTCCGGTTCGTTGTCCTGGTGCCAGCCGTTGCTGTCGCGGCCATCACGATAAAGATTGAGCAGCACGCTGTTGAACGTCACGCCTGCCGCCGCATCCACGCGCGCTTTGATTTGCAACAGCGCCGGCGTCCACGGCAACGGTTCGAGCGTCAGACCGGAATAGCTGTAGCCTTTGCCCGCGTCGCCATACCAGGCGGTCAAGCGCGGTTCGGGATAAAGCTGGCCGTAGACTTTGACGTGGCGTTGCGCCCAGGGCGTCTGGCTGTGCAACTCGTGAAAGAGCGCGGTGGCCGTGGCGCTGTCATAGAAATTCGTCAACAAGCGGATGTCGGCGTCGGGCGGGGAATCGAATCGCCGTTCACGCGGGGCGGATGCTTCGGCTGCAAAACCAAGGCTAGGTTGTTTGCTGTCTGAATGGATCACTTCGATTGCAGCAACCACGTTGTCACAACTCTTCCAACGCCAGTTCGAATTCCTGCGCCATGCCCGGATGGCCGTGGCGGTTGGCAGCGGCGCTGCCTTGTTGATAGGCCGCGCGCGCTTCGTCGGTGCGGCCCAAACGATCCAGCGCCTGCGCCAGCTTGCCGTAAGCGTTGCCCTGATCGTCGGTCTGGCTCAAGTAGGTTTGCAATTCCTGCGCGGCCTCGTCCCAACGTTCCAGCTTGAGCAATTCGTTGGCGAGGCCGAAGCGCACGGTCGTGTTGTGCGGTTCGGCGGCGAGCATTTTGCGAAAGATTTCGATGCGAGATTCGGCCATTAGTTTTTCGACTCCTGAGTTGTGGCGGTTGCGTTTTCTCCGCTAACTTCTTCCTGGGCTCGCTTCTGCTCATAGATGGCTTCAAGTTCGACTACGACAGCCAGGTCTTTCGGGCGTCCCGCCGCACGTTTGGATGAAATGAGTTGTGGCAGCGAGAAAATGGCACAACGATAACCAAATAGTTCAACGTAATCGGCTCCGGCAATGGCTTGTTCGTACATCCCAACGCCTGATACCTCACCGAGTATGTCAAACTTGCCGAGGTTAGTGTCAAAAGTGAAATTCATACCGTGACGCAGGGTCTCTGCATCAGCTTTGAAAGGCAACCCTGGCGGAACATTGCGGAGCGTCGTCTGCAGGGAAAACAAAACCTTTTCCAGCCGCTCCAGATTGGGCCGATTACGCGCATAGCAAATATCCAGATCAAATGTGGCGTAGCTCGATCCATGAATGCCAGCCGCCACTCCGCCAATGACTACGAACTCAACGCCAGACGCGCAGAGTAGTTCGATCAGCCGTTTAAAGTCAGTCATGTTTGGCGGCTCCTTTGCAGCGCCCGGCGCAATTCATCAATTTGCTCGGCGAAACGTTGAAGGGTGAGCAATCTTTGCTCTGGGGTCTGGCGCAAGTTAATCAGCGTCAGCGTCAAATCAATTCCAAACTCGCGCGCCGCCGCCGCCTTCGATCCCGGCGGTGGATGGCAGAACCATTCTTCAATCTCGGCTTGTGTTCTCATCGGGTTTCTCCTCGCACGCCCAGCAAATGTAAACCGGCGCCAACCACTGCCGCAACCATTGCGGCCAGCACGGCTGGGCGGTTCTCGCCAACTTTCGGTTCAAAGAAAAACGCGGCAACGGCAATGGCTGCCGCCAACAGCAGCAAAACCGAACCGGCGAGTTGCAGCCTTTGTTGACGCGCCTTTGCGCTGATCTGCAAATAAGCGCCGAGGCCAAGATGCAACAAGCCGAACAGCAAAATGTAAATGTGGTTCGCGCGGATCGAATAGCGCAAGACCGGGTCGGCCTCCATTGCCGGGTGAATGACGTGGCGCATGTATTGGTCGGTCAGCACAAACACCAACACGAACAGCCAGCCAGCGTAAAGATGAATTGAGCGGAGTTTGGCAAACATAGCATTCATTTCACTGCGGGCGTCAACCGAATTCTTAAACACGCGGCGTCCCACGCTGATACGCATCCATGCCGCCCGTGTCTCTGTCAGGGCGGATGTAAAAGTCGTCGTAACAAAGCTGGCGCAGAATCGCATCCGGGCGCAGATACCAACTCGCCCAACCGAGCGGCGAATCGCCATTCATATCCTTGGCGTCAACGACCGCGCCCGCATCGAGCAGCATTTTGATCGTTTGTCCCGTGCCGAACGCCGCCGCGCGATGTAACGGCGTTTCGCCTTTGGTGCGGCAGTCGCGCATAAAGCCGCCCGTCTCGACATTCGGTTTGGTCGCGCAATTCGGATTCGCTCCTTTGGCGAGCAGCACCTTGATGACGAGTTCGTGCGCCGCGCTATTGGCTTTGCACAAGGCCGCGTGCAGCGGCGTCTCGCCCGTGTCCGGCAATGGGTGATTCACATCGGCGCCGTTCTCAATGAGGAATAGGCACAAACGCCAGTGGCCGTGAAAGGCCGCGCCGTTGAGATCGAGGTTGTCGCCCAGCGCAGTCAGCGACGCGCCGTTGGCGAGCAAGTAGCGCATGGCGCTGACATCGCCGTAATAGGCGCACCACTGCAGCAGCGAAACGCCATCGGCATCGGTGGAATCTGCGGCGTGACCAGCAGCCAAATACTCGAAGACCAGATCGGTGCGTCCGCCGGTGATTTGTTTAAGCATCGCGCTCCTTTGCCGTCGCTTCATATCAACCTCGCTTGCTGTTCATCCCAGCGCCACAACTGTTCTGTCGTCAGATGCACGCCGCCTAGCCACAAATCAAGGCCGTTAAGCTTGACGAAATCGGCTTGGCCCGCGCTGACCAGTTGGCCCGTGGCGGTGAGGCTGCACGTCACTTTGCGCCATTCGCCTGGATCGTCCAAGCCCGTCAATTGCAGCAACGGTTGCGGCGCGGCAGCCATGTGTTTGAGATCGCTTTGAATTTGCAGATCGCCCAAGCCGTAAGCCGGTTCAGCGTCAAAGAACGCCGGGCACAGTTGCATATAGCTGCTGTGGCCGGCGGCGATGAGCGCGAGCAAGGTGTTTTCGGCGCGACTCAATCCGTTGCGCAAGGCGGGGAAGCGCGCCAGGTGTTGCAACAACGCGCCGCGCAAGAACGGCAGCGCCGAAGTGTCTTCATTGAGCAGGTTGGCAAGGCCGTGCGGGGCAGGCGCACAGAACGCTTGCCAGGCCCGCTGCGCCAACTGCAATTCCGCCGCGCTGACCGCGTGCCGCGTGTCGAAGAGCGAAGCCATTTCGTCCGCCGTCAATTCACCAAGCCCGCGAAAGTTGGGCTTGCCGGGGAAGGCGCCGATGCAAATCAGACTGAGGCTTGCGGGCGCGACCGGATTGCGCGCGAAGCGATCAAGTAAGTAAATCAAATTGATCTGGCAAAACAGATCGTGCTCGAACCACAGGATGATCTCATCGTGCTGGCTGAGGCCCGCCAGCGTGGCGTCCTGCGCGGCCAGTTCTTGCCGGACGTTTGCCACGTCTTGCGCCGCCATTCCAGCAAGGTAGTTGGCGCGCATGGCGAGCCATTCGTCCTGGCTCAGCCCCGCAGGCGTAGGCCCTGTCGCCAACGCTTCACGAAAAGCGAAATGGGTGCCGGGGAAGCTCGCTTCCCGCAGCGTGTTGGCGGTCGAGTCTCCGTTATGAATGTGCAGCATGCTTACTCCCCCTTGCTCAACAGGTGAAAGCGCAGAAACGCCAGTATCTGCCGGATGATTTCGCGCGTGGTCTCGCTGTCATCCAGCACGTCAAACGCGTGCGGCCCACTGGGGTGATTGACGAAACTCACCGGCAGGTTGCGGCGCAACGCCGCAGCCACAAAACGATCCAACGTCTCGTTCAGTTGCGGGTTGTCCTGCCCCGCGCGCGCGATGAAGAGCGGCAGGCCGGGCGGCAGATCAGCCACCGTTTTCCCTTCGCACGGATTGACGAAGCCAAACATCTGCGCCGCCTGCGCGACATTGGTGGAGCCATCGAGGTCGAGCATCAGCCCGTAACACAGCACCGCGCATTTCAGATAGTCGCTGTCCGCTTGCATCAGCAGCGACAAGGCCAGCGGCACATTGCCAGAGCAAGCCCACACGCCAATCCTGTTTTCATCAACGCCCAAGTCAGCGGCGTTTTGCCGAACGTGTTGCAGCACGGCTTGCAAATCGGCTGCGGGATCACGGTTTTCGTAAATGATCGCCACTATCCCTGAAGCCGCCGTCAATTTGCCCCACGAGACATACGAGGCCATCTCTTTGAACTTGCAGCCGAGCATCTTCTGAAAGCCCAAATCGGGAAAGCCAGATACAAAGATGACAGCGGGCAAGCGCGCACTACTGTGTACGTTGGGTGGATAGTAAACATCCATCATCAGCGCGCTGCCATCGGCGGATGGGTATTCCAGGTTTTGCCGAATAGTCCCAGTGTCTGTGCCGGGCATTTGATAGACCACTGGTCTCTTTGAGATGTGATCTTGCGGGGTGTCTTGGCTCATGCGAGTTCCTCTGTCGAATCGCTGTTTGGGGCCTCGGAAATGACTGGCATCACGCCAAAGAATTTGTCGGCTCGATCAGTCACAACCTGGATCGAGTCAACTCTGAACACTTCGGTATGCAACTGCTCAGCGCCGATGGTGACACAGTCAATTGCCGCACGTTCCCAGGTTCTGCGACACGGCCAAGTCTTAACGCATTGGGCAAAAGGGGCCGAGCAACGATGATGTCTGAGCCTGCCGTCAATGTCTGTGGTGAAGCCAACCTTAAGTCGTCCAGGGTCATGTGCTGGCTCTAGTTGGACCACGTAAAAAACACCATAATCCTCGCCGAAGTAGCGAGTGTCGCTACTTGGGCCATTAACATCCCCGCCAGCGGATGCCATTCGCCTTAGATCGTTACGTACAGCCTCGGCCTCGGCCTTGCTAATTACAGCTATCATCTGCCCACGCCGATCAGACTCTCGGCGTTTTACAGTGTGAATACCAAGGCGTTTCAAGACCTTAAAGATAGTCTGCTTCCGGATTTGAAGTTCATCGGCTAGTTCGACAACCGCGATACCATTCTCGTAAGAGGAAGGCAATGCAATGTTATCACTTGGTAGATTGGGTTGAGTCATTGCTCTGTCGTGCTCCCCTTTCGTCAGTCTAACTACTGACCTCTGCAACCCGTACTCGAAACTTTCCACCAACGCCTCCCACGAAGCAGCGTTATTTCCAAGGGTTGAAGATTCCGACATTGGTTCCGGCAAAATCCGTTTCGTTACGCGTTACCAAAACCAAATTGTGCGCTAACGAAGTGGCGGCAATGAGTGAATCCAGCAGCGGCAGAATGCGTCCTTGTTTTTCGAGCGTGCCAGTTAACCGGCCCCATTGGCGCATCACTTCAGTGTCAAGCGGCAGCACGCGCTGGCCGTAACGATAAAGCAGGTCTTCCAGCCAGACCGCCAGTTCCGCTTGCCGTTTGGACGCAGGCAGTAAAGCGATGCCTTTCTGAATTTCGCCAATGGTTATCACGCTGAGAAAAAGCGCTTCCTCAAGCTACGCGTCCAGCCAGTCAATGACCTTTTGCTCCGGCTGCTTCTGCTTGAATTCGGAAAGCACGCAAGTAAGTGTCAAGCAAGTGGCTAATCTATTCCGTCTCCGCGAAATCGAGCGAGGCCCTGCCCCCAGCGGCTTTGGAGCGCTCAAGATCAATTTCTGACCCACTCAGCGGGCTTTCGCGCAAAAACTCGACCAGCGATTTTTGCCGAGCCTTGAGGCGGCGATATTCCTCATAAGAGATCAATACCGCAGTCTCCGACCCGTTGCTCGTAATGATTTGCGGCTGGCCTGTACCCGCCGCACCAATCAATTCATTCAATCTGCTGGTGGCTTCAACGGACGAAACGGTGTTCATCTAGTTGCCCCCTTTTCTGTTTAAGTCGGCTCAGCTTATGCCGTGGTGTTGTCAGGGTTCAAGGCGAAAGTGGCAGCCTTCTTCTTACTCACTCTTTTGCTGCAACCCAAACTCAAAACTTTCCACCAACGCCTCCCACGACGCCGCAATGATGTTTTCCGCCACGCCCACCGTATTCCACGACTTTTCGCCGTTGCTGGTTTCGATGTGGACGCGGGTGCGGGCGGCGGTGGCGTGTTCGCCATCGAGGATGCGCACCTTGTAATCAATCAGGTGGAACGATTCGATGGCCGGGTAATGCGGCTGCAAGGCTTTGCGCAAGGCCAGGTCGAGCGCGTGCACAGGGCCGTCGCCGAGGCTGGCGGAATGCTCCTGGCTATCGCCGATTTGCATGCGCACGACGGCTTCGGGGCTGCCGGAGGAGCTGACCCAGATGCGGTATTCAATCGGTTCAAAGAAACGGCGGCGTTTGCCTAGTGCGGACAGGGCGCGCAGGTGGAACGAAGCGTCGGCCTCCTCAAACGAATAGCCTTCGTGTTCGAGCTTTTTGAGTTCGCTGAGCAGGCGGCGCGCGGCTTCGGGGTTCTGGTTGAATTCGTCGCTGAGGCCGTCGGCTTTGAAACGGATGTTACTGACGCCGGATTGATCGCTGACCAGCACGCGGGTTTCGTTGCCGACGTCTTCGGGGTTGATGTGTTCGTAGGTTTCTTTGGCTTTCATCACCGCCGAAACGTGGATGCCGCCTTTGTGCGCGAAGGCCGAGCGGCCCACGAAGGCGGCGCGCTCGTTGGGCACGAGGTTGGCGACTTCGTTGATGTAGCGGCTGGTGTGCGTGAGCAGCTTCAGCTTGCCGTCGGGCAGACAGCGGCGCTGCATTTTGAGTTCGAGGTTGGGAATCACCGAGCAGAGATTGGCGTTGCCGCAACGTTCGCCGTAACCGTTCATCACGCCTTGCACGTGTGTTGCGCCTGCTTCGATGGCGGCGAGCGAATTGGCGACGGCGAGTTCGCTGTCGTTGTGGCAATGGATGCCGATGCGCAATTGCGGGATTCTGGCTTTGACCAGCGCGACGACTTCGGCGATGCGTTCGGGCAGCGTGCCGCCATTGGTGTCGCAGAGGATGATCGTTTCGGCTCCGGCCTTGGCGGCTGACGCGAGCGTGTCGAGCGCGTATTCAGCGTTGGCGCGGAAGCCGTCGAAGAAATGTTCGGCGTCATAAAAGACGCGGCGTCCGCAGGCTTTCAGATGGCTGACCGTGTCGGCAATCATGCGCAGGTTTTCTTCGAGCGTAGTCTTGAGGGCTACGTCAACGTGGAAGTCCCACGACTTGCCGAAGATGGTGACGATGGGCGTTTGTGCGGCCAGCAAGCCTTGCACGACGGTGTCGTCGCTGGCGTGGCCGTTGGCGCGGCGCGTGCTGCCAAAGGCGGCGAACAGGGCGTTATTCAAGCCGAGCGACTTGGCGCGTTCAAAAAACTCTACGTCTTTGGGATTGGCGCCGGGCCAGCCGCCTTCGATGTAAGTCACGCCGAGGTCGTCGAGCGCGCGCGCGATCTTGAGCTTGTCTTCAACGGTGTAAGCCAGCCCTTCGCCTTGCGCGCCGTCGCGCAACGTCGTGTCGTAAATCTCCACCCAGTTGTCTTTCATTTCGAACCTCACCGATTGTTTATCCGAGCACCTTCTACTTGACAGGAAATTTTCGTTTGTACGGCGTCTTGGGATTGACGATCAGCTTCTGCCGTTTGGGGTCAATCATCACGTCCATGCCCTCCATCGGAATCACGCCGAGCAGGATTTCAGTGGCATCGGGCAAGACCATCGCATCGGCGGTGACGCGGCGATTTTCGAACCGCACTTCGACCGGGCCGACGATGTCAACTTCCATCAGCGAGCCGTCGGCCAACTCCGCGAGGTCTTTATCAATGACGCGCAAGTCGAGTTGATTTTTGACGTCGTCGTTGATGGTCAACAGGTATGCCCCGCTATCAACCAGCGCATTGACGCTGATTTTTTTGACGCTTTCTTTCGGCAATTCGCCGCGCCGGAAGAGCACGACGTCTTCGCCGCTCGACAATTCAATATCCGCGTAAGTCAATCCCATAACATTGTCCTCCTAACGTTGAAGCAAAGTAGCAGGCGGAATTTCACCGCCGGCAATGGCCCGTGCTGCCAAGGCGGCGCAGTGCGCGGTTTCAAGCGCGCAACGTCGTGTCGTAAATCTCCACCCAGTTGTCTTTTATCACCTTGTTCTCAGTTCATCCTCGTCAAGCGGCGTCCCGTCCAAATTGAAAAGCGTGTAGCCGTAGGCCATGTAATAAGTGTTGCCGACTTCCATCGGCAGGAAGTTCAATTCGTGTTTCTGAAAATCCGGATCAAGCCCCAGTTCTTCAATCGGGATGACGCCGAGCAACGCATCATCACCACCTGGCAGTTCGAGGCATTGGAAGAGGCCAGCACGATCACCGACGATGAGTTTGGCATCCTGATAAACGCGCGAACGTTGATAGCCAGCCGCCGTTTTCGTCAACACTTCTCTCAATGGCTGCAGTCCTAACTGCTCAATCATGGCCTTTGGCAAAGAGAGTGTCGTTGCGCCCGAATCTACCAGCACCTTGTCTAACGTCAGCTTGCGGATTTGATCTGCGGCAATCGTGCCGTCCGCAGCGCGAATTTCATCCGCCCGGTTGGTAATTGTGACGGATGTGAAAACTTGTCCCATAAGTAATTCGCGGAGCCTCGGCGCTTACTTCCACCTGTGGCTCCGCGCCTCCGATTGATATTGTAAAGGCTCAGTTCTTCGCCTTGTCCACAATCTTGTTCGACGCCAGCCACGGCATCAAACCGCGCAATTGCGCGCCGACTTCTTCGATCTGATGTTTCTTCTCAGCCTCGACCAGCCGCGTGAAATTGGGCTTGCCCGATTCGGCCTCGGCCATCCATTCGTCGGCGAATTGGCCGGATTGAATCTCGCCGAGAATTTCTTTCATGCGCGCTTTGACTTCGGGGCCGATGACGCGTTTGCCGCGCGTCAGGTCGCCGTATTCCGCCGTGTTCGAGATCGAATAGCGCATCGTCGAAATGCCGCCTTCGTACATCAGATCAACGATCAGCTTCATCTCGTGCAGGCATTCAAAGTAGGCCATCTCTGGCGCGTAGCCCGCTTCGACCAGCGTTTCAAAGCCGGCTTGGATTAGTGCGGTGACACCGCCGCAAAGCACCGATTGTTCGCCGAACAGGTCGGTCTCGGTCTCTTCCTTGAACGTCGTTTCGATCACGCCCGCGCGCCCGCCGCCGATGGCGGATGCATACGCAAGGCCAACCGCGCGCGTGTCGCCGCTGGGGTCTTGCGCAATCGCCAATAAACACGGCACGCCCGCGCCCCTTTCGTATTCGCGCCGCACCAGATGGCCGGGGCCTTTGGGCGCGACCATGAAAACGTTGACATCGGCGGGCGGCACGATCTTTTTGAAGTGGATCGAAAAGCCGTGCGCAACGGCCAGATACTTGCCCGCTTTCAAATGCGGTTCGATGTCGCGTTTGTAAATGCCGGGCGTCAGTTCGTCGGGCGTCAGCAGCATGATGATGTCGGCGCGTTCGGCCGCATCGGCGACGGGCAACACTTCGAGGCCCGCGCTTTGCGCCTTCGCCACCGAGGGGCTGTCCGCGCGCAGACCGACGATCACGTCCGCGCCGCTGTCTTTCAGGTTGTTCGAGTGGCCGAAGCCTTGCGAGCCGTAGCCGATGATGGCGATGCGTTTGCCTTTGAGGGCGTTCGGGTCAGCGTCTTTGTCGTAGTAGATATTCAT
>JAYUCP010000067.1:0-6253 GCA_043740245.1 Acidobacteriota bacterium | reverse complement strand
GGCACGGTCTGCTGACCTTTTGCCACGCCGCTCGAAAGGGCTGATACATTGGAAGTCAGTGACCTAAACATCTACGCGCTCCTTCTCTACTCGGTGTATCTATGTCCTTCACTCTGACAAAAGTGTCCAGACATAAGCACCGCGATCCATTTGACCGTCTCATCATTGCGCAAGCAATCGCCGAACAAATTCCTGTGGTCAGCAATGACACGGCTTTTGACAGTTATCCCGTCCGAAGGTTGTGGTAACGCCGCTGGTTTAGCTGAAGCTCTCAGCCAGCCGGTGAAGTTCGCTGCTCTCTGCTTCGCTCAACCGAAATTCCAAGCCGCCACGAATGCCTTCCACCTGTGCAGCGTTACGCACGCCGACAATCGCGCCCGTCACGGCCGGATTGTTCAGCGTCCAGGCAAGCGCCGCTTCGCCCGCCGTGCGTCCGTGACGTGCGGCGATCTCTTTCAGCTTGTCCGCCAACGCCAGATTGCGCGTCAGCAACGGTTCCTGAAACTGCGGGCCGCGCCTGCGCCAATCATCGGCGGCCAGTGCGGCAATGCGTGCGCGCGTCATCGCGCCAGTCAGCAGACCCGAACCCATCGGCGAATAGGCGAGCACGCCGATGTTTTGCGCCAGTGTGTAAGGCAGCACTTCCGGTTCGTATTCGCGGCGGATCAATGAATACGGCGGTTGCAGCGAAGTGATGGGCGCGATTGTCTGGGCGCGTTGCAATTGGCTGACGTTGAAATTCGAGACGCCGATCCAGCGCACTTTGCCTGCGGCTTGCAGCTTCGCCAGTTCGGCCCAGCCTTCTTCAAACTCTTCTTCCGGTTCGGGCCAGTGGATTTGGTAAAGGTCAATCACGTCCACGCACAAGCGGCGCAAACTCGCCTCGCACTCGCGGCGGATCGAAGCAGCTTGCAAACTTTTGCCGATCTGGCGCGCCTCGTCCCAGATACGTCCGCACTTGGTGAAGACGAGCGGTTTGTCAGCGCGTCCGGCCAGCGCCTGCGCGACGACTTCTTCTGAATGGCCGAGGCCGTATACCGGCGCGGTATCAATCCAGTTGATGCCCGCGTCGAGCGCCGCGTGGATGGCCGCAAGCGAATCGCGGTCGTCCTGTGCGCTCCAAGAGAAGGCCCAATCGGGGCCGCCCATCGCCCAGGCGCCGATGCCGAGGGGCGTGATTTTTAGATCGCTATTGCCAAGTTGGCGAAGTTGCATGTTTGCTCCGAATGTTTTGTTGGATTGGTGAAGA
Organism: Acidobacteriota bacterium; assembly: GCA_043740245.1. Taxonomy (GTDB): domain Bacteria; phylum Acidobacteriota; class Blastocatellia; order RBC074; family RBC074; genus JACPYM01. The sequence goes on along the minus strand of JAYUCP010000067.1, from coordinate 5,004 downwards.
TCGAACTTTGACAAGCATCGCAGCTTGCGCCAGATTGGCGTGTCAGTAGCCCGACCGTGAGGGAGGGCTGGCTTGCGAGCCCAAGCCCTCTTACGGTCGGGCTACTGACACGGCTTCCAAATCCAAACTTACAGGTGAATCGAATGAAAGCCAAATGTCTGACGGTTTGTCTGCTGTTGTTTTTGCCGGCGCTCAGCGCGCACGCGCAACAGAGCGAGCGTTACAACTTGATCTCCATCGTCACCGACGATCAGGCGCGCTGGTCAATCGGCGCGTATGGCAACCGCGAAGCGCGCACGCCGCAGATGGATCGGCTGGCGCGTGAGGGCGCAAAGTTTCTGAATGCCTTCGTCGCCACGCCGGTCTGTTCGCCTAGCCGCGTCGCGTTTATGACCGGCCTTTACGGCACACAGGTCAACATCACCGATTACATCGCGCCCAATGAAGACGCCGCCGGGTTGGGCTTGCCCGCCACGGCGACGACCTGGCCAGAGGTGTTGCAACGCAACGGCTATCGCACGGCGCTGCTCGGCAAGTGGCACCTGGGTTCGCAACCGCAGTTTCATCCGACCAAACGCGGCTTCGATCACTTCTACGGTTTTTTGGGCGGCGGCAACACGCCCATGAATCCGACGCTGGAAGTGAATGGCAAGGAGACCAAGCTGCAAGGCTCGTTGCCGGATTTGCTGACCGACGAGGCGTTGCGGTTTGTCGAAGCGAACCGGGCGCGGCTCTTTGCCTTGTCGTTGCACTTTCGCGCGCCGCACCTGCCCTACGCGCCCGTGCCCGAAGCGGACAGCGAACCGTTCAAGGCGCTTGATCCAACCATCCCGGATTTCAAAGGGCTGGACGTGGCGCAAACCAAACGCTTTTACCGCGAGTATTACGCCAGCATCCATTCCGTGGATCGCAACCTTGGGCGCTTGCTCGACGAGTTGGACAAGCTCGACCTGACGCGCAAGACGATTGTGCTGTTCACCAGCGATCACGGCTACAACATCGGCCAGCACGGCATTCATACCAAAGGCAACGGCTATTGGATGCTGGGCGGCGGCAATGGGCCGACGCGCCCGAATATGTGGGACACGTCGCTGGCGATTCCATTGATCGTGCGTTGGCCGGGTGTGGTCAAGCCGGGCAGCGAGATCTCTGAGATGGTCGTCAATCTCGATACATTCGCGTCTGTGCTGGGCATGTTGGGGCTGAGGATGCCGCGTGGCGTGCGGCAGGAAGGCCGCGATTTCGCGCCCCTTCTGCGCAGGCAAAAGATCGAATGGCGCAGTGAAATCTTTGGGCAATACGATCTGCACAACGGCGGGCTGGCGTTTATGCGCATGATTCGCACCAGCGATTGGAAACTGGTGCGGCATCATCATGCCAATCAACTGGATGAGTTGTACGACTTGAAAAACGATCCGGGCGAGACGCGTAATCTTTACGGCAATGCGAATCAGGGCGCGGTGCGTGACGCGATGCAACGCCAGTTGACGGCCTGGCAACAAAGCATCAACGATCCATTGTTACAAGAGAAAGCGCGATTGATGATCGAACGCTAGCCTGTTTGTAGAAGTCGAAAAAAATCTTCCCTACATTCTGGTGGGTTTGCGCGGCGTTTAGCGCTTTATTGAACGAGGGTGCACAGGCGGTGACCACGCGCGTGGCAAGCGCCGCCCACAGTTTGACCGAAAGTTTTGAGACCGGCGGCGTGCGCGCCACGTCTACGTTTTCGGCAACCAAAATTTGCCGGTTTCTTTGCGAATCAAGTTTTCTTTCGTCAGGCTTTCACGCCTCCCCCAAAGGGCCAGCGAGCCGTTGTCAGGCATATCTAGTAGTTGGGTTTCAGTCTGCCAGTTCATTCCAGGTCAAAATATGAAAGTGCCTTTCACGCAGCAATTCGTGTTTGTACTCCTCACGCTACTTGGTAGCCAGCCGTTGCTGGCGCAAGTGAATCTCCCGCGTGTGGCGGTGTTGCCCGCCGAGCCTCTGCGCGTGCCGGGCGGGCGATTTCCCGAAGCCGGGATCGAAGACGGGATTGATTGCAACAGCCCGTTGCATTGGGACGCTGACGGCAATTTGTTTCTCTTTGCTTCGGTGCAGCACCCGTTTCGCAGCCAGGGTATCAGCCTGTTGGGCATGATCGAAAAGAACGAGTTGCCGCTTTCGGCGACGATCCATTCGGATTTCGATCTGCCTGGCGGTATGTGGCTGGAAGCGACATACCGGGCGGATGACGGGACGCTTTACGGCTGGTATCACAACGAAATCGGCGCCGGTTGCGGCAACGAATTTCTGACCGTGCCGCGCATCGGCGCACTGGTGTCTTACGACGAAGGGGCGAGCTGGGAAGACCTCGGCATCGTGATGCAAGCGCCGGACGAATCCATCAACTGCGGGACAGAGAATTTCTTTTTCGCGGGCGGCAATGGCGATTTCACCGTGCTGCTCGACCGTAACAAAGAGTATTTCTATTTCTTCTTTGGCTCTTATGACAGCCAGTTTGCCGAGCAGGGAATTTGCCTGGGCCGGATGCGTTACGAAGACCGCAATGCACCCGTCGGCAACGTCTGGAAGTGGCGCGACGGCGCGTGGGATGAACCGGGGTTGAATGGGCGCGGCACGCCGCTGCTGCCGGTGAAAAACAATTGGCACAGTGCCGAGCCCGATGCCTATTGGGGGCCGTCGGTACATTACAACAGTTATTTGGAACAGTATGTGATGCTGCTCAATCACGCGGTGGATACGCGTTGGGGGCAAGAGGGCGTCTACATCAGCTACAACCGCGACCTCGCGGATCCAAATGGCTGGAGCACGCCCGAACGCTTGCCGTTCGAGCCCGAAGGCCGCGCCTATCCGCAAGTCATTGGCTTGGACGACGGCGAAACAGACAAACTGGCCGGGCGTTCGCCGCGTTTATTCGTGCAAGGCGATTCGTTGTGGCAGCTTGATTTCAAACATCCGGGCGAGCCCGACAGCCCGGCACCGTTGCGCGAACCGTCTGAGACACGCGTCATGCCGGAACGGTTCCAACAGTTCAGGCCGAATGCTGCCGAACTGCCGAATGTTGTCAGGTCAAGTGCGCAGCCTGTTCGGTTGCGCGGGCGGCGCGGCAGGTTCTGAGGGCGCAATCAATTCAGCTTGGCCTGCAAGCGGCGGAAGGCGAGCAAGGCTTGTTTGTAATTGTGGTTCAGATCGTAGGCTTCCTTGTACAGATTCATGGCCTGCATCTCGTCGCCCAGCTTTTCGTACACGCGCCCCAGATTGAAACGCGGATAAAACGGGCATTCATAGCGGCGCGCGTTGAAGGCTTTCTGCAACCAGGGAATCGCGTCGAAGTAGTTTTCCTGTTGAATCAGATACGCGCCGATGTCGTTGTAGGGGTTGCCGTAATCCGGGTCAGTCTCAATCGCCTTGTGGCATTCGGTGATGGCGGCGTCGAGGTCGCCTTGAAAACTGTAAGCCCAACCGCGAAACGTATAGGCCTCGGCGGTCGGATGGATTTCAAGCGAACGGGTGTAATGTTCAAGCGCCTCGGCCAGGCGGCCTGCCTGTTGCGCGGTATGGCCGCGTTCCCACCAGACCAGCGCTTCGGCGTGTAATTCTTCCAACTCTTCTTCAAAAACAAAATCGGCAAACATCTTTGTTCCTTGCGTTGTGTTGCGGCGCTGCTCAAAATTGCCAGCGCGCGCGAGGTACATTGTCAAAGTCACCCCCGTGCGGTCAAACGAGAAGCTTATGGAAGTTCCGGGCACTGGGTTGCTGAATCAATTTCGCGCCGATCAATTGAACGTTTACGTTTATGAAACGCGCGCACAAATGGGCGCGGCAGCGGCAGCGGCTGTGGCGGCTGAGTTGCGCCGTTTGATTCGTGAGCGCCAGCGCGCGATTGGCATTTTTGCTTCGGCCCCTTCGCAAAACGAGTTTCTGGCTGCGCTGGTCGCTGCGCCCGACATCGAATGGACAAGCGTGATCGCCTTTCATCTGGACGAATACCTGGGCTTGAATGAAGAGGCGCCGCAATCCTTCCGGCGCTATCTGATCGAACGTTTGGTGAAGCGTGTGCCGCTGGCCGAATTCCACGGCTTGCGCGGCGAGGCGGCCAATCCCAAAGCGGTCTGCGCCAACTACGCCTCGTTGCTGGCGTTCAAACCGCCCGACTTCGCGGCGTTGGGCATCGGCGAGAACGGCCACTTGGCCTTCAACGATCCGCCCGTCTGTGATTTCAACGACCCCGAAGCCGTCAAGCTTGTCGAATTGGATGAAGCCTGCCGCCAGCAACAAGTAAATGATGGCTGCTTCCCAACGCTGGCTGACGTGCCGCGCCGCGCCTTGACGCTGACGATACCGACGCTGATGGCCTGCGCCAAACTGTTCCTCAGTGTGCCGGGGCCGCGCAAACAACAAGCCGTCAAGAAAACGCTCAACGGGCCCATTACGACGGCCTGCCCGGCTTCGATCTTGCGCATGCACAAAGATGCGCACTTGTTTCTGGATCGTGAGGCGGCGGCGCTGGTGCTGTGATGACCCTGTGTCTAGGCGCAAAAAAGCGCAAAAGACGCAAAACGAGAAGCCGACGGTAGCTCCACATTCAAACGTGGACGGGGCGAATAGACCACGGATTCAACGGATCCGACTGATCAGCACGGATCAATCCGCCCTGATCGGTCGCATCCGTGCTATCCGTAGTCCGTCAGCGTTGTCCAATAGACCACGGATTCAACGGATGCGACCGATTGACACAGATTGATCTGTGCTGATCAGTGGCATCCGTTGAATCCGTAGTCCAGCGGGATTCAACCTGGCGCGACCACGGTTGTTTGTGGCGCTACCAAGCCGACTCCTTTTGCGTTTTTTGCGCTTTTTTGCGGCTGAACACACGGTTGCACAACCATTTTGCGGCAAGTAAACTCCGACGCCTATGTGGGTAAAGCAGCAATTCGATCTTCGGAAAACAACACTCGACAACGGCTTGGTCGTGCTCACGGAACAGATGCAGCACACGCGCTC
>JAYUCP010000066.1:0-15628 GCA_043740245.1 Acidobacteriota bacterium | reverse complement strand
ACGCGATCATGGCCGGGCAGGTCAAACACGTCCAAATTTTCAAACTCAACGCGCTGCCCGATCTGCGCATGGCGCGGATGCTGGCGCGCTTGAAACGGCGCAACACCGACGCGTTGCTGGGCGCGGTCGCCGACGAACTCGCCCGCGAAGGCATCACGCTGCTTGATTCGACGACCTTTCTGCAACCGCTGCTCGCACGCGCGGGCACGCTCACCAAACGCGCGCCGAACAAGCACGAACTCGCCGACGTTGAATACGGCTTGCACGTTGCGCACGAACTCGCGCGGCTCGACCTGGGCCAAACCATCGTCGTCAAAGACCAGGCCGTCGTCGCGCTCGAAGCGATGGAAGGCACCGACGCCACGATCCGCCGCGCGGCCGAACTGGTGCGCGGGCGTCCGCTGACCGTCATCAAGGTCGCCAAGCCGGATCAGGATATGCGCTTCGATGTGCCGGTGATCGGGTTGCAAACGATAGAGACGCTGAAAGCCTGTCACGTGACGGCGCTCTCAGTGACGGCGGATAAGACGCTGATTTTTGATCGTGAAGAAACACTGGCAGCGGCGGACAAGAGCAAGCTTGCGTTCGTGGCGCGCTAGTTCCGGATTGCCATCTGTTGGCCGAATGAAGAGAATACGCGCGAATTGGAGGCGCACACGATGTCTGTTATGCCAAACCGCCAACCCGTGATTGCCGAGGAAGCGTTGGGGCTGCTGGCCACGGCTGTCAGCGCCAGGCGCTTGCCGGATACGCCGGACCGGCCGGCGCTTGAAAAGGTTTTTGCGCTCGATGATCCTGTCGGCATTCACCGGTTCTTACGGGAAAATGCTTTTATGGAAGAAGTGCTTTGGACGGCGCGTGAGCAGCTTGGCAGGTTTTTTGGCGACGCCCCGCTCGCCTTGCGTTTGTCTCAGTATCCCGAAGAGGGCGCCAACGAATTGCTCTTGTTGATTCGCACCTCTTTGCCGGCCTCAGAGGCGCTTTCATTGCTCGACCGCTTCGACACGGAATGGTGGCTCGAAGCATTGCCATTGGTGCAGTACAAACTGACGATCAAGCTCGAATATGTTTGATTGGCGCGACTACGAAAAGCTGGCGCGTGAGTTGCGCAACGGAGACGAGGCCGCGCAACGTACCGCCATCAGCCGGCTTTATTACTCCGCTTATCACCGCGCCTTGCATCAACTCGAACAGTCCGGCGGATTCATCTATTCGCCGAACAAGCCCAGCCATCAGCAAGTCTGGGACGCTTATCTCAAACAAGGTGGAACCTTTCGTGCGCTAGGAATGCAAGGCAAGCGATTGCGCGATAACCGCGCGCAGGCTGATTACGCGTCGCTCATCCCCAGGCTCGATGATGTCGTGACAGAAAGTTTTCGGCTCGCCGAAAGTCTGCTGCACTGGCTGGATCAGCTTCAACACAATTAACGCTTCACCTTCGGCCCGCGCATCTTTTCGGCAAATGCTGGCGGGAACGCGCGCGCCCGTCCCTGGCTGTTTATCACAATATGCTGCGTCTCGCCTGCGGCCAGCAATAAGCCATCGCCCGCCCGCACAACTTCATAGGCAAAGCTGATCGCCCGGCTGCGCAATTCCAGAATGCGCGAACGCACGATCAATTCGTCGTCATAACGCGCCGGGTTGCGATACTTCACGCGGCATTCGGTGACGGGCAGATAGGCGTCGGCCTCTTTTTCCATGTCGCGGTAATTGAAGCCGTAGTCGCGGCATAATTCGACGCGCCCGACCTCGAACCAGACCAGATAATTCGCGTGATAGACCACGCCGGCCTGATCCGTTTCGGCATAACGCACGCGCACGCGCGTTTCGCTCCATTCGTGATTTTGTGATCCTGTCATAGCTTTTCCCCGTATGTCCCGCATGCTGGTACAGTACCGCGTGAAGTCAAAAAGGATCACGATCAATTGATGAACGTCGAATTGCTGGTGAAGCTCTCTCCCTTGGTCGTCGCCACGCTGCACGGGTATGGCGCGGCGTGGCTGGCGGTGCGCATGCTGTTCCGCCCGCGCCAGCCCTACTATTTATTCGGCTGGCAGATTCCGCTGACGCCGGGGATGTTGCCAAAAGAGCGTGCGCGTTTCATCGTGGCGCTGTCGGGCGCGATTGCCGACCGGCTGCTCAACATCGAAGTCATCGCCGCCGAATTGACCAAGCTCGATCTCGAAAGCGAAATCAGCGCGCTGGCGCAACGCGAATACACCAACTTCACCAGCAACGAAACCGCGCTGCAAGCCGTCACCGAACACTTGCGCGAACGCCTGGTGCAACTCAGCCAGTCCGACGAACCCAAACTCGCCATCGCGCGCCAACTGCGCGGGATGATTGATCGCCAAACCGCCGACGCGGGCTTCGTGCGCCGTTTGGCCGCCGAATACCTGCTCGATCAGGAAACGCTTTACGCGCTGGTGGGCCGCGCGCTCGAAGGGCTGGCCGACGGGATTGCTGAAAGCTCTTATGTGCGCCACACCGTTAGCGAAGCGCTGGCACAGATGCCGCAAAAATTGCTCAAAGGCGGCAGTCTTGTTTCGTCCTCCGCCGTGGCCAGCCTGGTCGAAACGCTCAGCCGCAAGCTGGACGTGCGCGCCATTTTGATGAATCGCCTGAGCGCCTTTTCCAACGAAGACATGGAAAACCTGGTGCTGGAAACCGCCGGGCGCGAGATCAAAGCAATTGTCTGGTTTGGCGCGGGCATCGGGCTGGTGGTGGGCGTGTTGCAGACGGCGCTGAATTTTATCAGGTGACGCTTGGCCTTATTCGGTCGAACCGTTTAAGTCATGGCGCTTAGACATGCGTGATCATTAAGCAATAGCCGTCCAGGTCTGCCAGGCGGAACTCTCCGTGCGGTGCATAGAACGGCATCGTAATCGGCCCCGGATTCAACCCTGCCGCCGCCGGTTCCGCGTGCGCCCAGTGTCCATGTGATTGTCTTTCTGCTGTCGCCGACTTATTGCAAGGCTTCTTCCAGCAGCGCTGCTAAACGCCAGCCCGCTTTGTGAATCTCGTCTTTCACCGTGGCCGCCGCCCAAAGTGCATAAAACTTTCCACCCGGCACAATCTTCTCTTCCGCCCGTCCGCTGCTGATGTCCGCGTGGCCGGCCGTGGCGCTGATGTTTTTGAATTCCAACCGCTCGTGTGCTTCGCGGGCGGCTGGCAGGATTTCGTTGGCCAACTGCTCGGCCCAGGTTTCTGCGCCACCCGTCAGTTTCCAATTCGCCGGTTCTTTGGTTCCCAACTGTTGCGCGACCTTCGCGTTCGTCGTGCTGACGCCAAACGCATTTTCCACCGTCTGGCCGTCCCAATACCCGTGGAATTTTCCGGCGGGCGTTTCCTTGCCCTTCATCAGCGTGAAGAGGCTGAGCTTGTTGCCGCCCTGATCCGCAAAACCATGATTGGCGGCGGTCGGTTCCAGTGTAGCTCCGCTGGCGTCAAAGTATTCCGCGCCGACGTGCAGCGGCTGGTGTATGTCTCCCAGATAATGCGCCAGCAGGATCACGGCGACAGATTTGGTGATGGCGCGGTCGTTTGTTTCCGGCACGGCGCCTTTCAGCACGCGCAGGCAGAAGGGAATCATCTGGACAATATCGAACTGCGACCGCCCCACTGTCCCGTCCGCATACTTTTCGCTGCCCACCACGGGAACATCCGTGTAGTGAAATTCATGATGCGAGGGGTGGCCGCTGCAGGGGTTCGCTTGCACAAACGCACGCAGTTCGCTGTTGATGCGTTTCTTGGCGGTGACCGGCGCGGTGCTGGGATGGCTGTTATTACAATTATCCCAGGACTTGATCGCGTCGGGCAGCGTGGCGGCTTGCTCCAGGGTTAAACCATCCAGCAGTAGCTTGACCTTGTCCGCGACCGCCTTGTTCTTGGCCAGCCGCTTGCCGGCGATGGCGCCGACCAACTGATGCCCGCGCGGCCCATAAGGGTACCCGGTCACGGCGCACAGACTAACAACGAGTAACATAGTCATAAATTTTTTCATCGTGTTTATTCTTGGGTAATAGCTTGGCAGTCGCTCCAAGAAATCTCCTTTCGCAGTGGGTTTGTGGTTGTGGATTGCGCGCCGCTCGAATACGCCGCGCAACCCGGCTTTCAAATGGATCCGCATTCTCTGGAAATGCTGGCAGACCAAGACTCCGTATGACGAAACCACTAGATGTTAGGCGCGGCTTTGTTTACGGCGAGCTTGTTGTTTTGTCACGTTGGGCATTGCCGTTATCAAAGCGCGAAGAACTGTGTTGACCGCTTCCGGCGTAGTGAATACCCGCGAAACCTCTGGGTCGAGCAGCACCACAAGCCGCTCTTCGCTTATCTTACCGGCGAAGCGGTTAGGATGAGCTTTGCTGTAATCAAAATCATATTCCGGCAACATGTCCTGCGACGCTGTTTTACGTGAATTAGAAATGGGTGTTTTCTTCATACTTCTTACGTTCTTTCTTGGTTGGGAATCGCGCACTGATGATGCGAATGATCTCATTCGGGCGCTCGGTAAAACAAACAAGTAACAAGTGGCCTTTTATTGAAGGCCCGATGATGATTTCACGCCTTTCGTCAAAGGAATGTATTTCATCATCGAAGATCCGCGCCAATGAACTCTGGCTTTGCCTCACGACTGCCGCCATCACCCTCCGCATCGGTCAACGATTACCCAGGCAGATACTCCCGCATCTGATTGTAGAGCGGCGTCAGGGTGTCAATCTCGCACGCCCCTTCACTGATGGCGTAGGTCGTTTCGAAGTCTTCGTAGCTGCGCCCACGCCATAAACGGCCATCTGCGTCTATGACCAATGAATGGCCAATCCCGCCGCGAAATATTCGGGAACCGTCCGTTCCCATGTAGACCTCGCATGTCCAAGGGCGTCCCACGGGATGTGCAGCCATAAAGCTTTCGATTTCGCGGACAAATTGCTCGAAGCGCCAGGTGCGATCACGGGCTGGTGCTTTGAGCGTTTCGGAGATCGCGCGACCTAACATCGCGTCGGCTGGGGAAGAGAGGATGCCTGATTGGAGATTGGCGTTCTGAGTCATTGGCTTCGCTCTCTGCTCATCTTCGCGCTGTTTGCTTGCTGCTCGGACCGATGGTCGCCTAACGGCCTTGTTCACCGGGCGGCGCGCTTCGCTACCAAGCCCATTGGCTGTGAGGAGCCGCTCCGCCGTGTGCAACGGATGTTAGGCACGGTATCGCCCAGTGCCCTTGTTTAGAGTATCTTTTGTCATTAATGAGATCGCGATTCTAGGGTTGAACTTTTTAGCGATCAGCGTGATTAGCTTCGTCGTTTCGTTTTCTGCCTCGACACCAAAAATAAGCTTATGAATTTTTACATCAACAAACGATGCGCCTTGAATAAAAACCCGGTGTTCTTTTTCATGTTGCCAAGATATGTGCTTCTTGCATAGGATAACTTTTGCAACATCTTCCTGATTTATATTATTTATATTGAAATCAACCACATATTTCATCGATTCTACTTTAATGGTTTTATCTGCGAGCTCTACACCCAGAACCATGCCTCTATGTCCTTCAGTGTAATACGACCACATCAACATGTTGTCGGGCTCTTCACATAGAGATAGTATCTTGTAAGTCATCTTTTGTGAGTATATTGCATCCACAATCCATTGTTGGATTGCCCCTTCGTTATATGTGAACAAGCCCTCCATAGGGTCATTCAATTTAGTGAACTCCGAAGCATAAAGCCTCTTGTTTACCAAAATATCTAGGGCAAATTGAAGATTCGATAGACTTCTATATTTGTAATACATTAAAGACCCTCATCAGTGCCTAACAACCCGTCATCGGGCGCGCCCCAAGAAACATTGACTACGGACGACCTGTGGGGCGCGCTCCGGTGCAATGGATGTCGGGTATGTTTCATCTCTTCTTTCAATTTGTACTGATCAAGAATTATTCATTTTCAACCTCATAACTTACCTCTAATTCTAAAGCTCGCTCTTTCCGCCGTAAAATCCCAATAGCCCGTATTTGAATCCATTCGATGAATTCTTGGTCTGGTTCAATTCTAATAAATTTGGAGATGAGTTCTGCTAAAGATTGACTGATTGAAAGAGAAGAGGGGATTTTGAAATTAAAAATGAGACTGAAAGTAGGTTGCTTTTTAGATTTAGAGTTAATAGGTGAATTTGCAGTATTTATATTCTGTTGCTTGCTAGGAAATGGAGAATCGCTTAGATCAACTATTATGTCTCTCAAAAGGTTACCTGATTTGATAAATGCGTTTTTATGTTGATATAGGGAATCTGCAATTTCGGGGAAAAGTTTAATAGCATTTGGCATTGAATGAATTACAAGCCACCCCATAGTGATTTGGCTTGGCGGCAGATAAAAGTTGAACACCAGCTTAAATTTAATATCTCTATCTGGCGTGTATGACATCTTGTTTATTGAAGTATTTGGCTTATCTACTTCTTGGGTTAAAGAGTTTGACGTCTCATAGCGAACTTCCATTGACATTCGATGTCGCCAGTCTTTGTCCTCCACATGAATTTTATCCCAATTCATTCTTGCCATAGTTAATTCTCTTATTTTGCTGTTACGAATAACTACAAATACCCAACGCCTGTGTAGCGGGCCGCGTCTCTCGCTGCAAGCTACTCGATCAGCAGCAAGCGGCTCCGGTGCCACGGAGGTTAGGCGCTTTTCGCAGTAACTGACGCCGTCAAACCGCGACAGCGTGAAATAGAATTGAATCAATCAGCGTGCCGTCTTAGCCCTGGCCCGCCTGACATCCTTTATCATCTCATCCCTCTCACGGCGGGACAGGGCGGCATCTGGAAGCCGCGGTGCCGACAGTGTCTTTCTGTCTTGATCGTCTTGTTACTTTCTGAGGGCCTAACATGGAATTAGGTTGCTAGTTCAGGTTTCTGATAACGCAAACTTGTTTGAGCTATCAGAAACTTGTTTGAGCTATCAGAAACTTGTTTGTGTTATCAGAAACCAGTGTGTTTGTGTTATCAGAAACCCTAGCGGTTTGTGTTATCAGAAACCGCAGGTTTCTGAATTCTACTTTTCAGTCCCAGCCTACAAACCTGATCGTAGCGTAACTCCCAGAGCTTGCGGGCCGGATTCCATTTGCCGCCGGCTTGTTTGACCCGGCGCTGCAACTCAACTTCTGCCAACGACACTTGCACCCCAACCAGGGCGGCGGGGGCGTAACGGGGCGGTGGAGGCGTCCAAGCCGTTTCTTCGACGATCAGTTCGACGGTTTTATAGCGTTTCCGTAATTGGTGATCATACCGGTAAAGCACACAGTACAACCGCTCGCCATACTGCTCGCGGAGCCGCTTAGCGCCTTTCTGTCCCGCTGTGATTTTTGGTGTGGACAACATCCGTTTGCCCTCAAAGCCGCTGCTGAACGATGCGCTTGCTGTTAGGTTACGGGGCCAATGTCATTGGGTACTGCTGAAAGCTTACAGATTGACGCGCGCACTATAGGCCAGGGATTGATTGAAGACAAGCGCGCCGGTCAGCCCGCAAAGAAAAGGTAAGTGCGCCCGTCGGAAAACAGCCAAAGGCGAAGCTGGGTGAGATAGGAATTGGTTGGCTACTCGGTAGAAACGGCGTCGTTGCTGCCTTCCAACGCGGCGCGCAACGTATGCCAGGAGAGGCTGGCGCATTTGACGCGGGCCGGAAACTCGCGCACACCGGCGAAGATTTTCAGGCGGCCCAAGTGGTTTTCGTTTGTGTCAGGATCAAGCTCGCCTTTTACCATCCGGTGGAATTCTTCGAACAGCGTTTCGGCTTCGGCTTTAGTTTTGCCCTTGATCGCAGTGGTCATCATCGAGGCTGACGCTTTGGAAATGGCGCAACCCTGGCCTTGAAAGCCGACGTCCTTGACCGTCTCGCCGTCCAGTTCCAGATACAGCTTCAGTTGATCGCCGCACAGTGGGTTGTAACCTTCTTGCGCGCGCGTGGCCGTTTCAAGCACCTTGAAATTGCGCGGCTTCTTGTTGTGGTCGAGGATGACTTGTTGGTAAAGCTCGTTCAGATCGGACATGGTTTCGTTAATCTCAAATCTCAAATCAGCCAAAAATCTCGACGGCTTTCTGAATGCCTTCGGCCAGCGCGTCAATTTCTGCTTTTGTGTTGTAGAAGGCGAACGACGCGCGCGCCGTCGCGGGCACGCCGAAGCGTTGCATCACCGGTTGCGCGCAATGGTGCCCGGCGCGGATGGCGATACCTTCCTGGTCCAGGATGGTGCCGATGTCGTGCGGGTGAATGTCATCCAGTACAAACGACAGCACGCTCGCTTTTTCACGCGCGGTGCCGATGAAACGGACGCCGGGGATTGCCCCGATAGTTTCGGTGGCGTAATCGAGCAGTTCGTGTTCATAGGCCGCAATCGCATCAAGGCCAATTTCCGTCAGGTAATCGAGCGCGACGCCCAGGCCGATGCCGCCTTCGATGTGTGGTGTGCCGGCTTCCAGGCGGTGCGGCAGCGTGTTGTAGGTCGTTTTCTCAAACGTCACCGACGCGATCATATCGCCGCCGCCCTGCACCGGCGGCAGCGTGTTGAGCAATTCGCTCTTGCCGTAAAGCACGCCGATGCCCGTCGGGCCGCAGAGTTTGTGGCCGCTGAAGGCATAAAAATCGCAATCCAACTCGCGCACGTCCACTTTCAAATGCGGCGCGGCTTGTGCGCCATCCAGCAGCACGGGGATGTCTTGCGCGTGCGCGAGTTCGATGATGCGTTTGACCGGATTGATCGTGCCGAGCGCATTGGACACGTGGGCAACCGAAACCAGTTTCGTGCGCGGATTGAGCAGCGCCGCATATTCATCCAGCAACAACTCGCCCGCATCGTTGATCGGGATCACGCGCAACCGCGCGCTCACCGCTTCGCACAGCATCTGCCAGGGGACGATGTTGGAATGATGTTCGAGCGCCGAGATGACGATCTCGTCGCCCGCCTTGACGAACTTGCGCCCGAAGCTGAGCGCGACCAGATTGAGGCTGTCGGTAGTGCCGCGCGTGAAGATGATTTCGTGCTCTTCGGCAGCGTTGATGAACTTTTGTATTTTGACGCGCGCGCCTTCGTATTCGCGCGTCGCCAGTTGGCTCAGATAATGCACGCCGCGATGTATGTTGGAGTTTTGTTCAGTGTAGTAACGCGTGAGCGCATCCAGCACGACTTGCGGCTTTTGCGAAGTGGCGGCGTTGTCGAGATAAACGAGCGGCTTGCCGTTTACCTGGCGTTGCAGGATGGGGAAGTCGGTGCGGATGCGCTGGACGTTGAAACTCTTAGCCATATTGGTCGCTGTTTGCATAGGGTTCACTCACATCAAAATCATTCGGCTGACGCGCGGATCGGTGATTACCTCGTCGTGTTCGAAGTCGAGTTTGATCTTCCACTTTTGCATGGTCGTCGCGCCGATGATGGCCGGTTTCGCCAGACCGGGAATGACGACGAATTCATCGGACAGCCGCAGATTGTTGAGATAAAAATCCAGCGTCACGCGCTTCTCAGCCTTGATGAAGTGACCCTTTGCCGCCGTCTCCACGTTAAAGGGGTCAGGCAAAGGCGTCACCAGTTCGAGCTTTTCCGCAATGGCGGGGTCAATGCAGGAGATGCTGGAACCGCTGTCGAACAAGGTGTGCAAATCATCGCGTCCCTTGGAGCCGCGAAAGTTGAGTGTCCGTGTAATCACCATTTCAATTTACCTCCAGACTTTGATGCAGTTTCTCCAACACCGCCCGATCCAACGCCGCGTGCACTGACCGCAGCTTGATCTTGCTGATGATGTGCTCGGCGAATCCATACGTCAGCAAGGCGCGGGCGCGTTCGGGCGAGAGGCCGCGCGTGGCCAGATAAAACAACTCTTCGTCTTCCAACTGCCCGACGGTCGCGCCGTGCGAGCATTTCACGTCGTCGGCGAAAATCTCCAATTGCGGCTTGGTGTCAATGTGCGCCTGGCTCGACAGCAGCAGGTTCTTGTTCAATTGGTGCGCGTCGGTCAACAGCGCGCCCTTGCGCACGAAGACTTTGCCGTTGAAGACGGCACGGCCCTGGTCATTCAAGATGCCTTTGTAAACCTGATGGCTTGTGCCGTGCGGATGCGCGTGATCAATCGTCGTGTGGTTGTCGCAATGCTGTTTGCCGGTGACGACGTAAAGCCCGTCAATGGTGGTCTCGGTGCCTTCGTCGCCGAGTACGACGTTCAGGTCGTGACGCGCGATGGCGCCGCCGAGCGAGATGGCATAGGACGTGTAATTGCTGCCGCGCTCCTGATAAACCTGCGTCGTCGCAATGTGAAAGGCCTGCTCGCTTTCCTGCTGCAAGCGGTAATGCGTGACGACTGCGCCGTTTTGAAGGATGACCTCGACGACGGCGTTGGTGAAGTAAACGCCTTCGTTTAAGGCGGCGTAACTTTCGACCATGGTCGCAATGGCGCCCGCGCCCGCCACAATCAACACGCGCGGGTGCGCGACGGTCGCCTCCTTCGCGGTCGTCAGAAACAGCAGGTGAATCGGCGTCTCGACCGCCTGGCCTTGCGGGATGTAAACGAGCGCGCCGTCGCCCAGGCTGGCCGTATTGAGCGCCGTGAAAACTTCGTCGTGATGATTGGCCTGCGTAGCCAGATGCGTGTGCATGGTTTTGGCGGCTTCGGCAGGCACGTGCGCCAGATTGCAGACCGTGATGCCGGCGGGCAATGCGCTCAAATCCGAAAGCTGCGGCGCATACAAACCGTTGACGAAGACCAACTGGCTGCGGCGGGTTTCGGCATAGGTGAACGGCGCGATGCTTGCCGCCGTGATGCTCTGCAAATCCGGGTCGAGAATCTGTCGGAAGGGCGTTTTCAGGATGGGCGCGACGCTGGTGTACTTCCATTCCTCGTGACGCAAAGTAGGGAAGTCGAGCGCCTCGAAACGGGCGCCCGCTGTGTCGCGCAAGTTGGCGAGCCACACCGGGTCTTGCCCCTCGCGCGTTTTGGCGAGGAGGCGATAGGCGGAAAAGTAATTCTCTTTCTCTCTGCTTGCTTTGGTCATAACTCAAATCATTCGTAATGCGTCCACATCCGCAACACCTTGACCACCTGCTCCTTTTCGTAAACCTGATAAACCAGCCGGTGTTGAATGTTGATGCGCCGCGAGTAGGAGCCAGCCAAGTCACCCACCAGCTTTTCGTAAGGCGGCGGATTCTGAAACGGATTGGCTTGCAAGATTGCCAGCAGTTCCTCGGCCTTCCGCCGCAAACCGGCCTCCGCCAATTTGCGCGCGTCTTTTTGCGCTTGCTTGGTGAAGACCACTTGCCAACTCACCAGGCCAATTCCTCCGCGCATTCAGACAGCGGCGTCGCCAACCCCTCACGGATGGACTCGCGCATGCCCGTAATCGCCAGCAGGTACAAAGTCTCTTGCACGGCGCGCCAGTCTTCATCCGCCAGCAATACCGCTTGTTCACGCTCGCCGGCAATCCGAATTGGTTCGTGCGAGCGGCTGGTTTCGGCCATCAGTCCGGCCAGGTTGGTTTGTGCTTCTTGTGCGGAAACAACTTTCATTTCACTTCCTCCGGTTCATGCCGCCGCACTCGCGCCCTTGATCCAATCGTAGCCCTTCTTCTCCAACGCCTGCGCCAATTCCTTGCCGCCCGATTTGACGAACTGGCCTTTGAAAAGCACATGAACGAAGTGCGGTTCGATGTAATCCAACAGGCGCTGATAGTGCGTCACCAAAATGATGGCGTTGTCTTTATTGGCCAGCTTATTGACGCCGCCCGCCACGATGCGCAGCGCGTCAATGTCCAGGCCCGAATCGGTCTCGTCCAGCACAGCCAGCTTCGGTTCGAGCACGGCCATTTGCAGAATTTCGTTGCGCTTCTTTTCGCCCCCCGAAAAGCCTTCGTTGACCGAACGATTGATGAAGCTCTTGTCCATCGCGACGATTTTGATCTTCTCTTGAATCAGGTCGTCGAATTCCAACGGATCGAGTTCCTCGCGCCCTTCGTGCTTGGCCTTTTCGTTGTAGGCCAGCCGCAAAAAGTTGGCGTTGCTCACGCCGGGAATTTCAATCGGGTATTGAAAGGCGAGGAAGACGCCCGCGCGGGCGCGCTCATCGGCGGCGAGTTCAAAAAGGTTTTTGCCTTCAAACAGCACTTCGCCTTGCGTGACTTCATAAGACGGATGCCCGGCCAGCACCTTGGCCAGCGTGCTCTTGCCCGAACCGTTCGGGCCCATGATGGCGTGGATTTCGCCCGCCTTCACGGTCAGGTTCACACCGCGCAATATCTCTTTGCCATCAATCGTGGCGTGTAAGTTGCGAATCTCTAGCACTAGCTTCTCCTGTTTGATTCCTGCTTAGTCTTCGACTTCGACAATCGCTTCGATTTCGACCGGTATCTGGTGCGGCAGCGATCCCATCCCCACCGCCGAACGCGCGTGGCGGCCAGCGTCGCCGAAGACTTCGACAAACAAATCCGAGCAGCCGTTGATGACGAAGGGATGCTCGCCGAAATCGGGTGTCGCGTTGACCATGCCCAACACCTTGACCACGCGTTTGACCTTGCGCAGCGTGCCCAGTTCCTGCTTCAACACCGCCAGCAGGATCAAGCCCGTCTCTCGCGCGAATTGGTAGGCCTGCTCTTTGGTGAAATCGTGGCCGACCTTGCCTTGCACCAGCACGCCTTTGCCGGCCAGGAAAACCAGCTTGCCGGTGCGCACGGCGTGTACGTAATTGCCCGCCGCGTCGGGGACGGGCGGTAATGAAGCTTCGATTGCGATGAGTTTGTCGGTCATAGCGGTTAGGGCTCCAGTTCGTTGAGCAGCGCGGTGACTGCAGTTTTCAAGGGCGCCATGTCTTGCGTGGCGGTGGCCCAAACGACTTGTAAGTTGAGCCGGAAATAATGGTGAATCAATTTGTCGCGCATCCGCGTGATGTCGCGCCAATCAATCTGCGGCTGTTTCTGTCTAACTTCTTCGGGCAAGTTTTTGACTGCTTCGCCAATGATTTCCAGATTGCGCACGACAGCGTCTTGCAGCAGTTGGCTTGTTTGAAAAGCCGGTTCATCCACGCCGGTCAGGTATTTCTCAACCCGCTCAATGCACTCAATGATGTCATCCAGATAAGCCAATTCACGCCGCATAAATCACCTGCAAATCGCGCCGGATGTGTTCGCCACGCCGCCCGCTCAGACTGCTTTCCATCACCAAATCCACTTTGTGCTGCGTAGCTTCCGCCAGCTTGTCTTCAAGGGCGACGAACTCCAACAGCCCGAACTTCTCCGGTGGTTTGGCAAAGCTGACCAGCAAATCCAGGTCGCTCTGCTCCGTCGCTTCATTGCGCGCAGTCGAGCCGAAGACACTGAGCCGCGCCACGCCGTATTGTCGGCAGAGTTCTTTCAACTCGTCAGACTGAAAAAGCGCTTTGACCTCTTCCAACTTCATCGCGCTTACCCCACGCTGCCTTCCAGCTTCATCCCCAACAACCGCGTAGCCTCCACCGCAAACTCCATCGGCAACTCGCGGAAGACCTCTTTGCAAAAGCCATTGATGATCATCGAGACGGCGTCTTCGGTCGCAATGCCGCGCTGGTTGAAATAGAAAAGCTGCTCTTCGCTGATCTTTGAGGTGGACGCTTCGTGCTCCACCTTCGCCGTGTTATTGCCGACCTCGATGTAAGGGAAGGTATTCGCGCCGCATTGCGCGCCAATCAGCAAGCTGTCGCATTGCGAATAGTTCCGCGCGTTTTCAGCCTTGGGCAAAATCTTGACCTGGCCGCGATAGCTGTTGTTCGACCGGCCCGCCGAGATGCCTTTTGAAACAATACGGCTGCGCGTGTTTTTGCCGATGTGAATCATCTTCGTGCCCGTATCGGCCTGTTGCATGTGGTTGGTCAACGCGACCGAATAGAACTCGCCGATCGAATTGTCGCCCTGCAAGATGCAACTCGGATACTTCCACGTAATCGCCGAGCCCGTCTCGACCTGCGTCCACGAAATCTTGGAATTGACGCCCCGGCACGCGCCGCGCTTCGTGACGAAATTATAAATCCCGCCCTTGCCGTTCTCGTCGCCCGCGTACCAGTTTTGCACCGTCGAATATTTGATTTCGGCGTTGTCGAGCGCGACCAATTCGACCACCGCCGCGTGCAACTGATTCTTGTCGAATTTCGGCGCCGTGCAACCTTCCAGATACGAAACGTGCGAGCCTTCTTCCGCCACAATCAGCGTGCGTTCAAACTGGCCCGACTCCGAGTTGTTTATGCGGAAGTAAGACGACAGTTCCATCGGGCATTTCACGCCCTTCGGGATGAAGCAGAACGAGCCATCCGAAAAGACCGCCGAATTCAACGCCGCAAAATAGTTGTCGGTGTAAGGCACGACCGAGCCGATGTATTTTTTGATGATCTCCGGGTAGTGCTGCAAGGCCTCTGAGAACGAGCAGAAGATGACTCCCTCCTTCGCCAGCTTCTCTCTAAACGTCGTAGCGACCGAGACGCTGTCAAAGATCGCGTCCACGGCCACGTTCGCCAGCATTTTTTGCTCGTGCAGCGGGATGCCCAGCTTCTCGAAGGTGTCAATCAACTCAGGGTCAACCTCGTCTATGCTCGCCAGCTTCTTTTTCGGCTTCGGCGCGGAGTAGTAAATGATGTCCTGATAATCAATCTTTGGGTAATGGATGTTCGCCCATTCAGGCTCTGCCATCGTCAGCCAATGGCGATAGGCTTTCAGCCGCCATGCCAACATCCACGCCGGTTCGTTCTTCTTGGCCGAAATCGTGCGGACGATGTCCTCGTTCAAGCCGCGCGGAATCGTCTCCGCCTCGATGTCGGTGACGAAGCCGTATTTGTATTCGCGATTGGCTAGTGCCTCGATTGCTGCTGTGCTCATCTTCTTCTCCTCAACCTGGTTGAGTCATTTGTTGTAGCTGACTAAAGAGTCAGGTTTAACTGCAAAAAACAGCGAATGAAAACTCAATTTACGCGCAGCGCGGCAGGCAACTTGGCGGCGCTGCGTGTCGGTGTGCTGATCTGCACAAAGCGCACATCCACTCCGCCATTGAGCAAGGTCGTCAGCGGCACCTTGTCAAAAACGCTGTTGACGAAATCGGTGATGCTCGTCCAGACCGGCTTCAACCCGCAATCGCCGTGGTGGACACAGGTGTCGTGCTGGCCGGTGAACTGACCGCACAATTCTTCTTCCGATTGAATGCCGCCCAGCACGCGCATCACTTCGCCCAATGAAATCGCGGCGGCCGAGCGCGACAGCTTGTAACCGCCCTTGGGCCCGCGCACGCTTTCGGCCAAGCCGCTGCGGCTCAGCATCCAGAGAATCTTTTCAACATAGGCGACCGACAAGCCTTCGCGTTCGGCGATGTCGCGCACCAACAGCGTGCCTTCGCCCGCTGTCCCCTGCTCTTGCTTCGCCAACTGCAAGAGGCAGCGCATGCCGTATTCTTCTTGTGCCGTGATCTTCAAAATTTGGTTCCTGCTTGATTCCTTTTGGGATCGAACTGTTCTTGAACTGCACGCGCATCCTAGCAAACAGATTTATACCTGACAACACTGTCGGGTATAAATCTGCAACAGGAAGAAAAGAAACCACGAAGCGACGAAGAACACGAAGTGAATGGGAAGCGATTTCAAAATCTCTTCC
>JAYUCP010000065.1:0-2562 GCA_043740245.1 Acidobacteriota bacterium | reverse complement strand
TCGACACCGCCGTTGCCACGATTGACGCGCTGCCGTTGGTGGCCGAAAAAGTGGCTGGGCGCGTACCCGTTTTGATGGATGGCGGCATCCGGCGTGGAACTGATGTGCTGAAGGCGCTCGCGTTCGGAGCCAGTGCCGTGTTGATTGGCCGTTCGTATCTTTACGGACTTGGCGTGGCGGGCGCCGAAGGCGTGACGCGCGTCGTCAACATTTTGCGCAATGAATTTGAAATGGCGCTGGCGCTCACCGGACGCCCAACGCTCAAAAACATTGACCGCTCGGTCATCTGGCCGGGCAGACCCTGAAGAGACTTGCACAAGGAGCAAAGACATATGAAAAGAAAAATCCTGCGCGCTATGTGTTTCACCGTGAGTTGTTCGATTCTCTGGCCGATGCTGTTAATCGAAACCCATGCGCAATATCAAACTGCCCCACCCATCGCCGCGCCTACCATCACCGAGAACCCGGTCAAGAAAGCCCTGAAAGAAGGCAAGATCGTCATCGGCGCGACCATCACCGCCGCCAGCCCTGACATAGCGGCAACCATGGCGGGCGCGGGTTTCGACTTTCTGTGGATCGAGATGGAGCACAGCCCACTCACGCTCGAAACCGTGCGCTCGATGATCCTGGCGACGCGCGGCTTGAAAGCGATGCCCTTCACGCGCGTGCCGGTCAATGAACCCTGGCAGGCCAAACGCGTGCTCGACAGCGGCAGCCTGGGCGTGATCTTCCCCTTTACCAGCACGCGCGAATTGGCCGAACAGGCCGTCAAGGCTTGCAAGTATCCGCCGCTCGGCATCCGGGGCTTCGGCGCGGCGCTGGCGGCCTCACGCTGGGGAATGAGCGGCGTTGATTATGCGAAGTTCGCCAACGAGAACGTCATGGTCATCGTCATCATTGAGCAGAAGCAGGCCATAGACAACATCGAAGAGATCGCCGCCGTGCCCGGCATTGACGTGCTGTTCATCGGCGTCAACGACCTGTCGTTTTCATTGGGCAAGGGCGGCAACACCACCGATCCCATTGTGGAAGAAGCCGTCAGTAAAGTCCTGGCGGTCGGCAAGAAACACAACCTCCCGGTGGGCTACCCGTCAGGCAATCCAGTGGAGATCAACAAGCGTGTCGCGCAAGGCTTCCGTTTTTTTCAGGCTTCCAGCGATCTGGCGATGATGATGGCGGGCGCGCGCGACATCCTCTCTAAAGTTGAACGAGACGAAGCTGGCGCGCCGAAGGTGAAGCCTGAAAATAAAAAGTGAAGGCGGGCAATGCACAGGAAAATTATGAACGACACTACCAACCACTCTGATTCAACAATCAATGTCACGCGCCGCGAATTTATGTCGCTCGCGGGTTCAGCGGGCATCGCGGGCGTGATGACTGAAGAGCCATCTTCGCCCGCACAAGCAAAAGCGCCGGTTAGAGCGGGAACCGAGCTTTGCTTCAAAGATGCGGTTGAGCTGGCGCGGATGATTCGCGCGCGCGAAGTATCGGCGGCGGAAGTGATGACTGCTTTCCTGGCGCAGATCAAACGAGTCAATCCAAAGGTCAACGCCATTTGCACCTTCATCGGCGAGGAAGCGGCAATGCGCGCCGCCCAAGCAGCCGACGACAGTTTGGCAAAAGGCAATGCTCCCGGCGCGCTGCACGGCTTGCCGCACGCCGTCAAAGATTTGGTGGCGACCGCCGGCATTCGCACGACGCAAGGCTCGCCGATTTACAAAGACAACATCCCGAAAGAGGACGCGCTGCTGGTCGAGCGGCTCAAGGCGGCGGGCGCGATCATCATCGGCAAAACCAACGTGCCCGAATTCGGCGCGGGATCGCACACCTTTAACCCGGTCTTCGGCGCGACGCTCAACCCTTACGATCTGACCAAAACCTGCGGCGGCAGCAGCGGCGGCGCGGCGGTCGCGTTGGCGTGCGGGATGGTGCCGTTGGCCGACGGCAGCGATCTCGGCGGCTCGTTGCGCAATCCGGCGTCTTTCTGCAACGTAGTCGGCTTTCGCCCTGCGCCGGGCCGCGTACCCGTGCATCCGACGCCGCTCGGTTGGCACACGCTGCCGGTGCTGGGCCCGATGGCGCGCACGGTGCGCGATGCGGCGTTGCTGCTTTCGGCCATCGCCGGCCCCGACCCGCGCGTGCCGATTTCGCTCAACGAACCGGGCGAGATTTTCGCGCGCCCGCTGCATCGCAATTTCACCGGCACGCGCATCGCGTGGAGCCGCAATCTGGGCCGCTATCCGGTGCAGCCCGTCGTCAACGAAGTCTGCGACCGAGCGCGCGCTACGTTTGCCGCGTTGGGCTGCGAGATCGAAGACGCCGAGCCGGACTTCAGCGACGCCGACGAAATTTTTCAGACCCTACGCGCATGGTCGATGGCGCACGGTCGCGCCGACGATTACGCTCGCCATCGCCACTTACTGAAAGACACGGTGATCTGGAATATCGAGCAAGGACTGAAGCTGACCGGCGCGGACGTAGCGCGCGCCGAAGCCAAGCGCACGCAACTCTTCCTGCGCGTCGCGGAATTTATGGCGCGCCGCGAATTTCTCATCCTGCCGG
>JAYUCP010000064.1:0-15630 GCA_043740245.1 Acidobacteriota bacterium | reverse complement strand
GCGCGTTGCTGTGCGCCGATTTCAAACGCGATACGCCATTGCGCAAACAGCGTGCGATAGGCCGTCAACAAGCTGTGTTGCGGATCGTAAATATGCGTGGCTTCGGCAGTCACGCCATTCAATTCGAGCACCTTGAAATCCGCGCCGCGTGTGAAAGCTTCCAACGACGACACACGCAGGTCGTACCGCCCGAAATGGAACCCGTCGAAGCGCTGGCTCAAACGGTCAATCGCCGCAACCAACGCGGGCGTGGCGAACCGCGCGCCATCCAGAAAGATCGAACCACGGCTGTGCGTGCCCAGTTCGACCAATTGCAAGCGTTCGCCCGCCGGCAACACGGTGTTGAGTTTGTCAGCGTGTTGCGCGCAGTAATAACGCGCCAGCGCTACGGCACGTTCATCATTCAAGATCAACTCTTCAACCGTCTGCCTGCCATCGCCAATCACGACCGGAAAGGTTTTGTGCGTAATTGAAAAGATGTGTCCCACAGCTTCATTCGGCAGCCGGTAGTAGAAAACGCCGAACTCTGCGCCCGCCACATATTCCTGAATGATGACGGCCTCATGGCTGGTGTGCAGGTAAGCAAGCATTGCTTCATCCGAACGCACGACGCGCACGCCACTGCCCCGTTGGCCGACATCCGGCTTGAGCACGACGGGATAAGCCAGGCCGTGGCGTTGCATAAAACGCCGCGCCCGCGCCACGCGTTCAACCAAGCCCGCCTCCACCGGCAACAATTCGTAACGCGCCACCCATCGGTCAGCGTCACGCAACCCCGCCAAAATGGCGGCCTTCGATTCGCCGACAAAACCGCTGGCCGGAATCGCCGGATTGACGGCGGTGAACAGCGTCAGGCTGCGCTGCCGAACCGACAGCCACAGCAGATAGAGCAGCACCGGCGGATAGAAAACATAAGGCGGCCAAAATTCCCAACGCGACCAGCGTCGCCACCAACCGACCAGTGCGCGCCGCCCGCGCCACGTCGCCAAGCGCATGCATAGCTTCAGCAAGGCAAACAGCGCCAGCCCAATCAACAGCGTCAACCACCGTTGCTCACGTCCATGAGCCAGCAAGCCCGCGTTGGCCGCGCCGCCCAGCCAGACCGAAGCGCCGATCAACAGCGGCGTCCAGACCGCGCAAGCAATGAAAAAATACCCGGCGAACCAGCGGAAATCGGTTTGCAACACGCCCGCCGCAAAATACGTCGGCAAGCGCATGCCCGGCACGAAACGACTGCTGGCGATCACCGCCAGCCCGCGTTGTTGCAACCAGGTGGAACTGCGTTCGACGGCTGCGGGCGTCAGCAGCCATTTCAACGGCGCGCGGTGCACGACGGCGCGGCCCAAATAACGGCCCGCCAAAAACAGCAGCACGTCACCAATGAAGATGCCGAAGAAGCAGGCGAGCAGGCCCAACGGTGCGCTGAGGCGTCCTTGCGCAATCAAGACGCCCGCGTTGATCGTCGTCAAGTCTTCGCTCACCAGCGTTGCGGCGGCCAGCGCAATGAATTGACCGAGCGCAGTTTTGAATTCAGCGGTAACTGGTTGGCGCGCGGCCAGCGCGGCCAGACACAACAACAGGCCCGCTGTGCTGACAGCGGCCACGCCGCGCGTGTTACGCAAAGGTGAGTTCCAGGCGAGTTGCATAGGGCGCGGCTCCGGTGGATGCGCAAGGCGCTTGCGGAAAGTAATTGAAGGCGATCTGTGGCGCGGCGACTTGAATGTGCGAGTAACTGACCGTCCGGGCGTTGTCGCGGTGCAGACAGACTGAAAAAGCGCCGGGCGCGGGCGTGTGGCTTTGATGAAAGCCGGCGAGCACGGCGCTGCGTTCGCCAACATTGACGGGCAGTTCCGCGAATTGCGCGCGGCGTTCGGCAATCACGCGCGCCGTCTCAAACGAAGATGAAGTCAACGGCAATTGCGCTTCGGCATTGTCTTCGATGGTCAACCGGCAGCCGTCCCACTGAAACAAGCGCGCCGGTTCGCCTGCCGCGACAGCCGCCAAGGTGAATGGTTGAAACGCCGTCAAGCGCCGCGCCTGCAAACGCTCTTGCGTGTGTTGCGGCGCGCGGCTGTCGAGCAGTTCTAGCAACAACCAACCCCGGCTCAGGTATTCGTCACGCGGCGGCCCGGCCGGCACGTCGTAACGATTGAGCAGCGCCAGCGTCAGGCCGTATTGATTGACGCCGATCCAGGCGCCGCCGCTTGCGCCATCAATCGGCGCGACGAAGCGCACGCCATGCCGTTCGCGCAAACGCGGTGCCCACGCGGGCGGGCGCGTGCGCCGTTCATCGCGGTTGCAAAACAGTTCGTAGCCCGTGGCCGTGTGAACCCAGCTTACCGTGCACATACGGCCTCCATTTCATTTTGGCTGTGGGCCGGTTCCGCGCGCTGCCAATGTTCGAGCGTCGAAGGCGCGACGCCGAATTCCGCCGCCGGATTGAAGCCTTGCAGCCGCAGTATCAGCGCGATCAACGCGTAATGATGCACCGTGTGGCTCAGCAAAAATTGCAACTCGCGCGCGATTGAAGACGCCGCCCACTGCGGCCCATCCTGCCGCACGCGCAACTCTTCAGGCAGCGCCTGCGACAGCGACTCTTGCAACATCTCCATCGTCCATGCGAGGCGCGTGCTGGCGTAGCGGCGATCCTGCGCCGTCAGTTCATCGCGTTCGCGCCGGTCGTAATCAACGCGCCCTTTGGACAAGCCCTGCAAAAAGCAGGCATACGAATCGAGGCAATGCCTCATGTGGCTGCCTACACCGTAGGCAAACAACGATCCCGCTGTCAGCGTGTATTGCTCATCGTCAAGCTCGGCGAGCAAGTCGAGGCCTTGTTGCAAGACCTGCAAATTGGCGCTGAGCAAGGTTGCGTGCGCTGTTGCTGATTCGGTCGTACTGCGGAAACTCATGCCTTCTCCTGCTGCCTCATTGCTCGATCATTTCTGAAACACTGCCAATCGGCGGCGCACTGACGAAACGCCACTCGACCCGCACTAGCGTTTGTCCAGCTAGGTTGCGCGCCATTGCCAAATCGCGCTCTACCGCCGCGTGCAAGTGTTTTGCCAACGTCTTGCGGTCGTTCGCATGCAAAGCCTCATTGCCAAATACCAACGCGCCCGCGAAGCCGGGTAACGCAAATAGCTTCAGCAAGTGCGGCACAAATTCCATGTCGCCCCACCAGCAAACCGCAGCAGAAGCGGGCGCTTCGTCAGGCGCTGTGCGGTAACTCAAACTCGCATACGCCACGCGGCGGCCCGCGCGCACGGCCGGTTCCAGCAAACCGGGTTTGAAAGGCAAGACGGCCGCGCCCGTCGTCGTGGTGCCTTCGGGAAAGAGCACGACGTTTTGCCCGGCGGCCAACGCCTTCGTCAGCAAGGCATTGACCCGCAACAGATCGCGTTTGCGGTTGCGATCAATAAAGATCGTATTCATGCAGCGGCTCAACCAGCCGATGAGCGGCCACGCGGCGATTTCGCTTTTGGCGACGAAGACGCAATCGAATTGCGCGGCCAGCACGATGACATCCACATAACTCAGATGATTCGCCACCAACATGAAAGGCGCGGCGGGCGGCGGGCCGCTGACTTGCAGTTGCAAGCCGAACAACCGCACCAGCGCTTTCGCCCAATAACGAAAGGCGATTCCGCGCCAACGTTGCTGCGCAGTTCTGGCAACCGCCAGACACGCCGCCCCCGTCAACCAAACAAACGTTCCGCCCAGCGTCAACGCCAAGAATAGAATCGTCTTGGCTACCACACGCAGCTTCCGCCAAAGCTGCCGCCCAAGAGCATGGAGTTCAGGCTTTAGCCTGTCTGGGAGAGCCAGAACACAGGCTAAAGCCTGAACTCCATGCTTTTGTTCCGGTTGTGTTGTCAGGTCAATCTTCATTGCGCCTCATTTGCTGACGTGTTGAACAACAATTGCCGCGCGCGCCCGTCGAGCGCCTCAATGTCGAAGAGCACAAAAAAATCAATCGTTTTGAACTGGCGATCAATGGCCGGCGGCCCGCAGACTTTCGCGCCAAACCGTAGATAGCTGCGAAACAGTTTGGGCATCGGTGTTTCGGGTGTTGCCGCGCCGAGTCCCGTCAGCGCTTCGTCCTCATCCAGCGCGCATTCAAAGCCGGGTTGCGGCGGCACAAACAAAGCAGTGTCGAGATGCCCGCCTTGCGCCAGTTGCCGCGTCAGCGACCAGGCCTCGCGCGCATCCTGGCTGGTCAACGAACAACAGCCGAACAGATAGCGTTTGCCCGTGTATTGCAAATACGCCGCGATGCCGCGCCACAACAGCAGCAACACTTCACTGTGGCGATGCGCCTGGGCGATGCAGGCGCGGCCCGATTCAATTGAATTTGCCAGCACTTGTTCAGGCAATTGCGTCAGGTCGAATTCGGTGGCGGAGTAAAAGCCGTTGCCGGCGGCGGCCATTTCGCTCGTTTGCAAGCGGTAGGTGCCGACAATCGCTCCCGCGCGCCGGTCGCGCACAATCAGGTGCTGGCATTGGCGGTCGAACTCGTCTTCATCACGGCCCGTCAAAAACGATGCGGCCAGGCCTTCGCCCAACTCCAGATTGAACACCGCGAAGCGCAAGCGCAGCACGGCATCCAATTCGGCGGCGGTGCGCGCCACGCTCAACTCATAGCGCTCTGTTTGCAGCGCCAGCGGCGGCGTGGCGCTTTGCCAAAGCGGTTGCGCTAACGGATCGAATTCGACGGCCACCAACGCGGCGGCGGAATAAAGCGACATAAGCACTCCTTGCGTGCGCCCAACGCGGCACGCCAGCTTAATCGCGGGTTGGGTTCGCTTTATTCCGCCACAACGCCGGGCGCGGCTGGAATTTTCAGGCGGGATGCTGGGATTGAACAACCGGAAGCTGTCAGGCACCGCTGAGACCGGCAAACGTGGAATTCCAGCGCGGGCCTGCGGCAACGACTGATCGCTTAGAAACGCAGAGGAATCACCATGACAAACGCACAATATTTCGATGTCATCATCATCGGTACTGGCGCGGGCGGCGGAACTTTGGCCTACAAACTTGCGCCTTCGGGCAAACGCATTTTGTTGCTCGAACGCGGCGGTTATTTGCCGCGCGAGAAAGATAATTGGAACTCGCGCGCCGTCGTCAAAGACGCCAAGTACAACACCACCGAAACCTGGCGCGACAAAAACGGCAAGCAGTTACATCCGCACACCAATTATTACGTCGGCGGTAACACCAAATTTTATGGCGCGGCGTTATTCCGTTTGCGCGAACAGGATTTTGGCGAGTTAAAACATCACGGCGGCATCTCGCCCGCCTGGCCGCTCAGTTACGCCGAGTTGGAGCCGTATTACACGCAGGCCGAACATCTCTATCACGTGCACGGCCAGCGCGGCGAAGACCCGACCGACCCCTGGGCCAGCGCGCCGTATTTGCATCCGGCGGTCAGCCACGAACCGCGCATTCAAAAACTCGTTGAAGACTTGCAGCGGCTGGGCCATCAGCCCTTCCACGTCCCGCTCGGCGTGATGCTGGACGAACGCCAGCCGAACAAAAGCAAGTGCATACGCTGCGCCACCTGCGACGGCTTTGCCTGTGTGACCAATGCCAAAGCTGACGCGCAAGTCGTTTGTGTGGACGCGGCGCTCGAATACCCGAACGTTTCGCTGCTGACGAATGCTCACGTCGAACGTTTGGAAACTGACGCGTCGGGCCGCGCGGTTTCAAAGGTGATCGTCAAACACGGCGATGCTGTCGAAGAGTTTTCGGCTGGCGTCGTGGTGGTCTCGGCGGGCGCGATCAATTCCGCCGCGTTGTTGCTGCGTTCGGCGAATGACAAACATCCACGCGGGTTGGCGAATGGTTCCGACGTGGTCGGGCGGCATTACATGGGCCACAACAATTCGGTGCTGTTTGCGCTCTCGCGCTGCCCGAATCCGACGGTGTTTCAAAAGACGATGGGGATCAACGATTTCTATTTCGCCAACAAGGCTTGGGATTACCCGATGGGGCACATCTCCTTCGTCGGCAAATTTGACGCGAACATGTTTGCCGCCGGCGCGCCGCCCTTTGCGCCGCATCTGACGCTGGAATACATCGCCAAACACTCGCTCGATTTCTGGTTGACTTCAGAAGACCTGCCCGACCCGGAGAACCGTGTCACGCTGGATAAAGACGGCAAGATTACCTTGTCTTACACACCCAACAATCTCGAAGGGCACAAGCGGCTTTATGCCAAGGTCAAAGAGTTGGTCAAAGAGGCCGATTGCCACGAGCACCTGATTCCGCTGAACGCCTTTGTCGGCGACCGTTTGCCGCTGGCCGCCGTCGCGCACCAGAACGGCACGATCCGTTTCGGCAATGATCCGCAAACATCGGCGCTCGATGCCAATTGCCGCGCGCACGAGGTGGATAACTTGTATGTAGTGGATGGCAGTTTTTTTCCGTCGAGCGCGGCGGTCAATCCGGCTTTGACGATTATGGCGAATGCGTTGCGCGTGGGCGAGCATTTGCTGGAACGGCTGGGCTGAGCAGATTCAATCGCGGGGCGGATGCCAGCCCGCACTGACCCAAATCTGCCGGGCAGGCACGACAAATTCGTTGTTGAGTTGCAAGGCTGCGACCGTTGCTCTGCCAGTCGGTGTTTGGCCGATGATTTCGCAGCCGTTCGCGCTCCAAGCGAAATGTTTGCGCCAGTCCTGTGTGCGCGGGTTAAAGAGGGTCAGGCGTCTGCCTGTGGCAGGGTCAATGGCGTGGGTCTGTGTGCCTTTGTAACCGTTGCAGAGTGGGCAGGCCAGACATAGATTTTCGAAGGTGTTCAGGCCGCCGAGCAGCAGCGGGATAATGTGCTCAAGATGGAAGCGCACGCCCATAATGCGTTGCGCACTGCGGCAATAGCCGCAACGGTAACGTGCCGCCGCCAACACACTGCGCCGCAATGCCACTCGAATATACTTCCGGCTCACAGTTCACCTGGAAGCGGCAGCAGGGTGGGGGCCGCGTGCCCGCGCGCCATTAACAAAGCCACGACTTCAGCACGCCGCAACATATGCCGCCCGCATTCGGCCAGCAGAGCCGTCAATTCCCGCCGTCCGGCTTCATCCAATTCGCCGCTGCCTTGTTCGTCCAGCAAACGGTCAAGCAGTTCCTGACGCGCGGCAGGGAACAAGCTGTTTGCCAACCCCAGCAACGCTTCATCACTCAATTGCGCCAGCGTCGCCAGTTCACTCGCCAGCTCCGGCGCAGCGCCGTGGAACGCGGGTAACGTGGCCGTCAGTGTATTCACCAACACATCTTCGAGCGGGCGCTTGAGCGTGTCGGCGGCCTGTTTGGCGCGTTGATAAAGCGGTTCAGGCATGTTCAAGGTTACGGCTTGCATAAGTTTCACTCCATTCATTGCACGGAAAAATCAAGCGCGACGTGGGAATTCTACGCGCCCGCGCCGGGATTTTACCAGCGTCGAATTGGTCGGAACGAATTCAGGCAGGAGAACCAAGTTATGAACCAACCGCTTACTTCAAAAATAACCAGACAAATCTTATTGCTCTTTGTCGTTTGTTGCTTGCCATTCGCGGCGCGAGCGCAACAACCGCTCGTCACCGCCGTAAACGCGCCCGGGTTCACCGTCAGCGATATGGAACGCTCGCTCGAGTTTTTCACGAAAGTTTTGTCCTTTGAAAAACTCTCGGATGTCGAAGTCACCGGCGATGAATACGAACATTTGCAGGGCGTCTTCGGCTTGCGCATGCGCGTGGTGCGCTTGCGGCTGGGCGGCGAGCAAATCGAACTGACCGAGTATCTAGCCCCGCGCGGACGGCCTATCCCGGTGGATGCGCGCAGCAATGACCGCTGGTTTCAGCACATCGCCATCATCACCAGCGATATGGAACGCGCCTATCAATGGTTGCGCAAACACCGCGTCGAACACGCCTCGACCGGGCCGCAACGCTTGCCCGATTGGAACAAGAACGCGGGCGGCATCCAGGCGTTTTATTTCAAAGACCCCGACGGCCACGCGCTCGAAATCCTGCAATTCCCCGCTGGCAAGGGCGATCCGAAATGGCGGCAACTGGCCGAGCAGGATGCGGGCAAACTTTTTTTAGGCATTGATCACACCGCCATCGTCGTCGGCGACACCGAGACGAGTTTGAAATTTTATCGCGACGTGTTGGGGTTGCAGGTGGCCGGAGCGAGTGAGAATTACGGCATTGAACAAGAACGCTTGAACAACGTCTTCGGCGCGCGCTTGCGCATCACCGCCGTGCGCGCCGCCGCAGGCCCCGGCATCGAATTTCTGGAATACCTCAGCCCGCGCGATGGCCGTTTGACGCCGCCCGACTTGCGCGCCAATGACCTGTTGCATTGGCAGACAAAACTGGTGACGCGCGATCTCGAAAGCGCCTACGTGCGTTTGCGCGAAGGCCGCTTCGGGTTGATTTCCTCCGGCCTGATTCAATTGCCGGAAGCGGTGCTGGGATTCAAACGCAGCTTGCTGGTGCGCGATCCTGATGCGCATGCGATGCAGTTGATCGAACGCTAAAAATTTGGAGTGCGTGCGGCACGCACTCCATCGGCTTCGCCACGCCATTGCGCTTCATTCCATCAGAAAGCCCCTGCACATCGCGCACGGCAATTGCAGTACACCCAACCGAACACAAGGCCCAGTAAGGCAAGGTGTCAATTGCGCGGGATGGCCCGGAATTTTGCGCGCGCTTGGGAATAATCCGCTGTGACTGGGGCCTATACGCAGCAGGACAGTAATCGCCCACAGGATAACGGAGGAAAACAAAACTATGAATGCGGCAGTTCAAGGCAAACGTTCGGGCACTTACGAACGCGCGCAATTGCTCCCCGCTGAATTCAAAACAAGCGCAAGGCCTGCCGCCGCGACGCCCGCGCGGTTATTGCTCATCAGCGATGACAGCCAGCGGCTGGGGTATTGGCGCGCCGCGCTGCCAGGCCAACAATGCGAAGTCACCGGCTTGGCAAACCCGCAAGCGCTCGGCCAATTGCGCGCGCGCGCCTATGACCTCGCCGTCGTGGATGTCGCCGCGCCGCAATTGGCGCAGGTCTTGGCAACGCTGCGCGTTGAATACCAACAGATTCCCGTCTTTGTCGAAGCCAGCCGCTTGCCCAACGATCTGAGTTGCGCGGGCGTGCTGCCGCGCTATCGCGCCATGCCTTGCCTGCCGCCCGACTTGCTGCGCCTGGTCAAGCAACACCTCAAAGCGGCAGATCAACACATCCCGCAACGCGGCTTGTTGTAAGCAGCGCGAAAATTTCAATTGCGCATCTGATGTTACGACACTTTTGCCTGCGAAGGCACAATAGATACGCGGATAACGCGGATGCAGCGGGTCAACGCGGATACATTCTGAAAAAATCCGCGAAAATCCGCCGCATTCGCGTTATCCGCGTATCTATGTCCATTTGTTCCTTTGTCACTTTGTGTTGAAAACAGTCCTGCTTATCAAAAAAGAGGGCGCGGGAACCGTGGCTCCCGCGCCCTCCTGCTGCTGACAAACCACTGCGACACGACTCAACTCGCGCTCTTGAACAACAGCGGCCCGACCACCGGTAGCGCGCGCCGATGCAACCACAACAGCGCCGCGCTGCCCGCAAAAACAACCAGCGCCAACGCGAATAACAAGCCGCCATCCGACGTGCCATCCGCATTCACCACCGCAATGCCCAGCTTGGTCAGATGGCTCATGAGCGCGCCGCTGATAACACCCAGCGAAAGCAGCGCGCCCAGCGGCACCGTCGCCGGAATCAACAACAAGATCACCGCGATCAATTCGGCGATGCCGGAACCGATGCGACCCCACGGCTCCAACCCCAGCGTCTTAAAAATGTAGACCGATTCGGGCGCGGCGGTGAATTTGAAAAACAGCGTTTGAAACAGAATGCCCGCGACAATCAAACGCAATGCCCAACTGATGAGCGTCAACCTTTTCTCTTGTGTCATAGCCTTGTCCTCCTAAGCAATTTCAGTGAACAGGCACGAGCCAACAGCGGCCCGGCGTTGCACTCGACTGTATGTTGCAACACGCTTGCTTTATTCCGGCCAAGCCGGCGCGCCAAACGAGTTTGGGTTTTCTTGCCGCGTTGGAATAGATTGGCCGCAACGCCGGATACTCCGTCTGAATGGAGAAACACATGATTCGCTTTGACCAAGACGTTTGCCACAACCCGGACGCGGCCCTCGCAAAAGAATGGCTGGAAACCAACGGCCTCGGCGGCTTTGCTTCATCCACCATCGCCGGGCTGAATACGCGGCGCTATCACGGGCTGTTGGTCGCGGCGGCGAAACCGCCCGTGGGGCGCATGGTCTTGCTGTCAAAGCTGGAAGAGACGCTGGTGGTGGATGGCGCGCGTTATGACTTGTCGGCCAATCAATATCCCGGCGCGCTGCATCCGCAAGGGCATTTGCTGCTCAAAGAATTCCGGCTCGATCCGTTTCCGACCTTTGTTTATGCGGTCGCGGGCGTAGAGTTGGTCAAAAGCATCTGGATGATTAACGGCGCGAACAGCACGGTCATTCAGTACGAATTGCACGGCGACGACTTGCCGCCAGAGTGCTGGCTGGAATTGAATCCGCTGCTCGCCTGCCGCGATTACCACGCGACGATGCACGAGAACGCCGCGTGGAATGCACACGTCGAGGCCGAACCGAACCTGGCGACGCTGCGGCCTTACGCAGACCTGCCCGCGTTGTATCTCGCCCATAATGCCGAAACGGTTGGGCCGACCGGTTATTGGTATCGCAACTTTGAATACCAAGCCGAACGCGAGCGCGGCCTCGATTACCGCGAAGACCTCTTCAACCCTTGCGTGCTGCGCTTCGATATGCGGCAACGCGCGCAAGCCACCGTCATCGCTTCGACCGAACGTGTTGACGTAACGCGCGTCAACGAATACCGCCAAGCCGAACTCGCGCGCCGCGCTGCTGTGCTCACACCATTCGCCAAAGCCGATGATCTGACGCGCGCGCTGGCCGCAGCCGCCGACCAATTCATCGTCAAGCGTGACGAAGGCCAAACGATCATCGCCGGCTATCACTGGTTCAGCGATTGGGGCCGCGACACGATGATCGCGCTGCCGGGCCTGACGCTGACTACGGGCCGTCACGACACGGCTAAAAACATCCTGCTCGCCTTCGCGCGTTATCTCGACCAAGGCATGCTGCCCAACCGCTTCCCAGACGCGGGCGAAGCGCCGGAATACAACACCGTGGACGCGACGCTCTGGTACGTCGAAGCCGTGCGCGCCTTGCTCGAACACACGGGCGATTACGAATTCGTCAAAACACACCTGTACGACAAGCTGATTGAAATTTTTGACTGGCACGAACGCGGCACCCGTTATCAGATCGTGGTGGACGCTGACGGCCTGTTGCACACGGGCGAAGCGGGCGTGCAATTGACCTGGATGGACGCCAAGGTCGGCGATTGGGTCGTCACCCCGCGCATTGGCAAACCCGTAGAGATTCAGGCGCTCTGGTACAACGCGCTGTGCGTGCTGGCGGAACTGGCTGAAAAGTTCCGCGATAAAAAAAATCAGCTACGTTTCAAACAACTGGCCGCGCGCGCCAAACGCAGCTTCAATCAAGTGTTTTGGAATGAAGAGGCGGGTTGTCTGTATGACGTGGTGAACGACACTGAACGCGATGGCGCGCTGCGGCCCAATCAAATTTTCGCGGTCAGTTTGCCGCACACGATGTTGACACAGGCGCGCGCCAAACAAGTCGTCGCCCTTGTCGAACGCGAATTGCGCACGCCGTATGGACTGCGCAGCCTTGCGCCCGGCGACCCGCACTACTGCCCGCGCTACACCGGCGACATCCCCAGCCGCGACGGCGCTTATCATCAGGGCACCGTCTGGGCCTGGTTGATCGGGCCCTTCATCACGGCGTATTTGAAAGTGAATCGAAACAGCATCAAGTCACGCCAACAGGCGCGCGCGTGGTTGTCGGCGTTTGAAGGACATTTGCGTGAAGCGGGCTTGAATCAAGTGTCTGAGATTTTCGATGCGGAAGCTCCGCACGAGCCGCGCGGTTGTGTGGCGCAGGCGTGGAGTGTGGCGGAGTTGTTGCGGGTGGCGGTGTTGCTGGACGAATAGCACGATAATAGAGCGAGGATGAAGAAGCGTCATTTTAGACGGCTGAGAGACTTCTACACCTTATTCGTTAAAGTCATTCGCGTAATAATAGGTGTGCCCCCTGGCTCTGAACGTGCCTCAACTTCTACGATTTCGTCACATTGATAAGAAAATAAAGCAATAGACACAAAGCCCGCAAAAGCCTGGGGCGCTGTTGCCGCAACAATGTGCATCGCTTCCGGCGCCTTGGCGCCCTGACGGAGAAACCGTACCTCAGCCTCAACCGAAGTCCATGCTTGCCCATCGGCAAAACAAGAAAGTCCGACAACTCGGCCTTTGCACACGATAGTCGGCGTGCGGTTGGGAGTCGGTACAGTCATAAAATTTATCTGGGGTTGCGCCGAATCGAACCTGAAACTGCGCCACGCTAATCTATGTGATGTATCAATACACGGCGCCCTGCACAGCATAACGAAGCTGGACGAGACCATCTTCAAACCTTTCGGTAGACCGCAGCGACAACGGGACGTGAAGGTGACGTCGCGCTGTGAGTGGAATGCCATCACCAATAAATATCGGAACAACGCTGATGACGAACTCGTCAATCGCCTGCGCATCGAGAAAAGAGGCGATGATTTCACCGCCGCCCATCAACCAGATATCTTTGCCTTGGCTTTTTCGAAGCCGGTTCACGAACACAGCAATTGCCTCGTCGGTGAATTCGGCGGTCGGGGGAGCATCTTTTGGACGCGGCTGATGCGAGAAGACGATGGTTCGACGCTTGGAATCGAACTTTGCACCCATACGCAGACTAGCTTCGTAGGTCTTTCGGCCAAGCACTTTCGTATCGATTGATTGCATGAATGCCTCGATCCCGTAAAAACCCGCTGGTTTTGGACGGGCGGTCAGCCATTCCAGGTCGCCGTCCGTCCGTGCGATGTATCCATCAGCGCTCTTCGCGATGTGGACGATGACTTTTCGCTGGTTCGTCATGAATAGCAGTTCTTCCTCAGAGAAGGTACAGCGGATTGTCAGTCCGCTGTACCTTGCCTACTCAGAAATGGGAAACAGCAGTTCGTTGCCGTCCGGATCAACGACTTTGATCACGTCGTAACCCCACCAGGACTTCTCGTTAGGGACCGACCGCTCGACGATTTCACGGCGAAGCTCGGTGAGCCCAGCCGGGGTTAGCTCAACGAACAAGCGCGCCTTGTCTGTCCGCGCGGCGTCCTGGCAAAGAATGATCTCGCATTCCGCGCGGTTGACTTGGCAGACCTTGCCCGAGCCGTCGCCTGCATGCCAACTCTTCTCAAAGCCGAGCAGGTCGAGGTAGAACCGAAGTACGCGGTTCACATCAGCAACAAAAAGCACGGGCCGCGTGTACCACCGATGAGTAACTTGCTTAATGACTGTTGTCTTCTTCACTTCGATCATTTACTAACAAGACCTTGTCTTTGCAGACTTCTCTTTTGTGTGATCCGTTCTCAAATTCAAATTGAGCTGTCTGTGCAAGATTTAGACCCTTAGCGAGCCACGGAACCCTCTGGCGGCGTAGTAAGACTCAGCACCGTTGTGATACACGAAGATCTTGTCGTAGCGACGATCACAAAAGATGGCGCCGCCGAGTTTTCTAATATCAGCAGGTGTTTTCACCCAGTTCGACGTTTTCGTATCGAGCTTTTCAAGTTGCTGCAACTCTCGATATTGTTCTTCAGTTAAAAGCTCGATGCCCATGGCAGCAGCCATATCAATGGCGTTATTTTCTGGTTTATGTTCCTTCCTTGATTCCAGCGCTGCGCGGTCGTAACAAACACTTCGGCGGCCTTTTGGACTTTCCGCTGAACAATCATAAAAAACGTATTCGCCCGTCTTGTTATCATAACCAATAACATCCGGTTCACCGCCAGTTCTTTCCATTTCACTGAGCGACCACATTTTTTCAGTATTAGCTTCCAGCCTTGCTTGTACTTTAGCCCATTCAAGACCTTTGTGGCGGTTCATGTTTTTCTCAAAACGGGCTTTCAATGTTTTGAGTAGCTCTTCATGTTGTTTTGCTTTCATGTCTTTTGCCCTTTGCATTTCTGTCTTTGCCTTACTCACTGCCTTCTCTGGCGCCCAACGCTGCGTTCGGCATCACCTCAGAACCGGAAGTCATCAACAGCCCGAACGAACTACTACGCCTTGATGCGCTTCTTCATATCAATGTATGCGGTATTGATTAGCTCCTTTAGAGC
This sequence comes from Acidobacteriota bacterium, assembly GCA_043740245.1. Taxonomy (GTDB): domain Bacteria; phylum Acidobacteriota; class Blastocatellia; order RBC074; family RBC074; genus JACPYM01. The sequence goes on along the minus strand of JAYUCP010000064.1, from coordinate 1,318 downwards.
CTTAGCATTGACCGGACGGTCGGGCCGCAGCTTCACATGGCGCATAAACCTGCCCGTGCCTTCCAACAAACCGCTTGGATCGGCAAGCTCAGCGCCATGAAAGAAACCGACATTGACGTGAGCCGTGAAGGCATTGACATAGGCGAATGCCGCATCACCTACACACGCGGTCGGATGACTATCATGCAACAACTCTCGAACATCGTCTCCGCAGTTGCGCATAACTTCAAACCAGTATCGCGCGCTTGCCCCCAAATCACCGGGATGCTCATTTATCCAACGCTCAATAGCAGGATCCTGCTTAATCGAATTGGGGAAACGCATGAGCCGATTCATAGGCGCGACGATTCTAGTGCTTCAGTTGAAACGATAACTATCCCTTCCTGGTGGTAGCTCAAAGAGGAGAGGTCTTGCCGCAGATGAACGCTGAAAAACGCGGATCAAACCTGTTAGCCATTCAATTGATCTGCGTTGGTCTGCGTTGATCTGCGGCTTGGCTCTCTCCCCATTGCCCCACAACCCCCTTCCTTACTTCATACCATAGTTCCACCATTCCGTTCATATATGCTGTTACGTCTTTTAGATGCAATGCCTGTTCTTGCCCGATATGGTCATAGAACAGCGTCCCACCACCCAGAATAATTGGCACGATCGTTTGTCTTATATCGTCCACCAAGCCAAGACGGATAAAGTCTTTGACAAGCGCCGCACCCCCTACAAGCCAGATATTCTTGTAGTTCGGTTGTAGCCTATCGTTGATAAATTTCTTCAAGTCACCCGAATAAAATTCGATGCTCTCTCTGTCAGCCGGCAAGTTTCTACTGGTCAATACAAAAGTCGGCACATCCCCATAGGGCCACCCAAATTCCAGTGAAAGTTCTAGCGCATGTTCATATGTCCGAGCGCCCATTACATAGCAGTCTATTGTCTTGAGGAATTCTTCCGCGTTCTCTCCGGCAACCCCTTTATCGTATGTGTCCGATGTTTCAAGCCACAAAACACTTCCGTCTGGTTTGGCAATGAAGCCGTCAACGCTTGAAACCATGTGTGCTGTCACTTTGGGTGCATTTGTTGTCATTTATCTGTCACCTTGCGACTACTCGAACGTTAGGCCGCAGTTCGCGGCCGTGAGTAACGAGCCTGCTCATTGGCCTTGAGGCGGCTGCCATAGCTCGACCTTAGTTTCCCTCCGGATCAATGACCCAGGCAAACTTCCCACACTCGGATTCGTCAATCTTCTCGAGCACATTGCAGCCTTCTTCCTTCAAGACCTTGACCAAGGCGTGGAGGTCTTCCACTCGGTAGTTGACCATGAAGG
>JAYUCP010000063.1:0-15637 GCA_043740245.1 Acidobacteriota bacterium | reverse complement strand
TGCTGCCGCGCCCGATTTCGATGCGGCCTTCGTCGCCGCGCAAGACGACGCCGTACCAGATGCTGGCGCCGTCGCCGATGACGACGTTGCCGATGATGGTCGCATTGGGTGCGATGAAAACGTTTTGCCCGATTTGCGGGCGCTTGCTGTTGTATTCGTAAAGCATAGTTTCCACTGGTGCGCCCGCGGCTCGCGGGCAGGCGCGTGGCGGCAGACGCTTTGATGCTGAAAGCGAACCCTCCGGCATTCATCCATTCGCCATCACGCGCCTGCCCGCGAGCCGCGGGCGCACCAAAGTTACAGTTCAAATTTCTGTTGATAAGTTGGCGTCTCGACTTGCCAGCCAAACTTCTCTTCAATCTTCTGTTTCAGCGACATCATCGCGTCCACTTCGCCGTGCACCAAAAACAACTTCTTCGGCGCGCGTTTGAAACCCGACAGCCAGCGCAGAATCTCGTGGTAATCGGCGTGCGCGGAAAGGTTCGGCAGGTTTTCGATATGCGCGCGCACCGGCACCATCTGGCCGTGGATGCGAATCTCCTTTTCGCCGTCCAGCAAGCGGCGTCCGCGCGTGCCTTCGGATTGGTAGCCGACAAAGATCACAGTATTGCGTTCGTCGGGCAGCCGTTTTATCAGGTGATGCAGGATGCGCCCGCCCGTCGCCATGCCGCTGGCCGAAATCACAATCGAAGGTTCGCGGCTGGCCGTGATGGCTTTGGAATCGTGCACCGTCTTCGACATGAAAAAGCGATGCGTCGCCAGCGGGTTGCGGTGCTCATCCACCAACGCGGCCATTTCCAGATCGTGTTCTTCGCGGTGGCGCAGGTAAAGGCGCGTCGCCTGCACGGCCATCGGGCTGTCCACATAGACGGGCAGTTGCGGGATGCGCCCTTCGTCTTCGAGCGCGCGCAGCAGGTAGACCAGCAGTTGGGTGCGGCCCACGGCAAACGCGGGCACAAGAATGTGGCCACCGCGTTGGGCGGTCGCGTTGACGATCTCGGCCAGGCGGGCTTTCACGTCCAACTGATGATGCTCGCGGTTGCCGTAGGTGGATTCGACCACGATGTAATCGGCCTCTTCGACGTTCGATGGATCGTGGATGATCGGTTCGTTGTAGCGGCCCAGATCGCCGGTCATCACGACGCGGCGCGTGGCGCCATCGGCGCACGCGACTTCAAAGTTGACGAAGCTGGAACCTAAGATGTGACCGGCGGTGGTGAATTCAAAAGCGAGCTTGTCGGTCAGTTGCACGCGCCGGTGATAGGCGATGGGTTCGAGCAAGCGCAGCGCATCATTCGCGTCCTCTTCGGTGTAAAGCGGCAACGCGGGTTTGTGTTTCGACGTGCCTTGCTTGTTGGCGTAGGAAGCATCCTCTTCCTGCAAGCGCGCCGAATCGGGCAGCATGATGCGCGCCAGGTCGGCGGTGCCGGACGTGCCGTAGACCTTGCCATCAAACCCGTCGTGCACCAGCCGTGGCAAATAGCCTGAATGGTCAATGTGCGCGTGCGTCAGGATCACCGAATTGAGGCTGCGCGGATTGACGGGGAACGGTTCCCAGTTGCGCAGGCGCAGTTCTTTCAAGCCTTGAAACAAACCGCAGTCAACGAGCGTGCGATAGCCCTCCACTTCGAGCATGTGTTTAGAGCCGGTGACGGTTTGCGTCGCGCCGAGAAATTGAATGTAAGCCATATTGTCCTCCGTGATTGTGGCGGCCAATATGCCGCGTCCGCGCGGATTCTTCAATTGCCGCTGCGATAACAGCAGCGCAACCGGCTGAAGTCGCGCTGGCCTTGCCTGCACGCTGAAGCCTGACAACGTGCCGTAAACAGCAGCCCTCGCGCTGAACCAACGGTTGACATCACACAACCCGGCCCCTACCATTTCGCTTCGTTCGCACAGTGTTATTGCAATGGTTGAGCCGCACACCGCTCGACTCCCGCGCCAGCGAGCGTCGCGAACTCACTCCGAACGAATATCCCAATCCAATACGAAGTAACAGCAGCAATGAAAAAACAAGCAAAAAGACGTGTAGGCATTCTCGGCGCGACCGGCACCGTCGGGCAGCGCGTGATCCATATGCTACGCCATCACCCCTATTTTCAAGTGACGGCGCTGGCCGCTTCCGACCGCAGCGAAGGCAAGCGCTTCGCCGACGTATGCAATTGGAAGCTGCCCTTCGAGATGCCTGACGCCGTCAAGAACATCAAGGTGTTCGGCTGCAAACCGCCGCTCGATTGCGACGTAGTGATTTCCAGCCTGCCCTCCGACATCGCCGACGAAGCCGAGGCCGCCTTTGCCGCCGCAGGCTATCCGGTCATCAGCAATTCGTCGTCCTACCGCATGCCCGACGACGTGCCGCTGGTCGTGCCGGAAATCAACCCCGATCACTTGGACATCATTCCGTATCAACAAAAGAAGCGCGGTTACGACAAAGGCTACCTCGTGACCAATCCGAACTGTACGACCATCGGCCTGGTGATGGTGCTCGCGCCGCTGCACAAGGCCTTCGGACTGGAAGCCGTGATGATGACCTCAATGCAGGCGATTTCGGGCAAGGGCTATCCCGGCGAGGCTTCGATGGACATCATTGACAACGTCATCCCGCACATCGGCGGCGAAGAAGAAAAGGTCGAGATGGAGCCGCAGAAGATTCTGGGCAAGCTCACGCGCACCAAAATCGTCTCCGCGCCCTTCCTGGTCAGCGCGCAATGCAACCGCGTGGCCGTGCAGGACGGCCATCTGGAATCGGTGCGGGTGAAGCTGAAAAAGAAAGCGTCGGTCGAACAGGTCAGCGCCGCGCTTGAATCGTTCACCGGTTTGCCGCAGGAGTTGAAACTGCCGACCGCCCCAGCACACCCGATCATCGTGCGCAGTGAGAAAGACCGCCCGCAACCGCGTTTGGATCGTGATGCGGAAGGCGGCATGGCAACGGTCGTAGGCCGCATCAGTAAAGACACGATCTTCGATTTCAAGCTGACGCTGATCAGCCACAACACCGTGCGTGGCGCAGCAGGGGCGGCGTTATTGAATGCGGAGTTGCTGGTCGCGAAAGGGCTGCTGTAGGGTTTCAGCAAATAGGGAGCTTGTTATGGCAAAGCTGGCGACAATGCCGCCGGTCACAATTTCGCAGGCAGAGTTGGCGCGCTTCGGTGAAACCTGGCGTGCCAATGGCGGCAGCTTGAGCCGCACGCCGCCGCAATCCTCAAGCCAGCTTGGCAACCTGTTTGATGAAGCAGTGGGCAAATCGCTGGCCGTGATGCTTGGGGGGGTTCCAGTTGTTAAGCCGGCAGCGACCGCATTAATAGCAGCGGTTGCTGACTGTGTTGAAGTCGGCCCGGTGCGCATCATTGGTGGCGTACGCCCGCAAAATTTCGATGTGGGCTATCGCCCGGATGGCGTGCGCTTCGCCTTCGACAGCAAAACCCTAAACGACTCGGCCAGCCTCAAAAAGAACTGGCAAAACATGGTCAACGATCTGGCGACTGAGGCCACCACGGTGCATAGCCGTTTCCCACATGCAGTCGTGGCTTTCATGGTCATCATTCCCACGCCTTGCCTGACCGAGCCGCAACGTTCCGCGATGATTGAAACGCTGGAGCGCTTGGCGCGCCGCGTCGGAGTGGCCAACTCTGATTACATGGCTGAGGCGTTGGCGCTCGTGCTATGGAATCCTGAAGACGGCAGCATTGACAGCACAGTACCGCCACCCGCTTCGCCGTTACGCTTGGAAAAGTTTTCAGCGACTGTTGAAGCCGCCTATGTAGCCCGCTATAAAGGCTTGCCGCCGCACGCCATGGCCGAATAATTGAGTGAGATGAAGGAGAAAGCTTGAGCAAACCGATACCAACTTATCAAAAGTTGAGAGGCGGCTATTACACGCCGGAACCGATTGCTGATTTTATGGCGCATTGGGCAATAGTTTCGCCGCAAGCAAGAGTCCTTGAGCCAAGTTGCGGGGATGGCGTCTTTCTTGAATCGTCACTCAAAGCTTTGTTGGCGCGTGGCGCGACCCGGCAAAAAGCCGCCGCGTTGGTCAACGCGGTAGAGTTGGATGAGCAGGAACGCGGCAAAGCGCTGGCCCGCGCCAATGCGCTCGGCTACCCGCTTAAACCCGCTAGCATTCATCAGGGCGATTTCTTTTCTTATTGCCGTAAGCAGCTTGGCGAAACTGGCTTGTTTGCAAGGCTTGAACCTGCGACCAATGAAAAGTTCGATGCCGTGTTGGGCAATCCGCCGTTTATCCGCTACCAAAACTTTCTGGAAGAACAGCGACTGCCCGCTTTCGAGATTCTGCGGCGCGCGGGCATCACGCCGAACCGCTTAACCAATTCGTGGGTGCCCTTCGTCGTCGCTTCGGCTTTCATGCTGACCGAACATGGGCGACTGGCGATGGTGATTCCGGCAGAGTTGTTGCAGGTCAATTATGCAGCGGAGTTGCGCCGCTTTCTGAGCGACTACTTCAACAAGATCACCTTGATGACTTTCAAAAAACTCGTCTTCGAGGGCATTCAGCAAGAAGTCGTCCTGTTGCTCGCCGAACGCAATGGCGGCGGCAAAGGCGGCATTCGGGCGATTGAACTCAACGACCCCAGCGAGTTGGCTGCTTACGAGCACACCGATTTCACCAAACGCGAACTGAAGCCGCTGGATCATTCCACCGAAAAGTGGACGCAGTATTTTCTGGATAAGAAAGAGATCGGTTTGTTGCGCGCGTTGCGCGCTTTGCCGGAATTGACGCTGGCCGCGCAGGTGCTGGAAGTGGATGTCGGTATCGTGACCGGGCAAAACCAGTTTTTTGTGTTGAGCGAGGAGCAGTTGAAGAGCCTGTCACTGCGCCGTTATGCCCGCCGCTTGGTAGGGCGCTCAGGGCAATTCAAAGGCATTCTTTTCCCCGCAACGGATTGGCTGGAAAATGCCGCGCAGAACCTGCCGACTTACTTGCTGGACTTGCCTGATAAACCGCTGGCGGAGTTGTCGCAAGCCGTCAATGAGTATGTTGAATTCGGCCAGGCTTCCGAATTCAATACCGGCTTCAAATGCCGCATTCGCCAGCGTTGGTACGTGGTGCCGTCGGTGTGGACGCCAGCGGCGTTTATGTTGCGGCAAGTGCATGCCTATCCCAAGCTGATTCTCAATCAGGCGGACGCCACCTGCACCGACACTATTCATCGTGTGCGCTTCAAAGAAGGCGTCAATGGCGGCGCGGTGGCGGCGGCCTTTTTGAATTCGCTGACCTTTGCTTTTTCGGAAGTCCTCGGACGCAGCTACGGCGGCGGTGTGCTGGAGTTGGAACCGAATGAAGCGGAGCGGTTGCCGTTGCCGCTCAAACTGGCTGAGCAGTTGTCAGTGGAAGAAACCGACCGGTTGCTGACGCAACACGGCATCGAAGCTGTGCTGGCGCAAAATGATGAGTTGTTGCTGCGGGATGGACTCGGACTCGATCAGAAAGAGGCGCGCCTGTTGCGCGGCATCTGGGAAAAACTGCGCGATCGCCGCATCAACCGGAAGCATTCAGCCCGGAAAACCGATCCGGCGAATGGCAGTAACGGGAAAGGCAAAGCAATGGCTGCAACCGCACGAGCAGCGTCAAACTGATTTCTTATGTTGATCGTCATGAAATTCGGCGGCACTTCTGTTGGCAGTGCCGAACGCATCGCCCAAGCCGCAGACCTCGCCGTCCGCAGCGCCCGGCAAGGCCACCAGGTCGTCGTCGTCACCTCGGCAATGAGCGGCGTCACCAACAAGCTGATTGCGGCGGCGGAAAATGCCGCCCAGGGCCATTGGCACAAAACGGTCAGCGACGACCTTTACGAACCGCACCGCCAGGCCGCGCACCTGCTGATGCCCGATGACGGCGCGCGCCGTCGTCAGGTGTTGGAGACTTTGCGCCAGCGCATCGAACGTTTCGAGACGCTGTGCAAGGGCTTGACGATGGTGCACGAGTTGACGCCGCGTTTGTTGGATGTGATTTCCGGCCTGGGCGAACGGCTCTGCGCGCCCTTGCTGGCCGGGGCGATTGCCGCGCGCGGCGTCGAAGCCGAGGCCATCGAGGCCACCGAGTTGATCGTCACCAACGATCAGTACGGCGCGGCGGAACCGTTGATGGAGCAGACGCGAGTCAAGACGCGCGCGCGGTTGTTGCCGCTGTTGGAGGCGGGCGCGATTCCGGTCATCACCGGTTTCATCGGCGCGACCGAAGACGGCGTGCAGACGACGCTGGGGCGAGGCGGCTCTGACTATTCGGCCTCGATCATCGGCGCGGCGCTGGAGGCCGGCGAGGTTTGGATTTGGACGGATGTGAACGGCGTGATGACCGCCAATCCCAACGATGTCCCCGAAGCTCGCACGATGCGCGAGATCAGTTACAGCGAGGCGTCGGAACTAGCCTACTACGGCGCGAAGGTGCTGCACCACAAAACGATTCTGCCCGCGTTCAAGCAAAACATCCCCGTCTTGATCTTGAACAGCTTTCAACCCGACGACCCCGGCACGCGGGTGACAGTCGAAGGACACCCTTCGTCGCGTGGCGTCAAGGCGGTGACTTCGATCCGCAACGTCAGCTTGATTTCGATCAGCGGCAAAGGCATGCAAGGCATCCCCGGCATCGCGGCGAAAACCTTTGCCGCCGTCGCCAACGAACGCGCCAGCCTGCTGATGATTTCGCAGGCGTCGTCTGAGAACAATCTGTGCTTCGTCGTCGGCGCGAATGAGGCGGCCCGCGTGGTCAAAGCCTTGCGCGCCGCGCTCGAATTGGACTTGCTGCAAGGCCACATCGAAGACATCTCGGTTGACGATTCGATTGCGGTGGTCGCGGCGGTGGGCGACCGCATGCAAGGTTCGCCCGGCATCGCGGGCAAGGTCTTCGGCGCACTGGGCACGGTGGGCGCGAACGTGATCGCCATTTCGCAAGGCTCCTCCGAACGCAACATTTCATTGATCGTGAATGAAAACCAGGCCGCCGATGCGGTGCGCGCGATTCATCAAGCGTTTGAACTGGATCAACCATCTCAATAAATCAAAAGGCAAAAGGCAAAAGGCAAAAATCAAAAATAGTATTGACGGTCAAAAGTGAAGCATGCAATCCAGAGTGCGAATCACTTTTTTGCCTTTTGATTTTTGCCTTTTGCCTTTTGATTTCTATGCCTTCACTCAAATGCATTAACTGCCAAACCGAATTCCCCACGACCGAACGCCTCTACACCTGCCCGCACTGCGCGGGCTTGCTGGATGTCGCGTATGACCTCACTGCACTCAATGGCGAACGCTTGATCAGCGGCTGGGATTGGCGGCGCGCGTCGCCCAAAGCGCTTGACCAGAGCGGCGTCTGGCGCTTCCGCGAATTGCTGCCCGAAGCGGGCGAGGACGAGGTCGTCACGCTGACCGAAGGCAATACCCAACTCTGGGACGCGCCGCGTTCGGCGGCCTACGCCGGGATGGAGCGGCTGGCCTTCAAACATCTAGGGATGAATCCGACCGGTTCGTTCAAGGATTTGGGCATGACCACCGGTATCACGCAGGCGCGGCGCTTGGGTGCGACGGCGGTGGCGTGTGCCAGCACGGGTAACACGTCGGCTTCGATGGCGGCCTATGCGGCGCGCGCGGGGATGAAGGCGTTCGTGTTCATTCCGTCGGGCCAGATCGCGTTGGGCAAGCTGTCGCAGGCGCTGGATTACGGCGCCGAGGTCTTGCAGATCGAAGGCGATTTTGACGACGCGATGCGGCTGGTGCGCGAGGTGGCGAACGAGACGCCGATTTACCTGCTCAATTCGGTCAACCCCTTCCGGCTCGAAGGCCAGAAAACCATCGCCTTTGAATTGCTGCAACAGCGCGGCTGGCAAGTGCCCGACCGCCTCGTCGTGCCGGGCGGCAACCTCGGCAATTCGTCGGCGATTGCCAAAGGCTTGCACGAATTGCAGCAGTGCGGCGTGATCCCAAAGCTGCCGCAACTCACGATCATTCAGGCCGAAGGCGCAAATCCGCTGTATCGCATGTGGCAGGCGCAAGCCGAAACGCTGACGCCGGTCGCGGGCGCATCCACACTGGCGACCGCGATCAAGATCGGCAATCCGGTCTCGTGGCCCAAAGCCGTGCGCGGCTTGCGTTGGAGCGATGGCCTGGTCGAACACGTGAATGAACAGGAAATCGCCGACGCCAAAGCGATGATTGGCCGCGACGGCCTTGGTTGCGAACCGGCTTCGGCGGTGACGCTGGCCGGGATCAAAAAGCTGGTCGCGGCGGGTGAGATCAACCCCACCGAAGACGTCGTCGCCATCCTGACCGGGCACGTCTTGAAAGACCCGGATTACACGGTCAGCTATCACGGCGGCACGCTGCGCTACAAAGACCGTGACGGACAAACGCACGCGTTGGCCTCCCCATTCGCCAACGCCTTTGTCAAAGTGCCCGCCGAACGGGCGGCGATTTTGCGCGCGTTGTCGCTTTGAGACGACGGGGTGTTGATGCGGTACCGCTCACGGTATCGCATCAACGCGCGTCTGTTTGAATCTTTGCGGCGCTGATTTAGAATCCGCCTACCTCTTAAACCCCACAAAGCAATTTTCCCTGAGTTGTTCAACCGGCGCAGCCGCCGTCCCAAGCGGCTGCGCATTTGCAAGGAGACGTTATGCGTAACTGGATTTTCATCCTGACCTTGGCGCTTGGCAGTTTCGGGTTGCTGCGTGCACCCAGCGCCGTGGCGCAACAGGCAGCCTTCACCGGCCCCGCGCGCTATCGCATCGAAAATGTCGCGTCGGCCAAAGCGCTCGACGTGCGGCAAGAGGACAAGCGCACCGTGCAGCAATGGGCCAGCACCGGCGCGGCCCAGCAGCAGTGGGATGTCGAAGACGCCGGCAATGGTTATTACACGCTGCGTTCGGTGGATAACGGCAAGGTGCTCGATTTCGCCGAGAGCCGCGCGCGCGACGGCGTCAACCTGATCGTCACCGACCAACGCGAGAGCGATTATCAGTTGTGGAAGCTCAACGACACTGGCAACAACCAATACACGATTGTGAGCAAAACCGGCAAAGCGCTTGATGTGCCCGCGACAGCGCGCATGCAAGACGGCACGAAGTTGCAAGTGATGGGCGAGCACGGCTTGGAAAACCAACGCTTCCGCTTCTTCCGCCTGGGCGATTTGCCCAACACCGTGGGCGGCATCAGACCGCGCGACCGCGAGATTATCGGGCGGCCCACGCCCACGCCCACGCCGTCATTGGAACGTTACAGCGGGCCGGGCCGTTACGCCGTGCAAGTCGTGCACAGCAACAAATACCTAGACCTGAAGATGGAAGACAAAGAGACCTTGCAGCAATGGGCGGGCAGCAACGCGCGCAATCAGCAATGGGACATCGAAGACGCGGGCGGCGGCTACGTTTACATTCGCTCCGGCGAAAACGGCAAGGCGCTCGAAGTCGCCAGCAAAAACCCCACCGACGGCACGGCGGTTTTCGTGCGCAACAACCGCAGCAACACCGACACGCAAAAGTGGCGCATCGTGGATCAGGGCAACAACGAATTCACGATCATGTCGCGCACGGGCCGCACGCTCGATCTGGCCGAGTTCAACCAGAATGACGGCGCGAAGCTTTACGTCTGGAAAGAGACGCGCGCCACCAATCAACGCTTCCGCTTCGCGCGCCTGACGCAGGGCGAAACATACAGCGGCGGGCGCACACGCGGCCCGCAACCGACGCCGACACCCACGCCTATGCCCTACACGCCGGGCAAACTGGTCTGGCGGGGCCGCGTGGACATTGAGATATTGCTCAACGTGCGCGGCGGCGTGGTCACCGAACGCGGCGTGGCGGGGCAAGCCTTTAACAATGGCCGCATTCTCTCTACGTCCGGCGCGATGCCCCTGGGCAATTTGACGATGCGCGTGCGCAACATCAAAGTGCGCGGCTCGGTCGAGGTCGTCGAGCAACCCTCGGCGGCCAACAATTGGACGGCCGTGATTCGTGTGCGCGATCCGGAAAAGGATGCAGCGGATTATGAATTTGAATTGAGTTGGTAACGCTGATTCGGGCTGAGCCAAACGGCGCGCCGTGCTGCTGAAAAGCAGACCGGCGCGCCGGTTTGTATTGGCAAAGCAAGCGAGACAATCGAATGTCTTCAATTGACTGGGACGATGACTCCTTTGCCGTGATTCCCTTGCCTGCCAGCGGCGGCGCTGGCAAATACGGGCGCGGGTTCTTGCTTGAACGAAGGCCGCAAGGGCCGCGTAATCAGCACTGGGCACGGCGCCTGGCGCAACACGCGGTCGGCGTTCGAGCCAAACAGCGCGCGCATCGAAAAGCCCGCGCCTTGCGCGCCCAGACAGATCAAATCCATCTCGTGGTCTTCGGCATAGGTCAGAATCTCGCGGTAGGGTTGGCCCGAACGCACGATCTGTTTGATCTGACACCACAGGAAGGCTTCGGCGGGCACGGCGGATTGCAGGCGGCGCGCGGCTTGATGAAAGGCGGCGGCCTCGCCGTTTGGCATGGCCGCTAACACGGGCGCGGGTTCGAACGGCAGGACGTGCATCAGGTGAACTTCGGCTTGATATTCCTGCGCCAGCAAGAGGCCGTAAGACAGCGCCAATTCCGAATCGTTGGAAAAATCGTGCGCGATCAACAAGCGCCGCAATTTGATTTCACCCTCTGGTAAGCCCTCCCACTCGTGTTCGTGCGCATGCGTGACAAAGACCGGGCAAGGCGCCGTGCGGCAAATCGCTTCGGCGGTCGAACCGAGCAGCGCGGCGGCCAGCGGGCGGCGGCGCGAACGCATCACGATCAAATCAACACGGCGCTCGGCAGCGGCGTGCGGAATTTCTGAAACCGGATCGCCTTCGACCAACACGACTTCAGACGCAAGGGGCCGCGGCCCCTTCATCTCTTGCAAGAGCTTTTCAAAAGTCTGCCGCAAACTCGCCTCGCGCTGTTCCGTGAGCGGTTCCGCAGTACAGTGGCAGACAAATAACTCGGCCTCGTATGCAGCAGCTAGTGCCACGGCATAACGCAAAGCCTCCACGGCGTCAGCCGTCGTGGGCAAATGATTGACCGGACATAGAATGCGTTTGACACCAATCATGGCAACACCGCCTTTCGGAGAAAAACCACTCGCTCATGCGCAACCTTGCGCGTGAACCTTGTGCTGTTCCACCTTGTGGCAACGCCCGTGCCGTGCGGCTGGCAACCGGCTGGGAAAGCTCAGCGTGGAATATGACTCAGCCCTGAGCGGGAATTTGCCCACACCCACGCAATAAGAAATGCCGCAGAACGAGCCTGGAATGGCCTCCCGCTGCGGCATTTGTTTTCTGTGCTGAATGTTGCTGGCTCAGTAACAGGCTATGTACCCCGGCAACTATGTTCCTTGGCATTTTGAACCTCACCTCGTAGTAACGAATTTATTCGTTACCTCTCAGCGCGTAACGAATAAATTCGTTACTACGAGGTGAGGTCGCAACTAAAAGAACCTAGCTGCCGGTGTACTAAGCCGTCTTCACCGCCACCTGCACCGGTGCTTGCGTGGCCGACTTGGCCAGCGTGAGTTCCAGCACGCCTTCTTTGAGCGTCGCGGCGGCGCTAGCCGGATCAACTTCGGCAGGCAGCGTTAAGGCGCGGCAAAATTGATTCGCGCGCCATTCCGAATAAACCGTTTGCGCTTCCTGTTTCTCTGCTTGCGCGGCGGTCTTGCCGCTGATGACGACGCATTGCGGCTCGACGCTGACCTTGATCTCTTCGGCCTTGAAGCCCGGCACTTAGGCACGCACGGTCAGCTTGTCGCCCACCTCTTTGATTTCGACGGGCACGCGCCGCAGCACTTCGGATTCGGCGCGGAACCAATCATCAAATTCGCGGCCAAACTCGCGGCCCCGCGCTTCAAAGAAGTCATAAGCGCGCTGAGCGATGTTCTGGGTCAACTCTTTCATCTGTTCGAACAGTTGTTCGGCTTCGACAAAGAGCGGTTTGCCGGCGGGACTCGCGGCCGCCGGTTTTTCAAGTTGTTGTGCGACTGCTGGCATATCATTCCTCCTGGTTTTCACTCGCGTGGGGGTGGTGGCTAAATCGAGTGGGACGGCGTGTCAGTAGCCCACGCGTGAGCAAGGGCTGTCTGCTGCCAGTAAAGCCCTTGCTCACGCGCGGGCTACTGACACATCCCACCTAACTTAGCCACTACCCGCGTGGGATAACTGTCGGCGGAGCATTCGCGTTGAATTGCTCACCGCTCGTAGCAAGGGCAACCAATGTGCCAGCAGTTGCGCGGGCTGTTTTCAGGGGATGGTGTGGAGGAATTGAGGAAGCTTGCTCAATGCTTGAGCAAAGGCGCGCAGCAGCCGATTGACTAAGCAGTCAACGTCACGCACCCCCAAGCTGCATTCTGACTGTGTAGGCTTTCGTGTTTGGCCTGTAACCGCTCGACATAAGCCAGCGTCTGACATACTCTGCCGCCATCAATCACTTGAGCGATGGCGCTTCAATCAGAAAACCAAAAACAATCTGGCAGAAAAGCGCTGACCATCGAATGGCTCCTCCGGAGCCGTTCGCCAACCCTGCTTGCGCCTTGCCGTTTAGGGCGCGGGCACAGCAGCAGTTCAGTTCAAAAGGAGCTACCAATGAAACTTTATCCATCAACTCTGGCAATCCTGCTCGTCGCCGTGTTGGCCTGTGCGGCCCTGGCCCAAAACGCGCCCCAAACTGCCCAAACTGGTGGACAGGCCGGCGCAGCGCCACAAGCGCCCCCGGCCAATCCGGTTAGCACGGAAGTCAAACAGATGTACACCACCATCAAAAACAACATGACCAAGATGGCCGAGAAAATGCCGGAGGAGCATTACGCCTTCAAAGCGACGGCGGACGTGCGCACCTTTGGCGAATTGGTCGGGCACGTCGCCGACGCCCAGGCGCGCACCTGTTCAATGCTGAATGGCGCAGCCAAAGCCGTCAACGGCGGCCAAAAGAAAACCAAGGCCGATTTGGTCGCGGCGCTCAAAGAGTCATTCACGATGTGCGATCAGGCGTTCGAGGGGCTGACCGATGCCAAGGCGGTCGAATTGGTCACGATGGGCCAACGGCAACGCAGCCGCATCGGTGCGCTGGCGGGCGTCGTGGTGCACTCCAACGAAGAGTACGGCTATATGGCTGTTTATATGCGACTCAAAGGCGTTGTGCCGCCTTCGAGCGAGGGACGCTAGGCAATCTCGTTACAAGCAAATGAAACCACGAAGCGACGAAGAAAACGAAGCGAGCGTAGGGGCAGACCTGCGTGTCTGCCCCGGTCGGGTTTAACGTTAGCAAGTCCGTCTAATGCCACCAGGGCAGACACGCAGGTCTGCCCCTACGTTGTGTGGTCGCTCTCACCTGTAAACCGCTTCGTGGTGAAAATCTTTTGCTTGAATTCCATCGTGACAGTTTCACGCTGCCTTGCTGGGGATTCATTTCCAATGAAAAGAGCAATCAACACATTTTTGTTTTTCACCGCGCTGCTGTTGGCACTCCCAACCCAGGCCACCCCTGCCCTCCGCGTCATGCTGCTCGACGGCGAGAGCGGCGGGCCATACCACAAATGGCAACTCATCACTCCCGTGCTGAAAAAACAGCTTGAAGAAACCGGCCTGTTTCAGGTTGACGTCGTAACCGCGCCCCCGGCGGGCGGCGATTACAGCGGCTTCAAACCGGAGTTCGGCAAGTATCAGGTCGTCGTGCTGAATTACGACGCGCCCGATGAACGCTGGCCGGCCGAGTTGAAAGCCGCGTTTGAGCAATACGTCAAAAACGGCGGCGGCCTGGTGACGGTGCACGCGGCGGACAATGCCTTTGGGGGCTGGCCGGCCTTCAACGAAATGATCGGCATCGGCGGCTGGCGCAATCGCAACGAAAAGGCCGGGCCGTTCTGGTACTTCAAAGACGACAAGCTGGTGTCGGACAACACGCCCGGCAACGCGGGTAGCCACGGCCAGCGCACACCCTATCAAATGAACGTGCGCGACGTGAATCATCCGATCACCAAAGGCTTGCCGAAACTATGGATGCATCAGGGCGATGAGCTTTACGCGCGCCTGCGCGGGCCGGGTAAAAACATGAACGTGCTGGCGACCGCGTATTCCGACCCGAACAACAAAGGCACGGGCCACGACGAGCCGATGCTGATGACGCTCAGTTACGGCAAGGGCCGCGTCTTTCACACGGCGCTGGGCCACGATGTGGTGGCGCTCAGTTGCGTGGGCTTCATCACGACCTTTCAACGCGGGACGGAATGGGCGGCGACGGGCAAGGTCACGCAAAAAGTGCCGGCCAATTTCCCAACGGCCAACGCGGTCAGCTATCGCGCAGACATCGCGGCGATGGATCCGAATTACAAACGCGGGCTGAATGGGCTGGATGCTGCGCGCTAAGGCTGTAGCCAGACGAATTCAAATTATCTCTGAGGAGCAAGATGTCTCATCAACGCAAATTCCGGCTGCTAGCCGTCGGGCTGTGCAGCGTGTTGGTGTTGTGCGTGACGGTGAATAACCCGCGCGCGCAGGAACCAGGCGGTGGCGGGGGCCGGCGCGGCGGCAACCTGCGTGAGTTTCTGGGGCTGGGGCCCGCGCCTGATCCGGCTGCCGCAAAGAAAGGCGAGCCGCTCTATAAACAAAACTGCGGCGGCTGTCACGGCGCTGATGGCCGCGGGGCACAAGCGCCCAATCTGCTGCGTTCGCCGCTGGTGTTGCACGATGTCAAAGGCGAAGAACTCGCGCCGGTCATCAAACAAGGGCGCGGCAACATGCCCGCTTTCCCTGCCCTGTCAGCGGACGACGTTTATCTCATCTCGCAATACCTGCACCTGCAAGTGGAGTTGACCGCGAATCGCGGCACTTATGGCTCGACCTACGCATCATTGCGCAATCAGGCGACCGGCGATGCCAAGAAGGGCGAGGCGTTCTTCAAAGCAAGTTGCACGAGTTGTCATTCCGCCAGCGGCGACCTCGCCAAAATCGGCGCGAAGTTTCAGCAAGTTGCGGCATTGAAGTCGCGTTTCCTCTGGCCCGCCACGCCCGGCCCGGTCAAAGCGAAAGTGACGACGCCCGGCGGACAAACCATCGCGGGCACGGTCAAGACCAATACTGATTTCGATATTTCGCTGGTGGATGCGGCGGGCAATTACCATCATTGGCCGCGCCAGCAGGTCAAAGTCGAAATCGAAGACAAGCTGACCGGCCATCGCGCCTTGCTGCCCAAATACACGGACGCCGACATCAACAACCTCGCGGCTTATCTGGTGACACTCAAATGAAAATCAACCCGTTATTACTGGCGTTGACGCTGGCGTTTGTTGCCAGTTCGCTCAACGCGCAAGGACTCGATCCCAAGACGCTCACGCTGTTCAAACAACCGGCGGATTGCTGGCCGACCTATAACGGCGACTATTCGGGGCGGCGCTTCAGCGACTTGAAGCAGATCAATCAGAGCAACCTTGACCTGCTCAAGATCGAATGGATGTACCGCATTCGCGGCATTGGCCCGCAGCGCGGCGTCGGCGACCCGACGATCAAATCCACGCCGCTGCTGGTGAATGGCATTTTGTATTTCACCATCCCCGATCACATCTTCGCCATCAACGCGCGCACCGGCGAACACATCTGGCAATACGATTTTGAAGATCAGGGCGGTCA
>JAYUCP010000062.1:0-15679 GCA_043740245.1 Acidobacteriota bacterium | reverse complement strand
CAATTCGGACGATTTCAAAATCGTCGCCTACGTCCATTCGGAAGACGAACTCAACCGCGAGATCATCGCCGGACGCGCGCGCGCGGGCATCAAGATTCCGCCCGATTATTCGCGCCGTTTGCTCGCCGGGGAAACGGCCAGCTATCTGGTGCTGGTGGATGGTTCGGAATCGTCGGTGGCGGGTGAGGCCTTGAATGTGTCGAACGCCATCGCCTTGCGCGAATCGCTGGAACGCGCGTTGAGCGGCACGGGCCGAACCACGCTGCCCATCGAAGCCCGCCCGAAATTGCTCTTCAACCCCGATTCGCGCTCGGCCAATTTTTTGATCCCCGGCATGATCGCCGTCTTGATGCAGATGATGACCGTGCTGATGACGGCCATCTCGATCGTGCGCGAACGCGAGCGCGGCACGCTGGAACAGTTGTATATGACGCCGGTCAAACCGCTCGGCTTGATGGTCGGCAAGATCGTGCCCTATGCCATCGTGGCCTACATCGAGATTTCGATCCTGCTCGTTTTTATGCGCGTGGCCTTCGGCGTGCCGATCAAGGGCAACGTGCTGCTGTTGATGCTGCTGGTCACGCCGTTCATTCTGACGATGCTCGGCTTCGGCACACTGGTCTCGACGAAGGCGCGCACTTATCAGGAAGCGACCCAAATGGCTTTCGGCACGATGATGCCTTCGATCTTTTTGTCGGGCTACATCTTTCCGATTGAAAACATGCCAATCTTCTTTCAATCCATCAGCCGGATCATTCCCACGACCTATCTGATTCAAATCTTTCGCGGCATCATTTTGCGCGGGGCTGAGTTTCAGGACTTATGGAAGCAGGGCCTGATTTTGACGGTGATGGCCGTGCTGATGATTACGATCAGCGCCGCGCGCTTCCGTAAAAAGACGGGCTGACAAGCCGCGATTGCGTCCCTCATTTCGCGGCGGTATACTCCGCCCCGGTCAGTTGAAGCTGACCGAGGTTGATTGCATTCGTAGCGAGAGAGTGTCAACCCCTCACCGTCCCCCTCTTTCTCCCCCGCACACCGAGTTAATAGGCGCTGGATTGGTAACAAGCGCGGCAACCGCCCCGGCGGCCAGCCGCAAAGCCTATTTCAGGTATCTCATCGGGAGGCAACAATGAAAAACAAGCTGGCTTTTGCAACTTTGTGTTTGCTGGCAACCTGGCCGTTGGCAGGTTGCAATGCAAGCCCGGTCTCTTCGTTTGGCGAGGCTGCGAATGGACGCGAAGCCGCGCCCGCATCCGATCCCAAATCCAAGGACGCCAAGGATGGTGGACTGCTGGGTTCGATCTTCGGCACCGATGAAAAGACCCCACAACCGACGGTTTCGCTCGAGGGCGAATTCGATTCCGCCAAAGCCTTGCGCGCGGTTTATGGCACTTACAACGCCGAGCAGAAACGCGCCCAATGGAAGCCCACCAAGGAAGAGCTGAATCGGTTTAGTTTCTACAACAACATCCAAACGCTCTATTCGCGCGCCTATTTCACCAAAGCCTTTCAGCAAAACGGCGCGGAGCGTTACTTCGTCATCACCCGCACGGCGCCCTCAAAAACCGACTGTGAAGATTGCGTGCCGGTGCTGGGCGGCGCCGTTTTCACCAAGACCGGCGCAGAGTGGGAACTCAACGCCCAAAGCAAGCTGATCACCCGCACGGGCCTGCACGGCGAACTATCGGCGGGCCGTCTGGCCAAAATCGGCGTCGAAAAATACGGCGTGCTGTTCCATTGGAAAGCCACCAACGAAGGCATCGCGGAAGAAGGCGATTTGCTGATCGCCGAAAACAAAGGCGCGCTGAAAGAAGTCTTCTCAATGATCACCGGCGGCGACAATAAAAAGCATTGCGAAGAAGTTGGCGCTTATGCTGACGACCCCGCCTGTTGGTCGTATCGCTCGAAACTCGAATTCGTGCCGAATGCCAGCAACAGTTTCTACGACCTGCGCGTCACGTCCGAGGGAACCAAGCAGGTTGAGGAGAATGAAGTCCTGCCCGTGCGTGAAACCAAGCGGTACGTCTATACCGAAACCGGGTATCGCCCCACCCGCTAAACTGATTTATCGAAATTGCAACTGCGACCGGTAGTGAGCGCGTGCTGATCGCCGCGCGCTCACTACCGGTTTTGTTACTCACTTTCGCATTTTGCCAGCCGCTTTCCTGTTAGTCGCATCTCGCCAACGTTAGACTCGCCAGCGACACCTCTTTTTCTTACGCACAAGCCCACGCCCACATTTTTCAAACTCAAAAAGCGTCCACCCTTTCAACGAATTAACTGCATTCGGCCCAGCCTTGCGTAGCGCTTCTTCGTTCACTGGCACACTGGATGCCATCTTATCCGGCGTATGGACAAGGCCTTTGCAAAGCGCAAAGCCACCCCAAATCGCAAGGCAAGATTCACCGAGTCCGAGCCAGCGCCAACAATTGCACGAACGAAAAGGAGTTTTTATGGATTTGGTTGTCATCACGTATTTGGCCTACTTGGTCATCAGCATCGCGCTCACCGTCTGGGTCGCGCAAACGCTGCACAAGAATGGCCGCGTCTTTCTGGTGGATGTCTTTCACGGCAACGAAGCCCTCGCCGATTCGGTCAATCATCTGTTGATCGTAGGCTTTTACCTGATCAACTTCGGTTACATCTCGCTGGCCTTGAAGATCGGCATTGAGGTCGCCAACACGCGCGCCGCCATCGAAGAACTCTCTTCTAAAATCGGCATAGTATTGCTGGTGCTGGGCGCAATGCATTTCGGCAATCTATACATCTTCAGCCGCCTGCGCCGCCGGACGATGCTGCCGGGCGCGCCGCCAGTGATGCCCGCTGCTTACAGCGTCGCGCGCGAGGCTTGAAGCCAGGCTGACACGCATGCGCCTCGCGCCCACATCCAGATCACGCCACGGTTATAATGCCGCCACCATGTTGATCGTGATTCTGATGGCTTCATTATTCGTCACGCTTGCGCTCGGCTTTTATGTACTGGTCGCCGCGCCGCAGCACCCCGTCAATCGGGCCTTTGCGCTGTTCAATGGCTTGATGGTGCTGTGGATCGTCAAAGATTTGGCCTTCTGGGGCTTTCACGAAGCGGAAACGGATGCGCACTGGTGGGCGGCGAGCAGCTTCATCATTGGTCTTGCGTTGCAATACGCGTTGCTGATCTTTGCGGATGTCTTCCCGGAAAACGGACAGGTTCGTTGGCGGCGCATCGGCTGGTTGGCCTTGCCGTTGTTAATGCTGCTGCCGTTGTTATTCACCAACCTGCTGTGGGATTTCGCAGGCTTTCATGCAGGGCAGTTCACGATCAGTTTGAAACCGGCCGCGCTGGTTTTCGGCGGCTACAACTTTTTCCTTTTGTTGACAGGCTTCGCCGGACTCGCGCGCAAACGCCGCCAATACCAAGGCACGCTGTGGGGCCAGCAACTCGGAGCGGTGATGTTGGCCAAGGGCGCGACTTCTACGCTGACGTTACTGTCGGCAAATCTGCTGCCGCTCTTGGGTTTTTACCGGCTGCTGCCGCTTTCGTCGTTGTTCATCGTGGTCGGCTCGCTGATCTATGCCTATGCAATCTCAAATTTCAAATTGTTTTCATTGCAAACGGCGCTCGATCAACTGCGCCTCTTTCCGCTGGCTTACAAAGTCGCGCTCGCGGTGACGCTCACCGGCTTACTCGGCTTCTTTCTCTTCCAGGTGCCGGTCGCGCTGTGGAGTTTCGGCGCGCATGTCGCGGGCTGGCAACGCTTCCTCGTCTTCAGCACGATTGCCGGCCTGGTGCCGACGCTGGCGCTGATCCTGCTGATCGTCAAAATCATCTCGCGCCCGTTGCGCGAATTGACCGAAACCGCGTTGGCCGTGACACGCGGCGCTTACGGCGCGCAAACGCCGCTGACATCCAACGACGAACTCGGCGTGCTGGCCGCCAGCTTCAACGCGATGAGCCGCCAGATGGCCGATGACATCGCCCGGCTGAAAGCGATCAACCAAATGATGGTGCGCAACGAAAAACTCGCGACGGCCGGCGCGCTCGCCACCGGCGTCGCGCACGAAGTCAACAACCCGCTCGCGGCCATCTCATCGCTCGTGCAATCGCTGCTGACGCGCGCTAAAGAGGAACGGCAACGCGAGACGCTGCGGCTGATCCTCGCGCAAATCACCCGCATCTCCGGCGTGTTGCGCGACCTGATGGATTTCGCGCGCCCCAAAGCGCCGGAGCTGAAACCGACCGACCTGAACCAGGTGATTTTGAAAAGCCTCAAACTGGCGCGCTTCGACAAACGCTTCAAGCAACTGGCGGTCACGACCGCGCTGGCCGGCGACCTGCCATCGCTGCAACTGGACGCCGACCGCATGCAGCAGGTGTTTTTGAATTTGCTGCTCAACGCGCGCGACGCGATTGATGAAAGCGCGTCTGCCGGGCAGATCAGCATCACGACCAGCCGCGCCGACGACGAAGTGCGCGCTGAAATTGCCGATAACGGCAGCGGCATCCCGGCGGAAAACCTGGGGCGCATCTTCGATCCGTTCTTTTCGACCAAACCGCGCGGACAAGGCACGGGCCTGGGCCTGGCCGTGAGCCACAGCATCGTGACGGCGCACGGAGGGCGTATCAGCGTTTCGTCGGATAAAGCTGGGACGACTTTCATCCTGGAATTTGCCGTCCGGTTTGCGACGCAAATAGAAATTGGCTGAATGAGTAGGTGAGCTTATGACTCAAAAAACATATTACCTGTTTGCCTTGACCATGCCGTTATGGCTGCCGCTGGCTGTCTTTCCTTTATGGCGATCTCAATCATTCCTGGGGTTAGGGGTGTATTTGTTCTGCTCACTCATCTATGGCGGTGTTCCATATGTTGTTTTTTTGATCGGCGTATTGGTTTGGGCTCGCAATAAAACTGGTGCCGCTATACAGCGTACAACGGTTTTCTTACCGGTGCTTTTTGCGCTGTGGCAGCCAATCGCTTTACTGATCTTTTCCATTCTTGAGGGATCAAGTCGGGAGCTAAATGTTGCGCCGTTCTTTTTGCTCTTTGCCCTCTTTGCGTTCGTCATTGGCTATGCTTATGTTGTCATTGCTGCGTTTGGTTGTGCGTTCTTGAAGCGTTGCGGCATCATCCGCGACGCTTCAATAGATCAACCGCCTTTCATTTCACTCAATCTATGAATCAAGCACCTTCCATCCTGATCGCCGAAGACGAAGACCTGATGCGCACGATCCTCACTGACCTGCTCAGCGGCGCGGGCTATCGCGTGCTGGCCGCGAGCAGCGGCGAACAGGCGCTGGAACTCTTCGCCGCCGAAGCGCCCGCCCTGACCATCAGCGACATCGCGCTCGGCCAACTCGATGGCATCGAACTGCTCGACCGCATCAAGCAGATGGACGCCGACGCGCTGGTCATAATGATGACGGCCTATTCATCGGTCGAAACCGCCATCGCCGCGCTGCGCAAAGGCGCTTACGATTACATCACCAAGCCCTTCATCAACGAAGACCTGCTGCAGGCGGCGCGCAACGCGTTGCGCCAGAGCGAACTGTTCAAAGAGAACCGCTACCTGCGCCGCGAGCTGAAACAGAAATACAACTTCGAGCAGATCATCGGGCGCTCCGACGCGCTGACCGCCATCTTCAAGCTGATCGAAAAGATCGCCAACGTCCCCGGCAGCGTGCTGATCCAAGGCGAATCGGGCACCGGCAAGGAACTGATCGCCCGCGCGCTGCATTACAATTCGTCGCGTGCTGACGGCCCTTTCGTCGCCATCAACTGCGGCGCGCTGCCAGAAAATTTATTGGAATCGGAGTTATTCGGCTACGTCAAAGGCGCGTTCACCGGTGCGCACGCGAACAAAACTGGGCTGCTGAAAGCCGCTGACGGCGGGACGTTGTTTCTGGATGAGATCGGCGAGATGCCGCCGTCGTTGCAGGTCAAACTGCTGCGCGCCTTGCAAGAGCGCGAGGTGCAGCCGCTAGGCGCAACCCGGCCCGTGCCCTTCGATGCGCGCCTGATCGCGGCCACCAATCGCAATCTGGAAGAAGAGATCGCCGCGCACCGCTTCCGCGACGACCTGTTTTATCGCATCAGCGTTTTCAGTCTCACGCTGCCGCCCTTGCGCGAACGCCGCGAAGACGTGCCCCTGCTGGCGCGGCACTTCATCGCCAAGTATTCGCGCGAACTGGGCGTGCCGCCGCGCACGCTCAGCGACGAGGCTTTGCAGGCGCTCATCAACTACGATTGGCGCGGCAACGTGCGCGAATTGCAGAACGCGCTGGAACGCGCCGTAGCCTTGAGCGACGGGCGGATTGAGCTTGCGCACTTGCCGCAAAAGATTCAAATCACGCCGCTGGCAATCCGCGATCTTAGCGGCCAGACGCTGACGTTGGACGAATTGGAACGCCGCTACATCCTCGACACGCTCAGCCGCGTGCAGGATGACAAGGTGCGCGCGGCGGAATTGCTCGGCATTGATCTTTCGACGCTTTACCGCAAGCTGAAACGGTTTGGACAGGGAGTATAAGCCGCCTGCACTCAGCCCACAGTTCGGTTCAGTAGTAAAGAAAAGCCCGCCCAAATCAGGCGGGTAAATTCGGCCCCTTGACGCCCCCCCAAGCGGCGCATAGAATCTGCGCCTTCGTAGTCATCACATCACGCGACATACAAATGCATAAAACAGTCCGGAGGCAAGCTTGATCGAAGTTGAGCATCTGACGAAGAGCTACGGCGCAGCCCGCGCCGTCAATGACATTTCCTTCAAAGTTGAAAAAGGCGAAATCCTGGGCTTTCTCGGCCCCAACGGCGCCGGCAAAACCACGACAATGCGCATTCTGACGGGCTACTTGCCCGCCACGGGCGGCACTGCGCGCATTGCGGGGTTCGATGTCTTCGAACAAAGCATGGACGTGCGCAAGCGTATCGGCTACTTGCCCGAAACGCCGCCGCTTTACCCGGAGATGAAGGTCAGCGATTACCTGACCTTTGTCGCCCGCATCAAGGGCGTAGAGCCCGCCGACATCGCCACGCGCGTCGAAGAATCAATGAAGATGACCGGTTTGACCGAACGCAAGGATGAACTCATCAAGCGGCTCTCGCGCGGTTACAAACAGCGCGTCGGCATCGCGCAGGCCATCGTCCACAACCCGGACGTGGTCATTCTGGACGAACCCACCGTCGGGCTAGACCCGAACCAGATCATCGAGGTGCGCAAGCTGATTAAGGGCTTGGCGGGCGATCACACGATCATTCTTTCGACGCACATCCTGCCCGAAGTCGAGATGACCTGTGACCGCGTCGTCATCATCAACCAAGGCAAAATCGCCGCGATTGATACGCCCAGCAACCTGACCACCCAGATGAAAGGCAGCGAGCGCGTGCAAGTACAAGCGCGCGGCGCGGCGGATGACTTGCAAACTCAACTCGAAGCCATCGAAGGCGTCAACCGCGTCACCACCGAAGCGCACGAAGGCAGCGATCTGGTGGCCGCGAATATCGAAAGCGAACCGGGCGTTGACGTGCGCGGCAAAGTGGCCGCCACCATAGTCAGCGGCGGGTTTGAATTGCTCGAACTGCGCGCCGTCAATCTGAGCCTCGAAGACATCTTCCGCCAACTGACCACCCAGGAAAGTGCGGCTGAAATGAAACAGTAGCCGGTGGTCGGTAGTCAATAGCCGGTTGAAGCCGGAGACTTTACTGACTACCACTTACCGACTATTGGCTACCGACTACCGACCACCGACCACCGACTGACCACTATGAAAGGTATTCTTGCTATCTTCCGCCGCGAAATGAGCAGCTATTTCGTCTCGCCGATTGCCTATATCGTGATCGGCTTCTTTCTGCTCATTGCCGGGTACTTCTTCTCTAACATCTTGTCGTTTCTGATGGCCCAGGCCATGCAGGCGATGATGCAGCAGCGCCAGATGGGGCCGCCGCCTGAAATTGACGTGCCCAGCCTGGTGATGCGCAATTTCACCGGCGTCATCAGCACGATTGTGCTGTTTATGATCCCGATGCTGACGATGGGCGTCTATGCCGAAGAGCGCAAACGCGGCACGATGGAAATGCTGATGACTTCGCCGATCACCGAATTCCAAATCGTGATCGGCAAGTTTCTGGCCTCGCTGGCGCTCTTCTCGATCATGCTTGTGCCGACGCTGCTTTATCAGGTGGTGATGGGTTATTACAGCGACCCGGCGATGCCGTGGAAAGTGCTCTGGTCTGGGTACCTGGGCATCTTCCTGTTGGGCGCTGTGCTGATCGCGTTGGGTTCGTTCATCTCGGCGCTGACCGAAAGCCAGATCATCGCGGCGGTCGTGACCTTCGTCTCGTTCCTGCTGCTGTGGGTGCTGGATTTCGGTGTGCGCGGTTCGACGACCTGGTATGGCGAAGTCCTGCAATACTGCTCGATCCTGCGGCACTTCGATGATTTCACGCGCGGGGTGATTGATACGACCAGCTTGATCTTTTATCTCTCGCTGATCGTGCTGGGCTTGTTCCTGACGCTGCGCACGCTCGATTCGATGCGTTGGCGGCGCGCCTGATGAAAGCAGTTATGTTGAATAAATCGAAAGGTGGCGCACGCGCCGCAGCTCTTTTCATGGCGGCGCTGTGCCTGGCACTCGGCGCCGGCTCTTACGCGAATACGCGGCCGCAGTCGCCAAATCCGAAAGCAATTCAAAAGGAGAAGGTGATGACCATCCACGCTAGCGGAACGTTCGAAGTAAAGCTGACGCCGCAAGATGACCAAGCCATTGGCTCACCGTTTGGCCGCATGCTGCTTGACAAGCAATTTCACGGCGACCTTGAAGGCACGAGCAAAGGGCAAATGTTGGCCGCCGGCACCGGCGCCAAAAATTCTTCGGGCGGCTATGTGGCGCTGGAACTGGTCACGGGCAAATTGCACGGACGGCAGGGCAGCTTCGTGTTGCAACACAGCGGCACGATGAATCGCGGCGCGCAGCAATTGAGTGTGACCGTCGTGCCGGATTCGGGCACCGATGAATTGACTGGCCTGTCCGGCAAGCTGGACATCAAGATCGCCGACGGCAAACATTTTTATGAATTTGACTACGCGCTGGCCAAGATGCCTTGATCGGTGACGCTTCGCTGAAGGAGTAAACCGTGCAAACCGCAACACTCGACAAATTGATGGTAGAGGTTAGCGCCCTCTCGCTTGAGGGTCAGGTTGAATTGCAAATCCGCTTGGCGCGGTTGCTTGATCTGGAAGCGGCGCAACGCGCCGAATCTGAAAATCGCGGCGAACCAACGATTCCTTGGCAGCAACTCAAACAGGAGCTTGCGCTGTGAAGCCAGGCTATGAAATCGAGTTTCTGCGTTCGGCGGCCAAAGAATGAGTGTTGATATAGTTTGAATCAGACCTTTGTGAGTTGAGATTGAATCTATGAATACAAGTCGGAGTGAAATCGGCAAGCTCGGCATCATGCTGGGCGCGGCATTGGTCATTAGCGGGTTGGTACGCTACACCGTGATGGGCATCTGGGAGAAGAATCTCTGGCTCGTCATTGGTGGCGCGCTTGTGCTGGTCATCGGCTTGGCCTTGAACTTTGAATCTATCCAAGGCACGTTCACCAGCCGCACGGGCAAGCTGGGCACGAATATGGGTGTGTTGACAGTGGCCGTCATCGCGCTGCTGGCACTCGCCAATTTCCTGGGCTACCGCCATCACAAGCGCATTGACCTGACCAGCGAGCAGCTTTACAGCCTGTCGGAGCAAACGCGCAAAATCGTCGCCAACCTGCCAAAGGACGTCACGGTCGTCAAATTCGACAAGCAGGAAGACAACGCGCTGAAAGATTTGATGGCCGAATACAAAGGCGCGGGACGGCGCTTGACCTATGAATTCGTTGATCCCGGCGTCAAACCCGAAGTGGCCAAGCAATACAAGGCGACCGCGTATGGCGACACTTTTGTTGCCGCTGGCGACCGCACCGAAAAGCTCGAAGCCGGGCAGATCAACGAACAGGCGATCACTAACGCCATCCTGAAAGTCACGCGCGATAAACTAAAGACCATCTGCTTCACCGAAGGCCACGGCGAGAAATCACTGACGTCCGCAGATCAACAAGGCGGCGGGTTTTCCAGCGTGGACAAAAAGCTCAAAGCCGAGAATTACGAAACCAAGACCATCAGTCTGGTCACGGGCGGCGGCTCTGTTCCGGCGGAATGCGCTGTGTTGATTGTGGCTGGGCCGAAACAAGGGATGTTACCTGGCGAAGCTTCGGCAATTGGTAAGTTCCTGGATGGCGGCGGCAAGGCTTTTTTGATGCTCGACCCTGAGACTGACCCGCAACTCGACCCGGTGCTCAAAGCCTGGAACGTGCAACTGGGCAACAACACCGTGCTCGATTTCAATCTCGCCAGTCAGATGTTCGGCGGCGGCGCGGTGGCTCCGGCGGTGATGAGTTACGGCTCGCATCCGATTACGCAAGGTTTCAACCGTTCGATGACAATCTTCCCCTACGTGCGCGAAGTCAAAGTCGGCAGCGCCAGCGGCAGCGGCGTCAACACGACCTCGCTGCTGACGACTTCGGAATCGAGTTGGGGCGAAACTGAAATCAAACCGAACGTCCAACCCAAATTCGATGGCGCCGACACCAAAGGCCCGGTCAACATCGGCGTCGTCGGCAGCAAGAGCTTAGGCGAAAACAAAGAAGCGCGTCTGGTCGTCATCGGCGATTCCGATTTCGCTTCGGATGGCGCGATTCGCGCGCAACGCAACGGCGACCTGTTTCTCAATTCGGTCAACTGGCTGGCGCAGGACGAAGACCTGATCGCCATCCGCCCCAAAAACGCCACCAGCCGCAGCGTCACCATGAGCGAAGGCCAGCAACGCATGTTCTTCTGGTTCAGCGTCGCCCTGCTGCCGTTGTTGGTGATGGGCACGGGCGCATATGTATGGTGGAAGCGTAGGTAGTCAACCAGTGTCCGTAGCCCGACCGTGAGCGAGGGCGCTTTTTCGCCACTCAAGCCCTCGCTCACGGTCGGGCTACGGACACGCTGCATTCAAGCTATGAAGAAAAGCACTCTCATTCTGTTCTTAGTCGCCCTGCTCGGCGGGGCGCTTGTTTATTACACTGAAATCAAACCTGGCAAACCGCGTGACGAAGAGAAAGACACCAGCCGCGAAGCCTTCAAGCTCAAGCGCGAGGACATCAATCAAATCGTGCTCACGCGCGGCGGCCAGAACGTAACCTTTGAGAACAAAGACAACAAATGGACGATCACTCAGCCGCTCAGTGCGCTGGCGGATGATGCGACCATCAATTCGATCATCGGCGATTTGGTCAGCGCCCGCATCACGCGCGACATTCCGGCGACGGCGGAGCAGTTGAAAAACTTCGGCCTGACCGAACCGAAGGTCAAACTCGAGGTCAAGCTCAAGAACGGCCAGAGTCACAAGATCGAACTCGGCGATAAGGATTTTTCCGGCTCGGCGGTCTACGCCAAAATTGATGGCGGACAAAGCATCGCCTCGCTGTCGGGTTCGTTGTTGACCAGCGCCGACAAAGACCTCAAAGACCTGCGCGACCGTTCCGTGCTGGGCGGCCTCTCGCAATACGACATCAAAGGCTTGAAGCTGAACACCGAAAACGGCCCGGTTAGTCTGGCGAAAGACGGTGAAAGCTGGAAGCTGACCGCGCCGGTCAGCGGCGCGGCGGAAGAGAGCGAAGTCAACAGTCTGCTCAGCGAAATCACTTCGGCCAAAGCGGCGGAAGTGGTCAGCGAGACGGCGGACGATCTGGCGAAATACGGCTTGAACGCCGCGAAATACGGCGTGACGGCGCAACTGACTTCCGGCGGCGAGCGCGTGTTGAGCATCGGTTCCAAGGCCGAAGAGCAGTACTACGCCAAAGTTTCCGACCGCCCGCAGATTTACAAGATCGAAAAGGCGCTCTACGACAAACTCAACGTCAAACTGGCCTCGCTGCGCAGCAAAGAGATTCTCAAGATCAGCCAGGACGACGTGACGCGCGTGCAGTTGAAAAATCCCAACCTCGCGCTCGTCGTCGAAGCCGACAAAGACCACACCAAATGGCTGGTCAAAGAACCGGCGAACAAGAAAGACAAAGAGGCCACCGCCTTCAAGATATTCACGCCGCTGCAATCGAAGGCCGAAGAAGTGCTCGATAAACCATCCGCCGCAATTCTGGCAAAGCTAGCCAAGCCTGCCGTAACGGTCACAATCACCTTCAAAGACGGCAAGAGCGCGACCATCAAAGTCTCTGCCGCCGATGGCGACAACGTCTATGTGCGCGTAGACGGCAATTCGGCGGTGTATAAGCTGAACAAGACGATGCTCGAAAGCCTGAGCTTCAAGCTCGATGAAGTAGTAACTGGTTCGTAAACAATGCAACTCACAAACGAACACGCGGCAACTTCAGAGTTGCCGCGTGTTCGTATTTTGCGGCGGTGTGGGCACGCCGCAGAAATTGCCTTTGCCAGCGCCATCCACTACCATCTGCCCGACTCGACCAACAAGGAGCATCTATGTCACCGACACGAACGGAAAAAGCCTACGACTTTGCTGAACTCGTCAGCAATCTGGTCACGGAGGACGATACCCCAGTGGACAATCTTTACTCTGCCAAACAGCAACGCCTGCTCGTTGAGCCACTCTATAATTCCTGGACGCCGCTGCTGAGCGAAGAAACGGACAGCCACGAAAGCCTGCCACCCCGGCTCTTCCTGGCGGATGCGAATGTCGGCATCTTCTTCTCCGTGCACGAAGCGCCGCTGGTGCCGGACATGTTTCTCAGCCTGGACGTACAGGTAAATCCGCAATGGGTCGCCAAAGAACACCGCTCCTATTTTTGCTGGGAATTCGGCAAACCGCCCGATGTGGTGGTCGAGGTGGTTTCCAATCAAGTCGGCGGCGAATTGACGGAAAAGTTGCGGCGCTATGCCCGCATGGACATTACTTACTATGTGGTCTTCGATCCGTTTCGTGAATTGAGCGCAGAGCCGTTGCGCGTTTATGAACGCGGCTTCGGCAAGCGCTATCGGCTGCGCCCTGACTTTCAACTGCCGGAACTCGGCTTACAACTCACCATCTGGCACGGCGCTTATGAAGCCTGGGAAGAAGATTGGTTGCGTTGGTGCGACGCCAGCGGCCAACTCATTTCCACCGGGGCAGAAGGCATTCAACAGCAAGCGCAATATGCCCGACAGGAAACCGAGCGCGCTACCCGCGAAGCCGAGCGCGCTACCCGCGAAGCCGAGCGCGCGGCCCGCCTGGCGGCCAAGTTGCGCGAATTAGGGGTTGATCCGGAACAGGTCTAAGCCATCCGATTCACTTCTTGGGAATGCGTGGAAATGGCGTTGCCAACGCTTGGCAGCCTTATTTTCAGGCTGACCCTGAGCCGAAACATTTGACAAGCAGCCCGTCAAATTGACAACCAACTTGTCGTTATGACAAGCTGCCTGCCGTCACCAAATTTGCAGAACTCGAAAACAGTATCGTTCGTATGCCAACGACGAAACCTAAGAACAAAGACTCGCGTCAGTCGAGTCAAACAACAACCGCCAAACGTACACGTCAAAAACCGGCAACGCCCGCCACCAGTGCGGATACGCCCTTTAACATTCTGGTCAATGAGAACGGCCTGCTGTTCAACCGGCTAAAACTCGTCGCCGAACAGGTACACCATCAGGGTGAGATGACCGGCGGGCGGCGTTCGATCTTGCGCTTGCTCGATGAAACGGGCGCGCAGACCGTGCCGCAAATCAGCCGCGTCCGCGCCGTTTCGCGCCAGCACGTGCAGGCGCTGATCAATGAACTGGTGGAGGAGGGCTATCTTGAATTCACCGAGAACCCGGCGCACAAACGTTCGCCCTTCGTGCAATTGACCAGCCAGGGCCAACAGGCCGTGGCCGCGATGAATCGCCGCGAACAGCGGCTGCATTTGAAAATGCCACAGACCGTGCCCGACGCAGAGTTATTGGCTGCCGCGCGCACCGTGCGCAAGGTGCGCGCCTTGTTTGAAAACGAGCAATGGCGGCGTTTGGCCAAGACGCTCAAATGACGCCTGCTCATCCCTGCTTGAACCGTTTAGAAGGAGGACAAGACAAGAATGAATACGCTGATTCCGCTCAATCAACCGTTAACGCCCCTTTCCCGCTCCGGCTGTTATCACGCGGGCTGGAAAGAGCAGTTCGCTTGTCCCGCTGGCTGGCGCGGCGCGCTGGCCGGCCACGTGATGGCCTTCAAAAACGAGGCGATCAACCGCTTCGCTGTCGAACAACTGGCGCTCGCGCCTGATGATCAGGCGCTCGAAATCGGTTTCGGCCACGGGCGCACGATTGCCTTGATGGCCGAACAGGTCACGGGCGGTCTGGTAGCTGGCGTTGATCTTTCGCTGACGATGGTCATGCAGGCGGCGCGCCGCAACGAGGCCACCATCAAAGCCGGGCGCGTCGAATTGCAACAAGGCTCGGTCTCGAACATCCCTTATGAATACGCGCGCTTCAACAAAGTCGTCGCGGTCAACAACTATCAATTCTGGCCGAACCCGGAGTTGGATTTGACTGAGATTCAACGCGTGCTGAAACCGGGCGGACGGCTCATACTGGGCTTGCGGCTGCATTCCGACAGTCACTTCGCAATGGCGCCGGGATTCAAGGAGGAAGAGGTCGAAGAGATCGCGGGGCTGGTGCGTTGGGTTGGGTTTCAGGAAGTGCGGATCGAACGGCGTGAATTAGGGCGGACAGCCGTGTGTGTGGTGGCGCGGCGTTAAGACGGATAATCACTAGCCGGCATCCGGCCCAGGTGACTGACCTGAATCATTCTGACTGGCGGCCTTGAGCGAAGCGGGTTTTGACCAAGCTGCGCGACAGACCTGGGTCAAGTATTGGATTGCCAAGCCAATCGCCGCCACACCCGCAACCGCCACGTATTCGCGCCACGAATTGGGCAATGACGCAGGCGCGCCGCTGACACTGGCCGCGATGAGTTTCACGCCGACTGGAACGCTAAAGCCAGCGAGGAAGCAAAGCATGATCGTCCCAATGTCACCCAGTTCGAATGACCTTTGGCGAACAAGGCGAATCAGCGTGTACCCGACACAAGCGACCAGCCCAAAGAAGATGCCGAGGGCCGTGACGTCCACTAGCCTACTCCTTTCGCTTCACGGCCAATGATGTTGCCGATTACAGCGCCGATTATCGCGCCGATCGGACCGCCCAGCGCCGCGCCGAAAGCGGCGCCGCCGATCAACCCGACGGCGGCCGACGTGTCGTTACTGGGAAGCGCTGCCGCTGGTAAAAGCGCGCGACAGTTATAACAGTAATACGCGGCTGCTCCAGGCTGGTCAGGCACGGAGTTGGATTGCCCGCAATTCGAACAACGTACATTCATAGTGTTACTCCAATCCGCTGAAATCAGTTCGGCGTCACTTTATTCCAACGGCTGACGCCGCGCAATCATTTCGGCAAAGGCTCTAGGCTCAGGCTGCGTTCTTGACTTGCCTTCATATTCGTGTTTAGACTAAACAACTCCCTTCTCGGCGCTAGCCAAGCGAGTTGCAAGCTCATTGACAATGCACCAAACCGCGCCGGGTCAAGGTGGTGCTGGGTTGGTGGTGGCAGCCGCTTTGGCAGCCTTTTCCGCCGGCGCCGGCTGCTTTTTGATGACCGCGTAGCGCGGGCGTTTGGTGCGCGACTGCCCTGGCGGC
>JAYUCP010000061.1:0-2579 GCA_043740245.1 Acidobacteriota bacterium | reverse complement strand
AAAATCTTTTTCATCCGGGTCGGATTTGTGTTACCTGAACCTGCACCGAGCGGCAGCCTAAAGTAACTTAATTTCTCAATTTTTCGCCAGTGTCCAGTTTGAAGGATAAACATCAGGTCGCGTATGCGTCGTAATGGCGTAGACCGTTTTCGGCAACCCCAAATACCACAGCGCCCATTTCGCGCCGTAGCAGGTAAAGTCAATCAACGCGCCGCCGCCGCGCGCTTCGTCTTTCAGCCATTTCAGGAAATACTTTTGTTTGACGCTGCCGGGTTCAAAATTGCCTGGGCCGCCGTGCCCAATGACCGAGCGCACGCGCCAGACGTTGCCGATGTCTCCGCGCAGCGCGACATCGTGCGCGGTGTAATTTTCCGGCCACCACGCCATCTGATAATTGACCATCAATTGAATGCCCGCTTGTTTGGCAACCGCCATCATCTGTTTGGCTTCGTCGTATGTCGCCGACATCGGCTTTTCAAACATGACGTGAATCTTGCGCGCCGCGCAGGCTTTCGTGACTTCCAGATGGCGATCATTTTCGACGAACGACCAGACGACTTCGGGCTTCTTTTCGTCCAGCATCTTGGCATAGCTGTCATAGACGGGAACGCCCGGCACCAGCGTCTTGATGTAATCGCGCAACTCCTGATTGTCGTCGGAGATGCCCACGATTTCGATCAAGTCCTGCTGCTGATGCATCTGATTCAGCTTCGTTACAAAGCCCCAGCAATGCGAATGGACTAAGCCGACGATGGCGATTTTCGTGCGCTGCTGGTTGGCGGCTTGCGCGTTACCGATGGAATGAAAACAGAAAAGCAGCAGAGCGATGACGAAGAAATTGATTCGTTGCATTGTACAGAGCGTCCTTTGGTTTGATGTTGATGCGGTTTGATGAAGAGAGAAGAAAGCCTCGGTTTGTGTGGTGCTTCAGAAAGGAAGCTCAACCCCAGATTACCGGAAGGAGCGCGGAGTTCGTGATGCTCACATCTCTGGTCAAAATCGCCACGCTTTCGCCTTGTTTTTGCAGGAGCAGTCCCGCAGCGACAATTAACCGGTCGTGCATTTCAGGCACAGCGCGCGCCCGCAAACTGGTTTTCAGCGTGTCCAGATCGAGCGGCATAAGTTCGATGCGCGAATCCTTGGCGACATCGGAAAGGAGATCGGCAACGCTTGTGAGCTTTGTGCGCCGTTTATCCACAATATCAACGGCCTCTGCCAATGCAATCAATGGCAAGACCAAATTGCTGGCCGGGTCGTCCAATACTGCTTTCGCCGCCGCGCCCAGTCGAGGACTGCTTTCCAAATACCAGATCAGGGCGTGCGTATCCACGATGTATTTACTCGCCATTCAACTCTTCCTCGGTCGGATGCCATTCGGCCAGTTTGAAATCTTCGTCCGTAGCGAATTCACGCCCAGGTGTGTCCCGGTACTTTCCATATTCCAGATATTGCGGTTGAGCTTGCTTCTGCGACCGGGACAATTTTTCGGCCAATTGCTGAATCAGTCGCAACTGCTTTTCCGCCGGAAGCGCCATCGCCTGCTGCGCAATCAATTGATATTCGCTGGTAGCCATGTGTCATCTCCTTTCTAAATCAGATGTGGCGTATTGTACCTGACGACCACCTGCAGTGCATGCGCGAAGAGGGTGCGTGGGAGCAATGGCTGGCCTTTTTCCTGACGGACGTGCTGGAAACGGCGGACTCCGGCGTTGCCTCCGCGACCGCGATGTTCGAATTGTTCGCCGCCGACCGCCAGCGCATCGAGGGCATCGGGCGCGTCGCCGGCTCCGTGCTGCGCGTGCATCAGCACCTGCAAAAGAAACCGATCACATCGGTGCCGACCGCCGCATCGGCCCTGGGCTTGACGACGCCGACGGTCAGGACGGCGCTCGACCATCTGGCAAAACTGCAAATCGTCCGCGAGATCACCGGCAAACGGCGCGACCGGCTGTATGTGTATGACCGCTATTTGCAGTTGTTACAGGCAGGCGCGGAGCCACTGAGAAAAGAGTAGCGACAAGCCTTCCCACTACACTTGAGGTTGTCGCGGTTCATTTCGGCGGAAAGCAGACAGACTGACCGCTCGCCGATGAGCGTCAGTTTGAATTGTGCGCGCGTCATCTACATATCCTCAACTCGGAAGAAGATTGACCTTCACTATTGGCGCATTGTTCGCCGCTACGTTGACCGTGCGCTTGTCGAAGGTCAAAAACTCCGCCGCTCCGCTCTTGGCCAACTCTTCAGTCAACGCCAGATAGAAACCGTCGGCGGAATGCAGGCAACTGTAGCCGCTGCGAATCTCTTCCGCCCGCGGCAGCAAAGCGGCATCCCCGTTGGGTGGCGGAGAAATCGCCGGTAAATAACTCAGGTTGAAGTCTTCGACTGCCTTCTGATGGGTGGGAGCGTCTATGATTCCGTCTTGAAGCTTTCGGCACAGAGCAAACAACACTTCTGTCAGAATTACGCTCGGCGCATAGAAAGCCCAATTCCTTGCGGTGTAATCAGCCAGCGTGGCCTTGGCCGTAGCTTCGCCCGGCTCTTTGGAGCAAATGGAAATGAGAATGTTTGCGTCAATGACG
>JAYUCP010000060.1:0-2584 GCA_043740245.1 Acidobacteriota bacterium | reverse complement strand
GAAGCCGCGCGCCTCTTGCGCGTGGCGCTCGCCGATGCCGTGGAATTTCCGCGCATGCCCTATCTCGCCGTGCGCGCGGTGCTCGCCGCCCGTGGCAGTGTCGGCGATCTGGGGCTGACGCTCGATGAGATGACGGCGTTGCTCGAACTTTCAAATCTCGAAATGGTCGAGCGCGCGGTTACTCAAAGCGGTTTGCCGCGACCGAACAGGCGCGACGAGGCCGTTCGCTAAAAACGGGGCTGCGTCCCTTGTTTAGATCATTCCTGCGTATAGCTGAGCGACTGGAAAGATCATTTCGTAATCGTTCCAGTTCAAGTTACCGTTGACGATTTTGAACTGCTTGAACTTCTCCAGCTTGCGGTACTGCGTTGCCATCGGGTTGCGGGCGCGCTCCAGAAACGGCGCGAAATCCACGATCCGCCACGTCCCATCCGCAAAGGTCAATGCCAGTCTGTAGCCATCCACGTACTCAGCTTTAACCACCTCGATAACTTGGTCAGCAACCGTTGGTTCGTACTCGACGATTTGCGCTTTGACACTCATTTAATCCTCCGCGTAATTTTGCGAGCCTTCACTTTTCGGTGACGCACGAAATAATCAATCCACATCTCAACGATCTCTCCGGCGCGATGCTCAACCAGTGTTACGAAGTCATTGAGCTTGGCGCCTTGCAGCGGCGGTTTGCCTTTGACTCTGACCACCCGGATTTCCACAATTTCACCATCCTTGATGATGATTTCCGCCTTGCTCTCCCGGCCCTGATATTCGCCATGCACGTGAATCGGATCGTGCTCTTCGGAATAGAAGTATACGATCAATCCCAGGTACTCAAACAGCTTCGGCATAATGGCTCCTCGAATTTGGCTATTTGTCTCGCAACCGGCCCACCGCACTCACATCTTTCATCAGCCTATAAATCGGATACGT
Organism: Acidobacteriota bacterium; assembly: GCA_043740245.1. Lineage (GTDB taxonomy): Bacteria > Acidobacteriota > Blastocatellia > RBC074 > RBC074 > JACPYM01. Next base: position 1,657 of record JAYUCP010000060.1, on the reverse strand, counting down.
CTTCCCTTTCTCCAAATACGCATCCAGAAAATTCCAATTCACAAACCCGTTGTCGCTCTCCGCTTCGAGCAGATAAAACGCCAGCGGCGCCAGCGGCTGCGCAGTGCGAACCAAGATTGAGCCAGCGGGAAAAGTGATCGTCTCCGACTTCGCACTGCCTTTCAGCGTGATTTGCTGGTGGCCCTGGAAAGCGCGCCCGGGCTTGTTCACCTGCTCGATCACAAAGCTTTCGACTTCGGCGCTGAGCGGTTCGGTCAACTCTTCGACGGCGATGCCGTGGGCGCGCAGTTTGGCGAGGATGGTTTGCAGGCCCGCTTCGTTGCGGAACAGGTAGGCGCGCGGGACGGCGGCGCTTTTGGTCGCGGCGAAGGTGCCGTATTCCAGCATCGGCGTCGGCGTGACTTTGTCTTCGAGCATCGCGGTCATGTCTCGGCCATTGCGCGGGTTCTTTTTCTTCTCGACCGCGCCGACCAGGATGCTGACGGGTTTGTCTGCCGCCTTGATCTCGAAGGTCACGCCTTGTGAACCCAGCTTGCCGCGCACGGCGTCAGCGTCGGCGCGTTTGGTCAGCGCGGCGATTTCGGCGGCGTGCAACGCCGAGTATTTGAAAATCTCTTCGACAAAAGCCTCGGTCACGGCGATGCGGCCTTTGAAATCAAGGTAGCTGTAGGCCTCGGACAAGATCGTCAGCCGGTTGCGCAAGCCCGCGTAGTTGTTGCCGAACATCGGGCGATGATCGAAGGTTTGCCAGACTTTGGTTTCGGGCTTGTCAGCCGGTTGCGCCTCACGGCCCGCGCGCTGCATCTCGAAGGTGTTCAACTCGCGCCCCAGCCGTTCTTTCGTCCCGAAGTTGCCGTAGTAGTAGGTGCGAAATTTGTGCCGCTGCAGCAGCGTGCGCGTGATCGCGGGCAGCATGCGGTTGCGCTCAAACGCGATCAGCCGCGCGTCGGCGTTCGGGTTCAGCATCGGTGAATAGGTCAAATGGTAGCCGTGATAGGAACCGTTGGTCGTGTGCAAGTCTACGATCAAGTGCGGGTCCCAGCGGTTAAACAGGCCGACCAGCGCGTTGGCTTCGGGCGTTTCCAGCTTCATGTAATCGCGGTTGAGGTCGAAGCTTTTGGCGTTCTCGCGCGTGCCGACGCCGCCGATAGGGCCGTTTTGCGCGGTGCGATTGGTGAGCGCGATTTTCTCATTGCCGTCGGCGTTGTAAATCGGCGCGATCAGGATGACGAGGTTGTTGAGCAAAATTTTCAAATCGCCGAATGCGATGCGGCGCGATAGATGCAACATCGCCTCTTTGCCTTCGACTTCGCCGGCGTGAATGTTGGCCTGGACGAAGACGATGGTCTTGCCGGCGGCGCGCGCGTCACGCGGTTGCGCGATGGGCGGATCGGCAAAAATCATCAAGGGCAGGTCACGGCCTTCTTCGGTTTTGCCGAAGGACTCGACGCGCATGTTGGGCGTGCGCTTTTGCAATTCGCCGATGACGCGCAGCACGTCTTCGTAGCGGCTGGTCTCTTCGTAATTGGTCAGTTCGGCGCGCGATTTCAGTTTGTCATCTTGAATCTTGGGCATAGCTTGAATGAGCAGAGCGTTGAAAGACAGCAGGCAGGCAAGTGCAAAAGCCTTTTTCATAGGGGCAAATCTCCGGTTAAGT
>JAYUCP010000059.1:0-6313 GCA_043740245.1 Acidobacteriota bacterium | reverse complement strand
ATTGCTGACGAAGGCCTGCGAGCGCGGATCGTCGAGCAGGCGGCGCACCTGTTGTTGCAAGACCAGCGGCGTTTTCAGCTTGCCCTGCTCGGCCAGCGTCAACAGTTCATCGTCGGGAATGCTGCTCCACAAAAAGAACGAGAGGCGCGCGGCGAGTTCGATGTCATTCACGCGATAGACCGCCGCGCCGCCGCCTTTCGGATCGCTTTCGACGCGCAACAGAAAATCGGGCGCGACCAGCATGGCTTCGAGCGCGCGCTGGATGCCGTCTTCAAAATCGCCTGCCTTGCGGCCACGTTCATAAAAGGCCAGCAACGGCGTCACATCGGCTTCGGTCACCGGACGCCGGAAGGCGCGGCGCGTCAGGTGCGCCAGAATCTTTTTCGCACAGGTGGTTTCTTCGTTTGGCGCTGCTGGCCGGCAAACAAAAATCTTGGCGCGGCTGGCGGTTTCGCCGCGGCCCGCCACGTTGTATGGGCCGTTGATGACGACCATCTCGATGGTGGTCGTTTCGGGAATGTCGAAGCGTTTGATGCGCGCGCCGTCCAAGCGCAAATCCAATGGTTGTGTTGGCGGCTGGGTCGGTGCCGGCCCCAGCGCGGCGGGCGGCGCGCTGCCAGGACGGCCTAACCCCGGAAGCGCCGGTTCCGCCTTGGCGCTCGCGCGCGGATAGGCCGCGCCGACATTGTGCAAGCCGGCCTTGACCGTCAGGCGCTGTTCAAAGTACCGCGCCGCTTCGCCCGTCTCGCCATTCGACGGCGTTTTGACGCGGATCAGATATTCGCCGTCCAGCGGGAAGTAATGCTGAAACGCCAAGCCGCCGCGCGAGAAGAACGGCAGTTCATCGCTGACTTTTTCGTTGCGGCTGTTGCGGCGCGGGTAGTAACGCTCTTCGGTCGGTTTCAACTTGCGGTCGCCCACGGCCAGGCGGCTGACGCGGCGCGCGACCGACAGATATTTTTCCAACAGCGCGGGTGAGAGCGTCAGCACTTCGCCGATGTTGTCGAAACCGTAGCCGGAATCATCCACGGGCAAGGCCTGCCCTGGCTTGATGTCCACGGCCAGCAGATCGCGGATCGCGTTGCTGTATTCAGCGCGGTTCAACCGGTGCACTGCCGGACGGCCCGGATTCGGATTGACGCGCGCGGCACGATCCAGCGCGCCTGCCAGCCAACTGATGAAAGCGGCGGATTCGTGCGCGCCGGGTTTGGGCGCTTTCGGCGGCGGCATTTGGCCGGTACGCACTTTGCGCAAGACCTTTTCCCAAACTTCGGTGTTGTTGGCGACGCGGTCGAAATCCAGCCCTTCCAAGACCAGGCTCCCCGCCTTGGTTTTCTGGTTGTGACAGCTCACGCAGTAATCTTCGATCAAAGTGCGTTGCGTGGCCGCGCCCGTTGAAGTTGAAATCGTTGGAGTGGCGCGCTGGGCTTGCGACGACGGGTGGAAGTTGAACGCAAAAAACCCGGCCATCAACAGAACCAACCCCAATTGCAAATGCTGCTTTTTCATCTTGTTTTACAGTCCCTCCAGCCGTTTGTCGGCGTCGCCAAAACGATCCAGCGGCACGCCCATCAAATCCATCACGGACAGGAACAAACTGCACGCGCGCCGATTGTCGTTGCCCTTGTCGAGGTAATCCAGAATGCGGCCCGTTTGCAATTGCCCGCCTGCCTTGCCCGCCAGCACGATGGGCAATTGGTCAGCGCCGTGCGCGTCGCCGTCAAACAAGCTCGACGCCAGCATCAACAGCGAATTGTCGAGAAGCGAGGTGCCGCCTTCGTCAATCGCTTTCAGTTTCTCAACCAGGTAGGTGAATTGCTGGATGTGGAATTGGTTCGTCTTCAGGTACATCGCTTCGAGTTCAGGCGCTTTGCCGTTGTGCGTCAGGTCTAGGTGCAACGCGCCGCGCACGCCTTCGATAAAGCGGAAATTCATCTGCGAGAGATCGTTGTTGAGCATCAACGTGACCAGCCGCGTCTTGTCCATTTGAAAGGCGAGCACAATCAGATCGAGCATCAGCTTCATGTGGTCGGGCACGTTTTGCGGGAGCTGTTCGCCGGGGCGCGGCAGGTTGGGCTGTTTCAACGTGGGCTTCCAACCTTCCAGCCGCTCTTCCTGACTGGCACGGTCGAGGCGCTTTTCGATGTCGCGGATGGACTCAAGGTATTCGTCGAGTTTCTTGCGGTCGTTGCCGCTGATTTTCGGCTGCAAGGCTTTGGCATCGGCCAGCACCAGATCAAGGATGCTGCGATCAAGCTGGCGGCCTTTGCCATCGTCGAAGAGTTGATCGAACACGCGCGCCGGATAGATTTCTTTGGTCGCGGGCTTGCTCGGCGAGACCCAAGAAACGTTCGAGCCATAGATCATCGAAAGTCCGTCTTCCAGCCGCAGTTCGTTTGGCTCGATGCCCAGCGCCATACTCGGCACGGCGGTTTGATTGCCGATACGCTGCGCCAAAATTTGATCGAAAGAAGTGCCGACGCGAATCTCTTTCGGATCGAGGCTGACGAGCGCGCCCGACAGCAAATTCATGCGGCCCAAATGCGGGCTGCTCGAGACAAACGCTTTCTGGTGATACAAGCCGCGCAGAAAAACAATGTCGTTGCAAATCGGCGCCAGCGGTTGCGCCGCCTGGCCGAATTCCAGCGCGCCGCCTTTGCCTTTGGCCCACCAGTGAATCGGTTCGACGCCGTTGGAAAAGAACATGTGCGCGAAACGGAGCGGCGGTTTGTTGCTCGCCTTGCCACCTTGCGCAAAGACCGGAAGCGATTCGAGCCAGGGCAAGGTGAGCGCGACGCCAGCACCGCGCAGGAAATTGCGGCGTGAATTCTGTATTGAGTGATTATCCAATTTGTTCATCCACGTCCTCCAGTGGAAATAAGCCCGCTTCAACCCAGGCCCGGCGCGCTGTCCGTTGATAGAAATTGTTTAACTGCAAACTCACGACGGTCGCCCGTCCGCAAGCCGTTTTGCCAATGATCTCAACCTTGTCCTGGCTAAACTCAAAGTGCTCGCGCCAATCCTGTGTGCGGGGATTGAAGAGCCTGACCGTCTTTCGCGTCAGTGGATCAACGGTTCTGGTTTTCAATGCCTTATGACCGTTACACCCACTGCAAGCAAGCCACAAGTTTCCTTCGACTGTTTCACCACCCAAAGCCTTTGGGTAGAGGTGTTCAATTTCGAGCTTGTAAGCAGTCAGGGCCTGCGGATTCAGGCAATACCCGCAACGATTGTTTGCCTGCTGACGAATCTTTGCTTCCAACGCCCGGCTAAGTTTGCCCATGTAAACCACGCCGTGAGATTTCGTGTAACGCGAACGCCTTCTTCAACGTTGCGAGCCGGCTCTCATCTATCAACTCCCATAATTTCTGTTGCTCGCGCGCTGACAAAATCTTTTCGCCTTGTTTTTGCAACAACGCACTCAACCGCTGTTGTTGCCTGGCAGGCATTTGCAACTTGGCTAAAGCTAAAACCTCTTTGTCTCGGCAAACCGAGACTTGCTTGGCTAAGGTTTCTACATCGTTCACATATTCCTGCTCAATTCGTTCAACAATTACTTCATCGAGGCGGCGCTGTGATTTCTTCGCCAACGCCGACAAGTTTACAAAAACCCGCTCCGGCAAATTGATCGTGACTTCCATGCGTTTTCCCTCCACAGCAATCTTACTTCATTGCCGTGTTGACCGCTCCTTTTGTGCTGAGGGGCCGCTCTTCACGCCCCTGCCACTGCCGGAACTGTTTGCTCAACGCAATCTCCGTCGCCAACTGCGCAAACGTCGCCTCGCCGCCCGCCAGCACCATCCGTTCAATCAACAACTGATCCGACGCCAGCACCGTGCGTCCGAGCGCATAACCAGCCAGCTTGTACGCCAGCGTTTTGCGCACCTGCGTGTCTTTCGTTTGCAGGTATTTCAGCAAACCGTTGATGCCCGCGATTTCGGTTTTATCCGGCAGCGCGGCTGAATCTTCGATAGCGTTGCCGTCCGCATATTTGTCGCGCCAGCGTCCGGTCGAATCGTAGCGTTCCAGCGAAAAGCCCAGCGGATCAATGCGCAGGTGGCAATTGGCGCAGGTCGCGTTGCGCTTGTGCTGTTCGAGTTTGGCTTTGAGTGACAGCCCGCCAAACAGCTTGTCGTCGGCGGGCAAGGAACCCGCATCGGCGGGCGGCGGCGGCGTGGGCGTGCCCAGAATGCGGCGCAAAATCCAATCGCCGCGTTTGACCGGACTGGTGCGCAACGGCGCGGAGGTCGCGGTCAACACGGCACCCAAGCGCAACAAGCCGCCGCGCTGAAAGGCGTTCGCGCCCGTAACGAGTTCGGGTTTGTCTACTGCTTTGACCTCTTTGGTGACGCCGTAAAACTTGGCGAGGTCTTTGTTCAGGAAGGTGTAGTCCGCCGTCAGCATTTCGCGGAGCGGACGATCCTTGCGAATCAGGTATTCGAAAAACGAAACGGCTTCGTCATACATCGCCTCTCGCACTTCGTCGGTGAACTCGGTGAAGCGCGACGTGTCTACGCCTTTGAACTGATCGAAGTGATAGAAGCCCAGCCATTGCCCAAAGAATTCGGTCGCCAGCCGCCGCGCTTTCGGGTCGGCCAGCATGCGTTTGACTTGCCGCTGAATGCCGGGCGCATCGGTGAGTTCGCCCGCGTTGGCGGCACGGCGCAATTCATCGTCGGGGATCGAAGACCAGAGGAAAAAACTCAAGCGGCTCGCCATCTCCCAATTTGAGAGTGGCAAAAATGCGGATTGCGGATTGCGGATTGCGGATTGCGGAGTTGAAGCAAAATTCGAAGCGTGTGCGGTGGGCCGACGTAATTCCGCATTCCGCATTCCGAATTCCGCATTCTCCCCCTGCTCGACGCGATACAAGAATTGCGGCGCGACCAGAATGCGCGTCAGCACGGCGCGAATCGCTTTGCGATGGTCGGCTTCGGCGCTGAAGGCCTTTTCGTAAAACGCGCGCAGGCTCAGCTTTTCGCCTTCGGTCAAGGGCCGCCGCCACGCGCGGCTGGCGAATTCGAGGCAATCGGTCACGTGGCGCGGGCGCGCCGCCGCTTGCGCCGCCAGCACCGCGTCGTATTCACGGCGCAGCGGCGTGATGTATTTGCGCAGCTCGACAGGCAAGGTCTCGATGGTGGCCTTGTCCATCTGCGCGATGCCTTTGCCGTTCAGGTCGTGCTTGAAATGCTTGGCCAGCAGGCGCAAATAATTGTCGTGGTATTCAAACGACGCATAGAGATCATTCCAGGCTTGATCCAGCCGTTTGCGCGTCGCGGCGTCCAGCATGTTCTCGACCACGAATTTATCGTCGCGGTGATACTTCACCTTCACCACAAACTCATCGTGTTCGGGCACGTTGTAAGTGTTGTCGAAGGGCTCAGGCACCGGGTCTTTGTCGGCGGGCGTGGGCTCGCCGTGTGTATTCGGCGGCAGCAACGTGGCGTATTCCTCCACGCCCGCGCGAAAGGCCTTGTAGCCCGCGCTCTTCATATCGCCCACCAACGCGCGCGTGGGCTGCCCGCGTGTGCCCAGATCGGCGCGGTCTGAAATCACGATGCGCACCACTGTATCGCGGTCGCCGCCGAGTTCGGCGTCCACCTGCATATTCATCAGCATCGGCGCGCCTTCCGGCAGCGGCACTTCAAACATCACCGAACCCGCCGCAGCGAAATCATTCGCGCCGATGGGCGTGCCGTCGGGGCTTTTGCCGAAATTCAAACGCTGGGCGGTTTCGGCGCTGACCAGCGATTTCAGTGTATGCCGTTCACCCGGCGGCAAAATGCCGCGCCGCAAATTGGCGGCGGCTTCGGCATCGGCGGCGAGCACGACGACCGATTCACCGGCTTTTACTGGCTGCGCGCGCGGGGCCAGCGGGCGAAAGCCAATCGTCAGGTTGCGCCAAATAATGACGGGCTTATCACCCTGCGCGGGATTCACGGGCGCGACATTGAAATAAATTTTTGCCGGGCCAGCTTGTGTCATGCCCGGACGCCCGCCGCCGCGCACATAGGTGAACCGGTGTGGCGATTTCACGTTGAGGGTGCGGTCGCTGAATTCGAGCGGGCTTTCATCGCCCGCGCCGCCAGCCGCGACGTCGCCGCGCGCAAACAACCAACTCGGCCACGTGACCATGAATTTCTGTATTTCATCGCAACCCGCGCGGATGGCCGTCAGGTTTTTATCGGCCAGATTTTTGTCTGTAAGCGGCGCGGGCAATTTGCGCCAACGCGCGACGATCTCAGACGACGGATAGCCGAGCGCGGGCTTATTCATCACCTGCCAGATGTGTTGCGCAAAGTGCGGCGCGATG
>JAYUCP010000058.1:0-38597 GCA_043740245.1 Acidobacteriota bacterium | reverse complement strand
CCTGCCTCCGCCGCTCGTCCGCCTTTACTTTAGCGCACTCCCAAACTGTTCCTCGCTTCATTGTTTCAGGGCGTCGCGCGCGACATGAATGACTCCTTTACATTGTGGCGGAGAAAGCGGCCCGCGCAGGCAGACCAATCAACCTGGCTAACCAATTGGCGTGCCGTGCGGCCGGGCTGGATAACTCATTGTGCGGCTTGCGGTCAGGCGAGTGTGACTGGCGCTGAGCTGTTCGGATGTGGGAACGGCTGATCCCAAAAGTGAAGCGCAAGGTGCGGGAAGTTGGTGAAGTCTTGAGCAGCCGTAAGGCCTCTCTCAAACCGTCCACTAAACCAGAACACGCAACATTGGGGCAGGGATTGAACCACACGGGACACGGGGAACACGGGGCAGTCTCTGCTGATTGGTTGTCCCCCGTGCGCCCCGTGGTTCAAGCTGTCCCAATTTTGTGTGGTTCAATTTAGATTTCCCCAGACTCAAGCAAGCCTTTGATCTCGCCCACCAGATAGAGCGAACCGCAGGCGCAAATCACGCCATTGGCGGGCGTGATCGTTTGGGCCAGTTGCAAGGCGGCGCGCACGCTTGCGGCCTGCCAGACGTGGTAATCCAGCGCTTCGGCGCGCTGGGCCAGTGCGCGCGGATCGGCGGCGCGCGGGTGGTTCACTCGGACGGCGATGATTTTGGCGGCGGCGGGGAAAAGTAACTCTTCCATCTCGCCGAAGGGTTTGTCGGTCATCGCGCCGAAGACCATCGTGACTGGCCGATGGGCGCAAAACTCTTCGAGAAACTTGCGCACGACGCGCGCGCCGGCGGGGTTGTGCGCGCCGTCCACGAGTAAGGGCAATTGGCTGCCGGGCAACTGCAACCATTCCAGGCGACCCGGCCATTCGGCTTGTTGCAAGCCTTGCGCAATGTGTTCAGGGGTGATGGCGAAGCCTCTATCAGCCAGGGCTTCGGCCACGTGCAACGCCGTCAGCGCGTTCAACACCTGATGGCCGCCGCGCAAATTCAAACGCACGTCATAGCTGCCCTGCCGCGAATCGTAACGCAAGCGGCACCCGCCCGGCTGCGCCAGCGAAGCCGGACTGACATCCTTGTCCACCTGAAAGCGGCGCGCCGCACGCAATTTGTTTTCAATGGCGACGACGGGCGCGTTCACTTCAGCGGCGCGCGCCTCAATCACTTGCATGACTTCCGGTTTTTGCGGCGCGACGATGACGGGCGTGTGGGGTTTGATGATGCCGGCTTTCTCGTATGCGATTTCGGGCAGCGTATAACCCAAGTGCCGCTGGTGGTCGTAATCAATCGGCGTAATGGCCGTGACCAGCGGCGCGCAGACGTTGGTGGCATCCAGCCGGCCGCCGAGCCCGACTTCGAGCACGGCCAACTCAACTTTTTGCGCGGCGAAGTAAAGAAAGGCCAACAGCGTCAATTGTTCAAACAGACTGGGCACGCTGGTCAGTTGGCCCGCCGCCAGCAAGCGTTCGCCTAACGCGCGGACTTCGGTGGCGTATTGTGCGAACTCGTCTTTGCTGATGTCGCGCGTGTTGGGGCCTTCGGCAATACGCATGCGTTCGGTGATTTCGACCAGATGCGGCGAGGTGTAAAGGCCCACGCGCAACCCGGCGGCGCGCGCAATGGCAAAGATCATCGCGGCAGTCGAACCTTTGCCGTTCGTGCCGGCGATCAGCACTGAGGGGGCTTGCAATTGCGGCTGGCCACTGGCCGCGGTCAACGCGCGGATACGCGCCAAGCCGAGGTTCATCGTCTCCAACTCGTGGCCACGCGCGTAAAGATAGTCGAGCGCTTGGGTGTAGTTCATAACGTCAGTGCGGCGATGATAAAGGCCCCGGCAAAGCGCGGCAACCGCCACACCGGCAGCCCTGTCAAAGGAAAGCTTCCGCACGCCCGTGGGCGCTCTCAGCGCGCACGCTTCACGGAAAGAAAATTTTGCCCGGCTGATTATTCCGCCACACGGTTCCCGCTTTACGGGGTGAGAGCGAATGGCTCTCACGAGTAATGAGACGGCGGACGCGCGGCGGCCACGTCTTTATCCATAACCAGACGAACGAATGAAGGAGACCAACGCTATGAAAAACAAATTGATGATCGCCCTCGCACTGTTGACCCTGAGCGCCGCTTCGCTGCTGACCGCGCAGGCGCAAAACAACCGCGAGATGTCGGTGCCGAAAAACCCGAAAGTGAACGCCGTGTATATCAAATGCACGCCGAACCACGGCGGCGACGTGGCCTCGTCCTTGACGCTCACCAACACCAGCGGCAAGACGATCGCGGCCAACCAGAAGATTTTCATCAAGAACCCCGCCGGTTCGACCTTCCAGAGCTACGCGCAGCCCTTCGCGCCCAACACCAGCCGCGACGCCAGTGGCCCGGCGGGCAATGCCGGCCCCACCTGCCAGGCTTGGTTCCTGCAATAGGTCAACTGAGACTTCCTTGTCACTGAAAAAGGCGGACGGCAATAACTGTACGTGGGTGTTGCCGTCCGTCCCTTTTTTCTTTCGGCGCATTCAGATTTTTTTTTCGCCGGCCCGGACTTTTTGATTATTCCGCCGCGCCAATCCCGCTTTACCAGACGAGCGCGGCTGAACACGGTTCGGCCACCCGAGACGAAAACCGAGACGAAAACCAGAGGGAGACAAACATGCAAAAGAGTTCCGCAGTAATCACGGTGCGCCAAGCATTTGCGCTGATGTTGGCCGCCTTGCTGGCCTTGACGAACTTCCAGCCGCGCGCCGCCGCCGCGCCCGGCGATTTGGATCCGAGCTTCGATCTGGATGGCCGGGTCACGACCGATTTCTTTGGCAGCTTTGACGGCGCGTCGGCGGTGCTGGTGCAACCCGACGGCAAACTGGTGGCGGTGGGCAGTGCGCAAGGCGGCGGCGAATTCGCGCTGGCCCGCTACGACAGCGGCGGCACGCTCGATCCCGCGTTCGGCAATGGCGGGCGCGTCGCCACCGCCTTCCCCGGCAGCCTGGCGCTGGCCGCCGCGTTGCAAGCGGATGGCAAGATCGTCGTGGTGGGCCGCGCGGGCGGCATCAATCCCACGGCGGACTTCGGCATCATCCGCTACGACACGCAGGGCAATCCCGACCCTATGTTCGGCATGGGCGGCAAGGTCACCACGGATTTTGCGGGCAACTTCGACGCAGCGACCGGCGTGGCGATTCAACCCGACGGCAAGATCGTCGTCGCCGGCGTCGCCAATGGCCTGGGCGCGAATTCGGACTTTGCGGTCGCACGCTACGACGCCAGCGGCGTGCTCGATCCGGCCTTTGGGATGGGCGGCAAAATGACGCTCGATTTCTTTGGCGGCAATGACGGCGGGGCTGAGGTGGCGCTTCAGCCGGATGGCAAGATCGTACTCGCCAGCAATGTGCAGGGGCCCGGCTCGCTGGATTTCGGCGTGGCGCGGCTGACCAGCGGCGGCACGCCCGATCCGGCCTTTGGCATGGGCGGCAAGGTCACGACGGACTTTGCGGGCGCGGCGGACAACGCGGCGGCGCTGGCCTTGCAAAGCGACGGCAAGATCGTCGTGGCCGGCATAGCCAATGGCAATTATGCGGCGGCCCGCTATCTGACCAATGGCAATCCCGATCCCGGCTTCGGCAACGGCGGCAAGCTGATGACCGCCTTGAGCGGCATCGCCAATGACCTGGCCGTGCAAAGCGACGGCAAGCTGGTGCTGGCCGGCACGGCCACCGGCGGCAATAACCTGGACTTCGGCGTGCTGCGCCTGACCACGAACGGCCTGCCCGACGCGGGCTTCGGCAATGGCGGCGTCGTGCTCACCGACTTCCTGAGCAATGACGACGGTTGCGGCGCGGTCGCCATTCAACCGGATGGCAAAATCATCGCGGGCGGCTTTGCCAACAACGGCGGTTCGACCGACTTCGCGCTCGCGCGTTACGGCGAAGCAGGCGGCGCTTGCCCGGCCATCACGTTCACACCCGCGACGCTGCCGAACGGCGTGGCGAACACGGCTTACAACGCGACGGTCGCGGCCAGTCCGGCGGACAATTACAGCTACGCCGTGACGACGAACATACTGCCGCCGGGCTTGACGCTGAACAGCGCGACGGGCGCCATCACCGGCATACCGGCGGCGGGCGGCAACTTCACCTTCGTCATCACCGCAACCAATGCGAAAGGCTGCGCGGGCACGCAAGCCTACAACCTGCTGGTGACGACCAATTGCGAGCCGATCACGGTCAATCCGGCGACACTGCCCGCCGCAACCATTGGCGTGGCCTACAGCCAAATCGTCAGCGCGACGGGCGGCGCGGGGCCATACACGTTCGCGGTCACGAGCGGCGCGTTGCCCACTGGCCTGCTGCTCGACAGCGCGACCGGCGCGATCAGCGGCACGCCGTCAGCGGGCGGCACGTTTAGCTTCCGCATCACGGCATCCTCTCTCGCAGGAGGAATGGGCGGCTGCAGCGGTTCGCGGCTTTACGTGATGACGCTGGCTTGCGGGGCGGTCACGCTGACGGTGCCCGCGCTGCCCAACGCGAAGAAGGGCGTGATGTATAGCAAGCAACTCGCGGCCAGTCCGGCGGGCAATTACACCTACAGTTTGATGACGGGCCAATTGCCGCCGGGCATGATGCTCAGCAGCGCCGGCCTCATCAGCGGTGTCAGCAACACGCCGGGCACGTATAGCTTCAAGGTGAAGGCCGTGGCGGGCGGCTGTCTGGGGATGAAGAACTACACACTGACCGTCACCGATTGAACGGCGGCGGCTTTGCGTAAAATCAAACGGCGGCAGCGCAACACACGGGTGGGCGCTGCCGCCGTTGCGTTTGTTGGGTAGTGGGGAAATGAGGTGGGATAGCGTAGGGGCAGACCTGTGTGTCTGCCCCTACGTTAGGTTCATCATCCCACCCCATTTCCCCACTACCGTTTGTTGTAGGGCAAACTGTTAGTTTGCCCTGGCTTGATTGCCAAACCCACCAGGGGCCCGTGAACGGCTGACTGCCAGAGTCTGAACGCCGAAATCGTTGGCAGCCTGCAAACGGCTGTCTGCCGGGGCCTGAACGCCGAGACTATTGGCGACCCGCGAACGGTTGGCTGCCGAGGCCGGGCAAACTAACAGTTTGCCCTACATTTTTTTGCGCCCGTGATTATTCCCGCCGCCCCTTCCCGCTTTACCGGTTGGAAAGAGAAACAGCAGCGCCGCTCGCGCAGCGCGTGAACACCAGGCAAGCGCCTGGCCGGGCCGCAGTGTGTCTGCGCCCTGGACAGGCCACCAACCAATGTGACGAAGGAGATTGCGTTATGAAGACCATCCACCAAATCAAGTTCAAACCCATGCAATTCATCACCATCAGCGGCTTGCTGCTGACCGCGTGCCTATTGGCGCTGCTGCTCCGGCAGAGCGCGCCCACGGCGGCAGGCAACAACACGCTGCACGACGCGGCGGCGGTTGAGCAGCTCAAACAAGACGGTTCGTATTCAGCGCTGAACGCGGCGCTGAATGCGACACGCTATCAGGTGAATCAACAGGATGGCGCGTGGCGGGCTGAGAATCCGGCGCACAAATTGAGCGCGCAATTCACGCCCGCGCAAGTGCGCATCGCCGAAACGGCCGCCGCCAAACCGCAATGGCAATTCGGCATGAAGCTGAGCGGCTATGGCTACGGCGACAAGCTGTCAACCGTTGAAGAAGGTGCGCTCACGAGCAACGGCAATCGCGTCGAAATCCGCAAAGGCGCAATCACCGAATGGTACGTCAATCAGCCAGAAGGCTTGGAACAGGGCTTCACGCTGAATGCGCCGCCCTCTCCAATTTCCAATCTCAAATCGCCGTTGCGCCTCGCCCTGCAATTGACTGGCGATCTGCGCGCGGCCTCAACCAACAAACAAGCCATCACGCTCAAAGACAAGCACGGGCGCGTGGTGCTCGGCTACGACCATCTGGCCGCGTGGGACGCGCAGCACAAAGCGCTGCCCGCGACGATGAAAGCCGACGGCCAAAGCATCACGTTGGAAGTGGACGATGCCAACGCCGTCTATCCCGTGACGATTGATCCGCTGTTTGCGCAGCAACAGAAGCTGACGGCGGCGGATGGGCTGGCCTTCGATTATTTCGGCAGGTCGCTCGCCATCAGCGGTGACACGGCGATTATCGGCACGGCGGGGGCTGGCGCGAGCAATCACGCGGCCTACGTCTTCACGCGCAGCGGCGGCAATTGGGTCTTCCAGGCCAAGCTGATTGCGGCGGACGGCGTTGCGAACGACGGCTTTGGTTATGCGGTGGCGCTCGACGGCAATACGGCGGCGGTGGGCGCGTATTACGCCGTGGATGCGAATGGCGGGATTGGGCCGGGCGCGGTGTATGTCTTTGTGCGCAGCGGCGCGAGTTGGAGCTTTCAACAAAAGATTTTTGCGGGCGATGCGCAATCCAACACCAAGTTCGGCATCGCGGTCGCGGTCAGCGGCAACACCTTGCTGGCGGGATCAGAAACGGCTGCCGGCAACGTCGCTGGAACTGGCGCGGCGTATGTCTTCACTCGCAACGGCGCGGTGTGGACGCAGCAGCAAAATTGGCGGCGGCGGATGGCGCGGCGGGTGATAGGTTCGGTTCGGCGGTGGCGCTGAGCGGCGAGACGGCGCTCGTGGGCGCTGCATACGCCGATTCGCCCGGCGTGTTTGAGCGCGGCGCGGCCTACGTCTTTGTGCGGCTAGGCACGCTCTGGAGCCAGCAACAAAAGCTCAGCGCCAATGACGGCGCGGCCAGTGACTTATTCGGCAGCGCCGTTGCACTCAGCGGCGACACCGCCCTGGTTGGCGCGTATGGCGACACCATCAACGGCAATTCCTATCAAGGCTCGGCCTACGTCTTTACCCGCAGCGGCACGACCTGGAGCCAGCAACAGAAGCTGACGGCCAGCGACGGCACGTTGGAGCACTTTTTCGGCAACGCAGTCGCGCTCAGCGGCGACGTGGCGGTCATCGGCGCGTATGGCTATGACCCGGCCTCGCCGAATCAGGGCGCGGCCTACGTGTTTGTGCGCAACGGCGCGAGCTGGACGGAGCAAAAGGCGCTGCACGCGCTGGATAAAGATTACCAAAACCATTTCGGCCAGAGCGTGGCCGTCAGCGGCAACCTGGTGCTGGCCGGCGCGCCCTTCGACACCGTGGGCGCGAATGCGAATCAAGGCTCGGTCTATTCCTTCGAGGTCGTCAACACTCCCCTGGCGCAAATCCAAAAGCTGTCAGACGCCGCCGGCCCAGCCGTTGCGTATTTCGGCGACAGCCTGGCGCTGCACAACAACACGGCGGTGGTCGGCGCGTATGGCGACACGATTGGCGGTGTGGCGAAAGGTTCGGCTTACGTTTTCGTCCGCAATGGCGCGACCTGGAGTTTGCAGCAAAAACTGACGGCGGCGGATGGCGCATCGGACGACAGGTTCGGGCGCTCGGTTGCCATCAACGGAGAGACGGTGGTTGTCGGCGCGTACTTCAAGACGAATGGCGCGGCGGGGCAACAGGGCGCGGCCTATGTGTTCGTGCGCAACGGCGCGGTCTGGACACAGCAGCAAAAGTTGCTGGCGGCGGATGGCGCGGCCGCCGACTGGTTCGGCTATTCCGTCGCGCTTTATGAAAACACGGCGCTGATCGGCGCGGCCGGCGACACCGTCGGGGCCAACGGCGGCCAGGGTTCGGCTTACACCTTCAAGCGCAGCGGCGCGACGTGGAGCCAGCAGCAAAAGCTGACGGCCAACGACGGCACTTTGGGCGATTATTTCGGCACTGCCGTGGCGCTGTTCGGCAATACCGCCGTGATCGGCGCGCCGCTCAAGCTGGGCAGCCGAGGGGCGGCTTACGTCTTCACCAACCCCACCGGAACGCAGTGGAATCAGGCGCAAAAGCTGACGGCGGCGGATGGCGCGGCCAATCATCGCTTTGGCACGGCCGTGGCGCTGGACAATTACACGGCGCTGATCGGCGCGGTTGGCAACGGCGGCGGCGCGGCGTATGTTTACGCCGGCCAGACCGGGACGTGGACTTTGCAGCAGGAATTGTTTGCTGGCGATGCCGCAGCGGGCGAGGGCTTCGGTTCGTCGGTCACGCTCTTCGGCGACTATGCAGTCGTGGGAGCGTCTTTTGCCGACATCGCCGGAGACCAGGATCAGGGCGCGGCGTACCTCTTCGAGCGGCAAGGCACGACATGGAGCCAGCGGCAAAAATTGACGGCGGCGGATGGCGCGGCGAGTGACTATCTGGGCACGGCAGTCGCCATCGCCGGGACAGAAATTCTGGCCGGTGCGCCGAACGACAATATCGCGCAAACCCATCAAGGCTCGGTCTATTACTTCCGCCACACGGCCTGTCCCACGATTTCGCTGACCCCGGCGAACTTGCCCAGCGGCGATTACAACGTTTCCTACACGCAGCAACTGACGGCGAGCGGCGGCGTAGGGCCGTATGTTTTCGAGTTGTCGTCCGGCTTCCTGCCGCGTGGCTTGACGCTCGCCGACAACGGCTTGTTGCTGGGCACGCCGACGCAGGCCGGGGCGTTCAATTTCACGGTCACGGCGCGGCAGGGCAATCTGTGCGGCGGCAGCCGGAATTACACGCTGACGATCAACTATTTCTGTTTTGGGCTGACTATCAATCCGAGCAACATTCCGGCGGCCACCATCAATCAGGCGTACAACCAGATGCTGTCAGTGTCCAATGGCAATCCGCCTTACGTCTTCACGCTCACACCTAACAGCACGTTGCCAAACGGCGTGACGCTCAACCAATTGACCGGCTTGATCTCCGGCACGCCGACGGTTGCCGGCGTCTTCCAATTCCAGGTAGGCGTCGTTGATTTCAACGGTTGCCAAGGCTTGCGCGCTTACACCTTGAACGTGAATTGCCCGGCGATCACCGTCAACCCGGCCACTCTGCCCGGCGGCACGGTCGGCATCGGCGGTTACAACCAGCCGCTGTCGGCGTCGGGCGGTGTCGCACCGTATAGCTTCAGCCTCAACCCCGGCGATTCATTGCCGCCCGGTTTGTCGCTCGTCAATGGCGCAATCGTCGGCGGCCCGCAGCAAGGCGGCACGTTCAACTTCACGATCAAGGCGACCGACGCGCAAGGCTGCGTGGGGCTGCGCCAATACAGCTTCACCGCGACTTGCCAAACGATCAACGTCTTCCCGGCGTCACTTCCGGCAATGACCGTGGGCGTGCCTTTCAATCAAGGCTTGTCGGCTGCGGGCAGCGATGGCCCGTACACCTTCGCGCTGGACAGCGGCGCGTTGCCGAACGGCTTGACGCTGACCAACGCCGGCTTGCTGTCGGGCACGCCGACCACCAGCGGCAACGGCAACTTCACCATCAAAGTCAGCGATGTTTATGGCTGCTTCACGACGAAGCAATACAGCTTCAGCGTTGGCTGCCCGACGCTCACCATCAATCCGGCCAGCTTGCCCAATGGCGCGACGGGCACGGCCTATAACCAACAACTGACGACGACGGGCGGCGTTGCGCCGTATAGCTACAGTTTGCCGCTTGGCACGTTGCCGCCAGCGGGTTTGAGCTTGTCACCGAGCGGCGCACTGAGCGGCACGCCGACTCAGGCGGGCACATTCAACCTGACGGTCAATGTGTCTTCCGGCGGCTGCACGGGACAGAAGTCTTACACGCTGACGATTACGCAAAGCTGCAACACCATCACCATCACGCCGGCGAGTCTGCCCAACGGCGCGCTGGGTGTGCCCTATAGTCAGCAACTGACGCAAAACGGCGGCACAGGCAACGTCACTTACAACATCACGGTGGGCAACTTGCCGGCGGGGTTGAATCTTTCGCCCAGCGGCCTCATCAGCGGCACGCCGTCACAAAACGGCGGCTCCAGCTTCACCGTCACGGCAACCGATGCGAACGGTTGCACGGGGCAGAAGAGCTACGCGCCGACCATTACCTGCCCGGCGATCACGGTCGGCCCGGCGACGCTGCCCAACGGCAACACGGGGACGGCCTATAACCAACAACTGACGCAAAGCGGCGGCGTTGGGAACACGACCTTCGGCGTGACCGTCGGCTCGTTACCGGCTGGCTTGAATCTTTCGACCAGCGGCCTCCTCAGCGGCTCACCCACGCAAGCGGGCGCGATCAACTTCACCGTCACCGCTGCCGATGCGAACACTTGCATCGGGACGAAGCAATACACGCTGACGATCACGCAAAACTGCGGCGCGCTCACCGTCAATCCACCCAGCCTGCCCAACGGCACGGCGGGCACGGCGTATAACCAACAACTCTCGACTACCGGCGGCACGGCGCCATACAGCTACGGCGTCACGGCGGGCGCGTTGCCGAACGGAGTGACGCTCACAACGGCGGGCTTGCTGTCGGGCACGCCCACACAAGCCGGTGTCGCCAACTTCACGGTGACGGCGACGGATGCGAATGGTTGCGCGCGGCAGCAGAGCTACACGCTGACCATCAACGCCGGTTGCCCGACGATCACGATCACCCCGGCGACACTGCCGACGGTTTTCCTGAACGTGCCGTATAGCCAGCAACTGACGGCCAGCGGCGGTGCTGCGCCTTACAGCTTCAGCATCGTCAGCAGCAGCGTGCCCGCGCCGGGGCTGACCATCACTACGGCGGGCTTGCTCACCGGCACGATTCCGGCCGGTGCGGGCGGGTTCGGCCTGTCGGTGAAAGCGCTTGATGCCAACGGCTGTAGCCAGACACTCGGCTACAACGTGACGATTCAGGGCTGCCCGATCATCACGGTGTCGCCAACCAGTCTGCCTGCGGGCACGACCGGGACGGCCTACAACCAAAACATGACGGCCAGCGGCGGCCTCGCGCCTTACACGTACAACGTTAGCGCCGGCGCGTTGCCGGCGGGTTTGACCTTGAGCAGCGCGGGCGCGTTGACCGGCACACCGACCACCAGCGGCCAAGTGTTCTTCACCATCCAGGCGACCGACGCTGGCGGTTGCAAGGGCACGCGGCAATATGCGCTGACGATCAACGGCAATTGCCCCACCATCACGGTCAATCCCGCGACGCTGCCCGCCGGGCAGATGGGCGCGGCCTATAACCAAACCATCACGGCGACGGGCGGCGCGGCGCCGTATGCTTACACCGTCAGTCTCGGCACGTTGCCGAATGGCGTGACGCTGTCGAGTGCGGGCGTGCTGAGCGGCACACCGACCGTCAGCGGCCAGTTCGGCTTCACCCTCAAGGCGACCGACGCGAACGGCTGTATGGGCACGCGCGATTACACGCTGACCACGAATGGCTGTCCGACCATCACGGTCAACCCGGCGACGTTGCCCAACGGCACGCTGGGCGCGGCGTATAACCAGACGCTGACCGCGAGCGGCGGCGCGCAGCCTTACGTGTTCAGCTTGCAGAGCGGCGCGTGGCCGGCGGGCGTGTCGTTGAGCGGCACGGGCACCGTGACGGGCACGCCGACCGCGAATGGTGCGTTCAACGTGACCGTCAAGGCGACCGATGCGAATGGCTGCATCGGCACGCGCGCGTACACGCTGAATGTGAGTGCGACTTGTCCGACGATTACGGTCAATCCGGCCACCTTGCCGGGCGGCTTTGCGGGCGCGGCGTATAACCAAGTGTTGACGGCCAGCGGCGGCGGCGCGCCATACACTTTCAGCGTGGACGCGGGCGTCTTGCCGAATGGTTTGACGCTGACGAATGCGGGCGTGCTCGGCGGGACGCCCACGCAGGCGGGCAGTTTCGGCTTCACGATCAAGGCGACCGACGCGCAGGGCTGTATGGGCACGCGGGCGTACACGCTCAACTTCAACGGCGCGGGTTTGATGTTCTATCCGCTGCCCTTCCCCTTGCGCTTGCTCGATACGCGCGCGGGGATGCAGGGTTGCGATACGCCGGGTGCGCCGATTGCGGGCGGCACGGCGCGCACGCAACTGGCGCGGCGCACTTGCAACAACGTCACGATTCCGGCGAATGCGCTGGCCGTCACCGGCAACGTGACAACCGTGCAATCGGGCGGCGGTTACTTGACCTTGTATCCGAGCAACGCCGGGCAGCCGCTCGTGGCGAACACCAACTTCGCGCCGAATGAAATCCTGAACAACGTCTTCACGGTGGGCCTGGGCAACGATGGCGCGTTCAAGATTTTTGCGACCAGCAATACGGATGTGGTGGTGGATGTGACGGGCTATTACGCGCCGCCGACGGCGCAGGGCCTGTACTTCCACGCGCTGCCGCAGCCGTTGCGCCTGCTCGAAACGCGCGCAGGTATGACGGGCTGCTTCACGCCGGGCGCGCCGCTCGCGGGTAATGCCGACACGCTGCAGATGGGCGTGACCACGTGCGGCGGCGTAACGATCCCCGCGACGGCGCGCGCGCTGGTGGGCAATGCGACGACCGTTGGGCCGCAAGGCGCGGGCTATTTGACCTTGTTCCCGGCGGACGCGGCGCGCCCCTTGGCGGCGAGTTCGAATTTCACGGCGGGCCAGGTGATGAATGCGCCGTTCACCGTCGGGCTCTCGGCGGCGGGCGCGTTCAAAATCTACACGACGGCGCAGACCGAGTTGGTGATTGACGTGTCGGGCTATTACAGCAGCGAAGCGTCGGACGTGAACGGCGCGGGGTTGCTCTTCACCCCGCTGCCGCAACCGATCCGCCTGCTCGAAACGCGCGCGGGCCTGACGGGCTGTTACACGCCAAACGCGCCGCTGGGCGCGGGCGCCACGCGCAACCAGCAAGCGCGCGGCACCTGCAGCGGCGTGACCATCGCCAACGACGCGCGCGGCCTCGTCGGCAATGCGACGGTCGTCGGGCCGCTGGCGGCGGGCTATTTGACCTTCTGGCCGAACGGCGCGGCGCAACCGCTGGTGGCGGCGTCCAATTACAACGCGGGCGCGGTCTTCAACCGGCATTTCACGGTGGGCTTGGGTGTGGACGGCGTGTTCAACATTTTCACGGCGGCGCAGACCGAGTTGGTGCTTGATGTGAGCGGATATTACGCGCCTTAAACAAGACGGTGAACGGACGCACCGGCCAGCGGCAGAGGGCTTCGAACCTCTGCCGCTGGCCGGTGGTGTTTTGCGCCAGGCACACGTCTTCATTGCGCCAGCCCAATGCCGCGCAGCATTTCCTGAAAACGCGGGTCGGCGCGCAACGGATCGTAAACCGGATCAGCGCCCACGCCCAGGATGTGATCGGAATGTTCGTCGTAGCTTTTGCGCAGCCATTGCAGCGCCAATTCATTCTCGCCCAGGCCGACATAGATGCGGGCAATGTAAGCCGGCGAAACCCGTTCGTGCGTGGCGCGGCGCTGCAAATCATGCAACAGTGACAGGGCTTCGGCGCGCTGGCCGGCGCGCGCCAGACAATACGCCAGCCACGCCCGATAGGTCGGCGCCGAGTTCAAGCCTGCGGCCTGGCGCGCCGCGCCGACCGCTTCCTGATGCCGCCCCAGTTGGCTGAGCGCGAGTCCCAGCGTCAGCCGGAGCGTCGCGCTGTCGGGATAGAGTTCCAGTGACTTGCGCAAGTGCGCCACGGCCTGCTCAGGCTGGCGCGCATAAATCAGTCTGCGGCCCGCCAGTTCAATCACGCGCAGCGAGAAAGGGTCGAGCGCTTCGGCGCGCCCGATTTCACGCAGGGCATCGTCAAAGCGCCCGCGCTGGATCAGCAGACCGGTGTAAGTGAAATGCGCCCGGCTCAAATTGGGGTTCAACTCAATGGCGCGTTGGAATTCGCGCTCGGCCCCATCCCAGTCCCAATCGGCCCACCATTTGACCAGCGCCAGCGAGTTGTGCGCTTCGGGCAGCGTCTCGTCCAATTGCAGGGCCGTCAGGGCGGCTTGCCGCGCCCTGTGCATGGCTTCGCTGGGCGGCAACACCTGGGCCGAGAGCGCGCTGTAAACATCGGCGATGCCGGCGTGCGCCAACGCAAAACGCGGATCGCGCGCGACGGCTTGATTGAAGTATTCGAGCGCCTTTTGATAAGCCTCGAGGCGGCCCTGATTGCTCAAATGTTCGCCGCGCAGGTAAAGCTGCCAGGCTTCGTTGTCGGCGGTGGCGGGTTTGGCGAATTGCCGTTCGGCGCGGCTCAGGCGCGGGCGCAGCACTTCGCCGAGTTCGCGCGTGAGTTCATCGCGGGCGCGCACCAGGCCGTTCGGCACGGGCTGGTAATCGCGGCCCCACAAACGCGCGCCCGTCGCGGCGTCCACCAATTCCACGCTGATGGTCAGTTGCTCGCCCGCGGCCCGCGCCACGCGCCCCAGCACCAGCGCATTGACCTTGAGCGCCGCGCCCACCGCGCGCGGGTCAACCTCTTTCCCCTTGTAGGTAAACACCGTGCCGCGCGCCATCACGGTCAGCGCCGGCAGTTGCGACAGACTGCCGATCAAACTGTCGGTGATGCCGTCGGGCAGGTATTCCAGTTGCGGATCGTTGAGCGCGTTAGCGAAAGGCAGCACGGCGAGCGTGGCAATCGGCGCGGGCGTGCGCGCGGGCAGCAGATACCTGCCGACGCCCAAAACAGCGAGCGTGAATAGAATCGTCAACGTCACCAGCAACTCCAGCTGGCGCAATTGGCGAAACGATTGGCCGGCAAGCCAGACGCGCCACCGCGCAGTTGGCCGCGCCTGCGACTCCGCCGCCGGCACAGGGCGTGGTTCCGACGGCGTTGCCAGCCCGATGTCGCGCCGCAACGCCTCGAAGCGCGGGTCGGCGCGCAAGCTATCAAAGAAAGGATTGATGTCGAGCGAGAGCAAATGGTCGGCGCGCTCCGCATAAGCCTGCCGCAGCAATTCAAACGCGGGTTCCGCTTCGCCCAAGCCGGCGTAAGCCTGCGCGCGATGAACGGGCGAGACGTGCCGCTGCCGCGCCTGCGCTTCCAATTCATCGAGCGCCGCGCGCGCTTCTTCGTGCTGGCCCTCTGCCGCGTACAGGCAGCAGAGATGCGCCAGCGTGCCGTCGTGCCGCGTGATCGCCAGCGCGCGTTGCAATTCGGCGATGGCCGCGGCGCGCCGGCCCTGGCGCTTGAAGTTGTGCGCCAGATAAACGTGCGCCCAAAAATAGTGCGGGTCGAGGATGAGCGTCTGCCGGCATTGCGCCTCGGATTCCTCGTAACGGCCCAGGTAATAAAACGCCTTGCTCACCATGATGCTGCCGTGGCTGGCGAGCGGGTCCAGTTCCTGACAGCGCCGCGCTGCGCTGAGCGCCTCGTCGAAGCGTCGCAGCCGCAACAGGAAATCCGCGTAAAACCCGTGCGTCGTCGCCGCGTTCTGGTTCAATTCGAGCGCGCGCCGGAAGGCCGCTTCAGCCCCGGCCCAATCCCAATCGCCGAACCATTTGACGACCGCCAGCGAATGGTGCGCCTCGGCCAATTGAGCGTCGAGCGCCAACGCCTGCAAGGCCGCCTCTTTGGCGCGCGGCATGGCTTCGCTCGCCGGCATGTATTGGCTGGAGCAATCGGCATAGACATCGGCAATGCCCGTGTAAGCCAGCGCGTAACGCGGATCGCGCGCCACGACCTGTTGGAAGTAGGCGAGCGCCCGTTCCTGGTCAACGCGATTGAAGCGCAAAAAATGGTAGCGGCCTTTGAGGTAGAGATGATAGGCCTCGACATCCGCGGTGTAGCGCCGCGCCAGTTGCTGTTCGGCGGCGCGCGTGAGTTTCAAGCGCAACTGGCGGGCGATTTCGCGCGCGACCTCTTCCTGGACGGCGAAGATGTCAGCACGCGGGCGTGCGTATTCAGCGCCCCACAAACACGCGCCATCGCGCACGTCCACCAGTTCGACGCCAATCACCAACTGTTCGCCGCGCCGCGCCACGCGCCCCAGCACCAGCGCGCGCACGTCCAGCGCAACGCCCAACTGGCGCGGATCGAGCGCGCGGCCTTTGTAGGTGAAGACCGTGCCGCGCGCCGTCACGCGCAAGCCGGGCAGTTGCGACAGGCTGTTGATGAGGTATTCGGTAATACCGTCGGGCAGGTATTCCATCTGCGGATCGTCACCCACGTTGGCAAAGGGCAGCACGGCGACCGATTTGATCGCCGCGCGCGCGCCCAGCCAGCCGCCGCCGCGCCATTGGCCGGCTGCCCAGCTTTGCAGTTGCGCGAGGATTGTTTTGGGCAAGGCCGGCGCGGGCATGACAGCGGTCACCGCTGACGCCGCCGCCTCGCCCTGCCGCTTGGCGCTGAATTCCAACTCCTGCCGCAATTGTTTGAGCGCGTCGTGCAAGGCTTGCGCCGATTGAAACCGTTCGGCGGGCGCTTTCGCCAGCGCGCGGCTGACCAGGCGCTGCAATTCAGCGCGCGTTTGCGCGGCACAGTTTTCCGCCAGCACATCACCGGGCAAAGGCGGCGGCTCCTGTTGCAACAGCGCGGTCAGCACTTCAATCGAGTTCGCGCCTTTGAAGGGCCGCTCGCCCGTCAGCATTTCATAAAGCACGACGCCCAGGCTGAACAAATCGCTGCGCGCGTCCAACTCGCCGCCGCGCGCCTGCTCCGGCGACATATAGGCAACCGTGCCCATCACCATGCCCGGTTTGGTCGCCCACTCGCCCGCTCGCCCCGTCTCTCCCTCGCCCTTCCCGCCGCTCTCGCCGTCACTCGTTTTCAGCAGGTCTTGCCAATCGCGCGCTTTCGCTTCGGTCAATTTCGCCAGGCCGAAATCGAGCACCTTCACGAAACCGTCCGGGCGCAGCATGAGGTTTTCGGGTTTGATGTCGCGGTGGATGATGCCGGCTTGATGCGCGGCGGCCAGCGCGCCGCTGGTCTGGCAGGCGATGTCCAGGGCCTGCGCGAGCGTGCAACGCTGCTGGCCGATGAGCGCGCGCACGGTGCGGCCCGCGACGAATTCGGCGGCGATGTAATGGCGGCCCGCCTGCGCGCCGAAATCATAAATCGTCAGGATGTTCGGATGATTGAGCGCCGAAGCGACGCGCGCCTCACGCTCGAAACGCGCCACCCGGTCGGCCTCGTTGGTCAGATGCGCGGGCAGCAGCTTGAGCGCCACCTGCCGGTCGAGCCGTTCATCATGCGCCAGATAAACCCGGCCCATCCCGCCGCGCCCCAGCTCGCGTTGCAACCGGTAGGAACCGATGAGCTGCCCGTTCAGACTTTCCGATTCGTGCGAAGCCTGCGTTTCAGCGACGGGCGCGGAGAGCAATTCGGCCAGCGCGTCTTGCGCCACTTGTTCCACTTTGAATTCGGCCTGCGCATCGGCGGCCAGCATCGCGGCGACGCGGCGCTGCAACTCTTCATCGCCCTGCCCGCCGCGCGCCACAAACGCCGCGCGCTCGGCGGCGGGCAGCGCCAGCGCCTGCTCAAACAACGCGTTGATTTGTCGCCAGCGTTCAGGAGTCATAAAGCAGTAGGACGCAAGATTCAACCACGGGGATCACGGGGATCACGGGGGGATTGATGGTAATTAGGTTTCCCCGTGCTCCCCGTGTTCCCCGTGGTTGTCCTGTTCCCATGGTTATCGTTCCGCTTTAGCCGCTCAGTTCCGTTTCCAGCCAGGCCCGCGCCGCGCGCCATTCGCGCTCGACCGTGGCGGTGGAAATGCCCAGCACCGAAGCCGTCTCCGCAATCGTCAAGCCGCCGAAGAAACGCAATTCGACCACGTGCCCTTTTTGCGGATCGCAATCGGCCAGCGTCTTTAACGCCGCGTCCAGCGCCAGCACGTCGGCGGGCGGCGCGTCGGCCACGTCCACGGCGGCGGAAAGCGAGACCTGGAATTGCGCGCCGCCGCGTTTTTGCCGCCGCCGCGCCACCGCGTGATTGACCAACACCTGCCGCATCAAGTGCGCCGCGATGCCGAAAAACTGTGCGCGGTCGGCCCAGGCCACCGGCTGCCGGATCAAGAGCAGATACGCTTCGTTGATGAGCGCGGCGGTTTGCAGCGTGTGCCCCGCGCGTTCGCGGCGCAGATAGGCGCGCGCCAGTTTGCGCAGATGTTCATAAACCAGCGGGATCAATGCATCGCGCGCGGCTTCGTCGCCCTGGCCCCAGGCCAGCAGCAATTGCGAGACGTCTTGTGGCGTGGCGTTGTCCATCTGCAGCAATCGGAGTCGGCCTCCGTTCAAACAGGCAGACCGAAAGCCGTGCGGGCGGCGCAGCGCACCTTGCGGCAGGCGCTCACCGCATTTTTCGCTTCCGCTTTGTCGGCGGAGTTGCCGGGATAGCGATGTGTGACCGCATATTCGTTCAGGTCGTCCAGTTCTTGTTGCAGGCTGCGCCAGCCTGGCTCGACGGCCCTCACCTGGTTCAAAAGTTCATCCAGGTCGTGCGTTTTCCTGAACGCGATGCCCGCTTCCTCCAATCTGCCTTTGAGATATTTTTCCGCGCATTGCTGGGCCAGAAAGCAAGCGATGTTGTAGGCCGGGTTCTTTCGCGCACGATAGCCTCTGAGCATCATGTGCCAATCCTCTTCGGCTTTTTCAATCCATTCCAGTGTGATGGGCTTCATACATTACCTTTCCGCGTTCGATGATCTCCCGCATAAAACTATCGCCGATTGCCAGCCGGTATTGCACTTGCTCCGCAGTGCGCACCAGCAGATCCAGCGGGAGCACCAACTCTAGTTGCTGACGGATTTTACCGGCCTGTTGAAAATAGCTGCCCTCGAACGGCATCACGACCAACAGATCAACATCCGATTCCAGCGTCGGTTTGCCGTAAGCGTAGGAGCCGAAAAGGATGATGCGCTCCGGCTTGAACTCTTCGGCAATGCGGCGACAGATTTTGCGAATGTAGGCGCGCCGCTTGGGCAGGCTATCGGCGGTCTCGTGCCACGCGCGAAAAGCGGCCCAAAACTGTTCGCTGGCCCGCCGCTCCGCTTCCGCCGCACGGGCCGCGCGCGACTGCCGGCGGCCATTCAGCGCCGGAGCCGCCCCGCTTGTTGTGTTTAGTGCTGTCGCCTGTTTGCTCATCAGAATCTCCGCCGCCGGGAACCAACCAGATAATAAAGAATCCCAGCAAGTTCGCCAACGGGATTGGGGCCAATCAGCGACCAGTTGCGCCGCCTGAAAAAAAATCTTCCGCGCCTGATGGAATCCGCCGCCGGCTGTTGCTTCTCTCGGTGGGAGCGTCAAAGCGGCGTTTCCCAACCAGCGGCGCGGCAACAATCATTGATTCGAGACACGAAGGAGATACAACCATGACAAATAAATTCTTTTCGGCATTGACGACCGTGGCGTTGGCAAGCGCCTTGCTCTTGACCGCGCTGGGCCAGGGCAAACCGTCGGCGGATCGCAACAAGCTGCCCAGGGTCGGGCAGAAGGTCGCGCTGCCTTGCACGATCATCAACAAAGACGCGGGTTCGCGGCTGACCATCAACAACACCAGCGGCGCGGCCATCGCGGTCAACCGGCTGGTCTATTTCTCGACCAACAACCCCGACAGCGGTTCGTTCAAGACGAGCGATGCCGTGGCGGCGGGCGCGAAATTCGATCAGTACGTCAAACCGCAACAGGCCAGCACCTGCCAGGCGTGGATTTTCCAATAAGCGCCGGTGCGTAACAGCGGGGTCAGTCAGGCGGGGTCAGTCAGGCGGTCAAGCGTGCCAACCGACTGCCCCTGCGCCAACACAACTCGAACAAGCAACAAAGGGGGCACCTTGAGGCGTGCCCCTTTTCCATGCCCAAACAACCCAACGACAGCGCCGCTTTGACGGCTGTCTGTTGCCACAAAGGAGAGAACGAGATGAAACGGAACCACATTCACGAAGCATTGTTTTCCTGCTGCCTGACGAATCAGAAACTGCGCTGGCTGTTGGCCGGTGTGCTGTTGTTGGGCGCGATCTTTTGTTGGACGCAACTGGGGCGCGTGCGCGCCGCAGCGTCGCCGGCCTTGCAGGGCGCGGCGGCCATCAATCACCTGAAACAACAAGGCCAATATGATTCGCTCGCGGCGGCGGTGACGGCGGCGCGCGGCTTCGACGTGAACAAAGTCGCGTTGGCCGACGGCGCGGCGTCAACCTTCACGCAAACCGGCAAGCTGGCGGCGAGCGGCGGCGTGGCGCAGGACATTTTCGGCAGCGCCGTCGCCCTCAGCGGCAACACCGCCGTCGTCGGCGCGCCGCGCCATCAAGTCGGGGGCAACGTGAAGCAGGGCGCGGCCTACGTCTTCATGCGGACGGGCGCGGGCTGGACGCAGCAGGCCGAGTTGAGCGCCAGCGACGGTGTGGCGCTGGACGGGTTCGGCAGCGCCGTCGCCCTCAACGGCGACAGCGCCCTGGTCGGCGCTTACGGCGCCGCGAACCAGAATCAAGGCGCGGTCTACTTCTTCACGCGCGCGGGCACTGCCTGGACGCAGCAGCAGAAGCTGACGGCGAACGACGGCGCGGCGGGCGATCTCTTCGGCAACGCCCTCGCGCTCAACAACACGACCGCCGTCATCGGCGCGACGAACGACGATCTGGGCGGCAACACGGATGCCGGTTCGGCTTACGTCTTCACGCGCACGGGCGCCACCTGGGCGCAGCAACAAAAGCTGACCATTGCCGACAACGCGCCGAACGATTATTTCGGCAGCACGGTCGCGCTCAGCGGCGAGACGGTGCTCGCCGGCGCGCCCGGCAAGACCGTCAACGGCGGCCTGAATCGCGGCGCGGCATACGCCTTTGTGCGGGCGGGCGCGACCTGGACGCAGCAACTACAGTTCACGGCCAGCGACGGCGCGGCGGGCGACGGCCTCGGTTCCGCCATCGCGCTCAGCGGCGAGACGGCGCTCATCAGCGCGCCCGGCAAAACCGTCAACGGCAACAATCTGCAAGGCGCGGCCTATCTCTTCACGCGCGCGGGCGCGGCCTGGTCGCAACAACAGAAGCTCAGCGCCAATGACGGCGCGGCGCAGGATTTGTTCGGCTACGCGGTGGCGCTCGAAAACAACACGCTCGTCATCGGCGCGAAAAACGCCAAAGCCGGCGCGAACGCCACACAAGGCGCGGCTTATGTTTTCTCGACGGCGGGCGATCTCTGGACGCAGTCGCAGCGGCTGACCGGCCATGACGGCGCGGCAGGCGATCAGTTCGGCGTCAGCGTCGCGCTCAGCGGCCAGACCTGCATCGCCGGCGCGTGGCTCGCCAAAGTCGGCGTGAACGCCAGTCAGGGCGCGGCCTATATTTTCGAGGGCAGCAAGGCCTTTCCGCAGGAAGGGCAACTGGTCGCCAGCGACGGCGCGACGAACGATCAATTCGGTTACGCGGTCGCCCTCAGCGGCGACCTGGCCGTGATCGGCGCGCCGCAAGACAAAGTGGGCGCGAATGCGTTGCAAGGTTCGGCCTACGTCTTTTCGCGCAGCAACAACCTCGGTTGGACACAGCAAGCGCATTTGATCGCGGCGGACGGCGCGGCGAACGATTTGCTCGGCACCACGGTCGCCATCAGCGGCCAGATGGTCATCGTCGGCGCGGCCTACGATCAGATCGGCGGCAGCGCCAATCAGGGTTCGGCGTATGTTTTCGCCGTCGTCAATCACGCCTGGACGCAGCAGCAGAAGTTGCTCGCCAACGACGGCGCGCCGGATGATTACTTCGGCTCCGCCGTCGCCCTTGACGGCGACACGGCCATCGTGGGCGCGGTGGGCGACGATGTGGGCGCGCATGTCAACCAGGGATCGGCTTATGTCTACACGCGCACCGGCACGACCTGGACGCAGCAACAGAAATTGACGGCCAGCAATGGCGCGGCGCAAGACCAGTTTGGCGATGCCGTCGCCCTCAGCGGCAACAGCGTCGTCATCGGCGTTCAATACAACAACGCGAGTCAGGGCACGGCGTATGTGTTCACGCGCGCCGGCGTCACCTGGACACAGCAGCAACAACTGACCGCCAGCGACGGCGTGGCCAGCGACCTCTTCGGCAATGCGGTCGCCATCAGCGGCAACACGCTCATCGCGGGCGCTTACACCGCCAAAGTCGGCGCGAACGTGCAACAGGGCGCGGCCTACGTCTTCACGCGCTCCGGCACTGTCTGGACACAGCAACAAAAACTGACGGCAAGCGATGGCACGCCAGGCGCCAGGTTCGGCGTCGGCGTCGCGCTCGATCTCAACACCGCCGTCGTTGGCGCATCTCATGCCGCGGTGAACGGCAACACGGCGCAAGGCGCGGCTTACGTCTTCACGCGCGCGGGCACGACCTGGACGCAGACGCAGCGGCTGCTGGCGGATGATGGCGCGCCCAGTGATATTTTCGGTTACTCCGTCGGCTTCAGCGGCACGGCCGCCGTCGTCGG
The DNA here is from genome assembly GCA_043740245.1 of Acidobacteriota bacterium. Taxonomy (GTDB): domain Bacteria; phylum Acidobacteriota; class Blastocatellia; order RBC074; family RBC074; genus JACPYM01. Next base: position 16,386 of record JAYUCP010000058.1, on the reverse strand, counting down.
CGCGCTTAACCACAACAGTTCGCAAGGCGTGGCCTACGTCTTCAACAACTGCCTGGCGCTGCTCACGCTCGCGCCGGCGACCTTGCCGTCGGGGCAAATCGGCGGGGCTTACAATCAAGTGCTCACGGCGGCGGGCGGCACTGCGCCCTACAACTTCACCCTCAGCGGCGGCGCGTTGCCCGCCGGGATGCAGCTTGGCGCGAACGGGCAACTGAGCGGCCCCGCGACCACGAGCGGCACGTTCAACTTCACGGTCAAAGTCACCGACCTCAACGGCTGCGCGGGCACGCAGTTTTATTCGCTCACCATCAATCCCTGCCCGGCCATCACCGTCAGCCCGGCGTCATTGCCCGGCGGCACGACTGGCACGGCCTATAGCCAAAGCCTGACGGCCACGGGCGGCGCTGCGCCGTACACCTTCAGCGTCAGCCTCGGCGCGTTGCCGCCCGGCGTCGTGCTGTCGAACGGCGCGCTGACCGGCACGCCGACGCTGAGCGGCGCGTTCAACTTCACGATCAAAGCCACCGACGCGAACGGCTGCATGGGCACGCAGGCTTACGCGCTCAACGTCGTTTGCCCAACGATCACGGTCAATCCGGCCACACTGCCCAACGGCACGACCGGCGCGGCGTATAGCCAAACGATCACGCAAACGGGCGGCACGGGTGCGATCACGTTCAGCGTCAGCGCGGGGCAATTGCCCGCCGGGTTGACGCTCACCGGCGGCGGCGCCTTGACCGGCATGCCCACCCAAGCGGGCACGGCGAATTTCACCGTCAAGGCGACCGATGCAAATGGCTGTTTCGGCACGCGCCAATACACGCTGGCCGTCAGTTGCGCCACGATCACGGTCAATCCGGCCAGCTTGCCGGCGGGCGGCATCAATGCGCCTTACGCGCAAACCATCACGGCCACGGGCGGCACGGGGGCCATCACTTACACCACGGCAGGCACGCCGCCGCCGGGCTTGGCGATCAATCCGACCACCGGCGCATTCAGCGGCACGCCGACGCAGAGCGGCAGCTTCAACTTCAGCGTGACGGCGACCGACGCGAACGGTTGCAGCGGCAATCGCGGCTACACACTGGTCATCAATGCGTGTCCGCAAATCAACCTGACGCCCGCGTCCTTGCCAAATGGCGCGGTGGGCGCGGCTTACAGCCAGCAACTGACGGCGACGGGCGGCAGCGCGCCTTACATCTTCAACTTGCTGAACGGCGGGTTTCCAACCGGACTGACGCTCTCAGCCGCGGGCCTCATCAGCGGCACGGCGACGGGTGCGGGCAACTTTAACTTCACGCTCAAAGCGACCGATGCCAACGGCTGCACCGGCACGCAGAGCTACGCGCTGACGATCAATTGCCCGGTGATCACGCTGACGCCCGCGAGCTTGCCCAACGGCACAACAGGCACGGCGTACAACCAGCCATTGACGGCGGCGGGCGGCACTGCGCCGTACACCTTCAGCGTCACGGCGGGCGCGTTGCCGGGCGGCGTCACGCTCTCAACCGCCGGGCTATTGGCCGGGACGCCCACGGCGGCGGGCAGCTTCAACTTCACCGTCACGGCGACGGATGCGAACGGTTGCACCGGCACACAAAGCTACATGGTCGTCATCAACAACGCGGCCAGCGCGACGCTCGTCGTCACCAGCGCGGGCGACACGATTGCCGTGGACGGCTTCGTCACCTTGCGCGAAGCGATCACCGCCGCCAACACCAACGCGCCCAGCGGCGACGCCCCGGCGGGCGTGCCGGGCTTGAACACGATCAACTTCAACATCGCCGGCGCGGGCGTGCAGACGATTCACCTGACGAGCGCCTTGCCGCAACTCGTCGAGCCGGTCGTGATTGACGGTTACACGCAGCCGGGCGCGAGCGTGAATACGTTGGTGAACGGCGATAACGCGGTGCTGAAGATCGAATTGGACGGCAGCGCGTTGTCGAACAATGCGAGCGGGCTGGATGTGCGGAGCGGCGCTTCGGGCAGCACGATTCGCGGCTTGGCGATCAACGGTTTCGGCAACAATGGGCGCGGCATCATCGTGTTGAACTCGAACAACAACCTGCTCACCGGCAACTTCATCGGGTTGGACGCCGCGGGCGCGACGGCGCTGGGCAACACCACGGGGCTGCACATCGAAGGCTGCGCGAACAACACCGTCGGCGGCGCGAGTCCGGCGCTACGCAATGTGATTTCCGGCAACGTCAACTTCAACAGCTATCTCGAAGCGGACAACGGCGCCACCATCGAAGGCAACTTCATCGGCACCGATGCGAGCGGGCTGTTGGCGCGTTCGCCGAATGCCGTCGGCCTGGCCATTGTCGGCGCCAGCAATAACGTGGCGCGCGGCAACGTCATTGCCGGGAATCTTCTCGGAGTGCGAATGTCCGGCCCCGGCGGATCGAACAATCAACTCACCGCCAATCGGATCGGCGTTTCGGCGACGGGCACGCCGCTCGGCAACACCAACAGCGGCGTTGACGTCGGCGACGCCTCAACCGCTCCGACCAACAACGTGATCGGCGGCACGGCGGCGGGCGCGGGCAACATCATCGCCAATAATGGCGGCGCGGGCGTGCGCATCACCTACATCATCAACCCCACCGGCGTGACGGGGCACGCGGTTCAGGGCAACTCGATCTATGGCAACACCGGCCTCGGCATTGATTTGCAGGGCAACGGCGTGACGCCCAACGACAACGGTGACGGCGACACCGGCGCGAACAACCAGCAAAACTTCCCCGTGCTCGCGGCGGTCAGCGCGGCGGGCGACATTCAAGGCGCGCTCGACTCGCTGCCCGCCAACACGGCCTATCCAGTGCGCCTCGAGTTATTCGCCAACACCGCGTGCGACGCATCGGGCAACGGCGAGGGCGAAGTCTATCTGGGCTTCATCACGGTCAACGCGCCGGGCAATTTCAACGCGCAGTTCGCGCCCGTCGCGGGCAAGCCTTTCATCACGGCGACCGCGACCGACGCCAACGGCAACACGTCGGAATTCTCGGCGTGCAAATCCGCCGTCGTTTGCGCGGCCATCACGATCACGCCGGCGACGCTGCCCAACGGCACGACGGGCACGGCGTATAGCCAGCCACTGAGCGCGAGCGGCGGCACGGCGGCTTACGGCTTCACGGTCAGCGCGGGCGCTTTGCCCGGCGGTTTGTCGTTGGCGATCAATGGCGCGCTGACGGGCACACCGGTGGCGAGCGGCAATTTCAACTTCACGGTCACGGCGCTTGACGCCAACAACTGCGCAGGCACGAAGCAGTACACGCTGGCGATCAACTGCCCGACGATCACTGTGAGTCCCGCGACGCTGCCCGCCGGGCAGATGGGCACGGCCTATAACCAAACCATCACGGCCACGGGCGGCGCGGCGCCGTATGTGTACACCGTGAGTTTGGGCACGTTGCCCAACGGCATCACGCTCTCGAGTGCGGGCGTGCTGAGCGGCACGCCGACCGTCAGCGGGCAATTCGGCTTCACCGTCAAGGCCACCGACGCGAACGGCTGTTTCGGCACGCGCGATTACACGCTGACCACCAACGGCTGTCCGACCGTCACGGTCAATCCGGCGACCTTGCCCAACGGCACGCTCGGCGCGGCCTACAACCAGACGCTGACGGCGAGCGGCGGCGCGGGGCCTTACGTGTTCAGCTTGCAAAGCGGCGCGTGGTCGGCGGGCGTGACGTTGAGCGGCGCGGGCGCAGTGACTGGGACGCCCACGGCGAGCGGGCCGTTCAACGTGACCGTCAAGGCCACCGATGCGAACGGTTGTATGGGCACGCGCGCGTACACGCTGAACGTGACGGCGACGTGTCCGACGATCACCGTCAATCCGGCCACGTTGCCGGGCGGGTTTGCGGGCACGGCGTATAACCAGGTCATCAGCGCAACGGGCGGCGGCGCGCCATATACCTTCAGCGTGGAAGCGGGCAACTTGCCGAATGGCGTGACGCTGACGAATGCGGGCGTGCTCAGCGGGACGCCCGTGCAGGCGGGCAGTTTCGGCTTCACCATCAAGGCGACGGATGCGCAGGGCTGCACGGGCACGCGCGCGTACACGGTCGCGTTCGGCGGCGCGGGCTTGATGTTTTATCCGCTGCCGTTCCCGTTGCGCCTGCTCGACACGCGCGCCGGGCAGCAAGGTTGCGATGCGCCCAGCGCACCTATCGCGGGCGGCACGGCGCGCACGCAGTTGGCGCGGCGCACTTGCAATGGCGTGACGATTCCGGCCACGGCGCTGGCGGTGACGGGCAACGTGACGACCGTGCAATCGGGCGGCGGCTATTTGACGCTCTATCCGAGCAATGCCGGGCAGCCGCTCGTGGCGAACACCAACTTCGCGCCGAATGAAATCCTGAACAACGTCTTCACCGTGGGCCTAGGCAACGACGGCGCGTTCAAGATTTTTGCCACCAGCAATACGGACGTGGTCGTGGACATCACGGGCTATTACGCGCCGCCGACGGCGCAGGGCTTGTACTTCCACGCGCTGCCGCAGCCGTTGCGACTGCTCGAGACGCGCGCGGGTTTGACGGGCTGCTTCACGCCGGGCGCGCCCTTGGCGGGCAATGCCGACACGCTGCAAGCGGGCGTGACGGCGTGCAACGGCGTGACGATTCCGGCGGCGGCGCGCGCGCTGGTCGGCAACGCGACGACAGTCAATCCGCAAGGCGGCGGTTATTTAACCTTGTTCCCGGCGGACGCGGCGCGTCCTTTGGCGGCGAGTTCGAATTTCGGCGCGGGCCAGGTGCTGAATGCGCCCTTCACCGTCGGGCTCTCGGCGGCGGGCGCGTTCAAGGTCTTCACGACCGCGCAGACCGATTTGGTGATTGACGTGTCGGGCTATTACAGCAGCGAAGCGCAAGACGTAAACGGCCAGGGGCTGTTGTTCACGCCGCTGCCGCAGCCGATTCGCTTGCTCGAAACGCGCGCGGGCTTAACTGGCTGCTACACGCCGAACGCCCCGCTGGGCGCCGCTTCGACGCGCAACCAGCAAGCGCGCGGCCTGTGCAGCGGCGTCACCATCGCCAACGACGCGCGCGGCCTCGTCGGCAACGCGACGGTCGTCGGGCCATTGGCGGCAGGCTATTTGACCTTCTGGCCGAACGGCGCGGCGCAACCGCTGGTGGCGGCGTCGAATTACAACGCAGGCGCGGTCTTCAACCGGCACTTCACGGTGGGCCTGGGTGTGGACGGCGTGTTCAATATCTTCACGGCGGCGCAGACCGAGTTGGTGCTTGATGTGACGGGCTTCTTTGCGCCGTAAACTGCGCACCAGGCAAGCGCAGCGGCCAGCGGCAGAGGTCTGCAAAACCTCTGCCGCTGGCCGGTGGCGTTTTCGTCAGGCGCGCGCCTTCATTGCGCCAGCCCGATGCCGCGCAACATCTCCTGAAAACGCGGGTCGGCGCGCAACGGATCGTAAGCCGGGGCTGTTTTCAGATTCAGGATGTGATCGGAATGTTCGTCGTAGGTTTTACGCAACCATTGCAGCGCCAGTTCTTTCTCTCCCAAGCCCACATAGATTCTAGCGAAGTAGACGGGCGAAACCCGTTCGTACGCGGCGCGCTGCTGCAAATCGCGCAGCAGCGCCAGGGCCTCGGCGCGCTGGCCGGCGCGCGCCAGACAGTAAGCCAGCCACGCCCGATGGGTCAGCGCCGTATTCAACGCGACGGCCTGGCGCGCTTCGGCGACGGCTTCCAGATGCCGCCCCTGCTGGCTGAGCGCGAGTCCCAGCATCTGATGAAGCGTCGCATCGTTGGGATAAAGTTCGAGCGTCTTGCGGTATTGCGCAATGGCCTGCTCGTACTGGCGCGCGTTGAAAAAAATGCCGCCCAACATGTCGCCCGGGCGCAAGGAAAGCGGGTCCAAGGCTTCGGCGCGCCGGATTTCGGCCAGGGCTTCTTCAAAGCGTCCGAGTTGTGACAAAAGACCTGTGTAGGTGAAATGCGTCCGGCTCAGGTTGGGATTCAATTCGAGCGCGCGTTTGTATTCGCGCTCGGCGCCCGCCGCGTCCCAATCCGCCCACCACCTGACAGTCGCCATGGCGTTATGCGCTTCGGGCAGCGTTTCATCCAATTGCAAGGCCGTCAGGGCGGCTTGGCGCGCCTTGGGCATGGCTTCACCCGGCGGCAAAAGCTGGGCCGAGAGAGTGCTGTAAACATCGGAGATGCCGGCGTGCGCCAGGGCGAAGCGCGGGTCCAGCGTGACGGCCTGGTTGAAGTATTCGAGCGCCCTTTGAGCGCCCTCGATGTTCCCCTGGTTGGTCAGGTGATGGCCGCGCAAATAAAGCTGCCAGGCTTCATTGTCGGAGGTGGCGGGCTTGGCGAATTGCCGGTGTTCGGCGCGGCTCAAATGCGGGCGCAACACCTCGCCCAACTCGCGGGTGAGTTCATCCTTGACGAGCAACACGCCGCTCGGCGCGTGCTGATATTCGCGGCCCCACAAGCGCGCGCCGCTCGCCGTATCCACCAACTCCACGCTGATCGTCATTTGTTCGCCCGCAGCCCGCGCCACGCGCCCCATCACCACGGCGCGCACCTTGAGCGCCGCGCCCACCGCGCGCGGATCAACCTCACGGCCTTTGTAAGTGAAGACCGTGCTGCGCGCCATCACCGTCAGCGCGGGCAGTTGCGACAAGCTGCCGATCAGGCTTTCGGTCAGGCCGTCGGGCAGGTATTCCATCTGCGGATCGTTGAGCGCGTTGGCGAAGGGCAAGACGGCGAGCGAGTCAATTGAGGTTTGGCTGCCCGGCACGCGCAACTGAAATTTGCCGGTGCGGTTGAACACCAGCCACAGGCCGAGCGCCACCGTTAGCAACACCGCCGCCCACAACGTGGCGCGCGCCGGTCGCTGTTTGAACCGGTCGAACAGCAGCCGCAAGCGCGACGTCGAACGCGCGGCCTGCACGCCAGTCTTCTGCGTGGATAGTTGTTCGGCCTGACGCTGCGCCGCGCGTCCCAGGCTTAATTCCAAGAGGTTGCCGGACTGCGCTTGCAGCCGCGTTTGCAGTTCCAGTTCCTGTTTCAAATGCTTGAGCTCATCGTGCAACGCGGTGGCGCTTTGATAACGCTGCTCGCAATCTTTGGCGAGCGCGCGGCTGACAATCGTTTGCAAGGCCGCGGGGATTTGCGGGACGAAGGTGTCGAGCGGCGGCGGCTCGGCGAAAAGCACGGCGGCCAGCACATCGCTCGAAGTCAGGCCGGTGAAGGGCTGGCAACCGGCGCACATTTCATAAAGCACCACGCCCAGGCTGAACAGGTCGCTGCGCGCGTCTACTTCCAAACCGCGCGCCTGCTCCGGCGACATGTGGCTGACCGTGCCCATCACCACGCCGGATTTGGTTTCGACCGTGGGCACGCCGGCGAGGTGACCGGCGGTCGTGGGCACGCGCTCATTCAATTTCGCCAGGCCGAAATCAAGCACCTTCACATAACCATCAGGCCGCAGCATCAAATTTTCCGGCTTGATGTCGCGGTGGATGATGCCCGCCGCGTGCGCCGCCGCCAGCGCGTGCGCGGTTTGCGCGGCCAGGTCGAGCGCCTGCCCCAGCGTCAATTCACCGCTTTCAAGCAGTGCGCGCAAGGTGCGGCCTTCGACGAATTCGGCGGCGATGAAGGGCGCGCCATCCGCTTCGCCGATTTCGTAAATCGTCAGGATGTTCGGATGATTGAGCGCGCTGGCGGCGCGCGCTTCACGGCGGAAGCGGCTCAGGCGTTCGGGGTCGAGCAGAAAGCGTTCGGGCAAGAGCTTGAGCGCCACGCGGCGGCCCAGTTGTTCATCGCGCGCCAGATAGACCACGCCCATCCCGCCGCGTCCGATTTGGCGCTCGACGCGGTAATGGCTGAGCGACTGGCCGACGATGGCCGCCGCCGCCGCGCTTTCGCTGCGAATGGGCGCGAGTGCGGGCGCTTGCAGAAAATCTCCCGGCTGCTCATCCGCCGCCAGCAAACGCACGACCTGTGCGCGCAACTCGGCATCATTTGCGCAGGCGGCGTCGAGATAGGCTTCGCGTTCGGCGCGCGCGCCTTCCCGCGCGGTCTGAAACACTTCTTTGATTTGTTGCCAGCGTTCGGGAGTCATAACAGTTCAGCCGCCGGTACGGAACGGGGAGCGTAAGCGACCTGAGCCTCGGCCAGCAAGCGTTTCCGCGAGGCTCAGGTCGCTTACGCTCCCCGTTCCGTATCCGTATTCTCTCTGCCTGTCAGCCGCCCAACTCAACCCGCAACCAGGCGCGCGCCATGCTCCATTCGCGTTCGACCGTCGCGTGCGAAAGACCCAGCACTTCGGCGGTTTCAGCAATCGTCAAGCCGCCGAAAAAGCGCAACTCGATGATCCGGCATTGGCGCGGGTCGAGCGTCGCCAGTTGCGTCAGCGCGTCATCCAGCGCGAGCAAGTCTTTGTCGGTGGGCACGGCCAGTCCGGCGACGGCGTCCAGCGAGAGGCGTTGCTGTTCGCCGCCGCGTTTGGCGCGCCCCTGCACGCGCGCGTGATCCACCAGCACGCGCCGCATCATTTGCGCGGCCACGCCGAAAAAGTGCGCGCGGTTTTGCCAATCGAAGGGTTGGCCGATCAGCCGCAGGAAGGCTTCGTTGATCAACGCCGAGGTTTCCAGCGTGCGCGCGTGCCGTTCGCCGCGCAGGTAATGACGCGAGAGGCGTTGCAGTTCGCCGTAAACCAGCGGGATCAATTCATCCAGCGCCGTCTGATCGCCCTGCGCCCAGGCGGTCAGCAGTTGGGAAACATTCGGAGTCGTCATTTTGCCTCTTGTTCGTGATGCGTGAATGCGCGCGGAGTATAGCCCCAGTCGCCCTGCCCAACCATTGCCCAAAAAATAATTACGGCGGCGTGAGGGAATCCGCCGGCCAAGCGCGCCTTACCCGGCGAGCAACGAGAGGACACCGGCGGCGCAAGCGCGCCAGACGCGGTTCGGCCTCGCGCGGCTCAACGACGAATGACGATAGGAGATACATCATGAAAAACCGATTCTTTTTTGGCTTGGCTACGTTGACGATGACCTGCGCGCTGTTGCTGCCGGCCAGCGGCAAAACTCCGCAGGCGATTGACGCGAAAAAACGGCCCCCGGTGGCGAAGAAGGTGACACTGCCCTGCACGGTCATCAACAAAGACGCCGGTTCGCGGCTGACCATGACCAACACCACCGACCAGGCTTTGACGGCCAACCGGCTGGTCTATTTCTCGACCAACAACCCCGACAGCGGTTCGTTCAAGACGAGCAGCGCGGTGGCGGCGGGCGCGCAATTCGATCAGTACGTCAAACCGCAACAGGCGAATTCGTGCCAGGCGTGGCTCTTCCAATAAGCGCCCGCACGTCACGGCGGCGCAAATCAGGCGGGCTGGCGTTCCGCCTGTTTGCGCCGCGCCAACACAACTCGAGCAAACAAAAGCGGGGCACTCGGAGCGTGCCCCTTTTCCATGCCCGGGCACGCCTGCACGGGCCACACCACGGACAGCGCCGCGCAGCGCGCCCTGTCTTTTCAAAACAAGGAGAGAAAGAGATGAAACGGAATTTTTCAAGCAAAGTAACTATTCAAGCCGGCCAAACCAGCCAAACCATAATGACAATGCACAAGCTGCGTTGGCTCGCAGTGGGCGTCTTGTTGCTGGGAGCGAGCTTTGGCCTGACACAAATTGCGCCGCCGCGCGCGCAGGCTTACACGGTCGTCAGCGGCAATCCGCTCAACCAAATACTTACCGTCACCGGCACGGGCGACACGATTGCCGTGGACGGCGTCGTCACCTTGCGCGAAGCCGTCACGGCGGCCAACACCAATGCGCCGAGCGGCGACGCGCCGGCGGGCATGCCGGGCCTGGATACGATCAACTTCAACCTTCCCGGCGCGGGCGTGCATACCATTCACGTGACCGGCAACTTGCCGATAATTAACGATTCGGTGGTGATTGACGGCTACACGCAACCGGGCGCGAGCGTGAACACGCGGGCAAACGGCGACAACGCCGTGATCTTGATCGAACTCGAGGGCAGCGGCGCGGGCAATGCATCCGGTTTCAACGTCAACACGTCGGGCTGCACGATCAGAGGTTTGGCGATCAACCGCTTTGCCACTGGCTCCGGCATCATTCTGGCGGGTTCAAACAATTTCGTGACCGGCAACTTTATCGGGTTGGACGCGGCAGGGACGACGGCGCAGGGAAACTTCAGGGGCGTAATCCTGGCGTTGGGCAGTTTGAATAACACGGTCGGCGGACTCAGCCCGGCGTTGCGCAACGTCATTTCGGGCAATTCCACCAATGGGGTGATTACGCAAGAGGGCAGCAACATTCTGCGCAACAACACGGTCGCCGGAAATTTCATCGGCACCGACGCCAGCGGGCTGCTGGCGCGGCCCAACCAGAACTACGGCATTGCCTTCGGCACGAGCGGCGAGACCATCAGGGACAACCTTATTTCGGGGAACGGCTTGGGCGGTATCGCCGGCGGGTCGAGCAATCAACTCATTGGCAATTCAATCGGCGTCAATGCCGCCGGCAATCCGCTCGGCAACAACGGGCCGGGCGTCGAAGGCGGCGGCAGCAACACCACGCTGGGCGGCACAACCGCCGGCGCGGGCAATCTCATCGCCTACAACAGCGGGGTCGGCGTGAGCGTCGGCGGCACGAAATTCACGCTGCTCGGCAATGCGATCTTCGCCAACGGCAGCCTCGGCATTGATTTGAACAACGACGGCGTGACGCCCAACGACGCGGGCGATGCCGATACCGGCGCGAACAACCGGCAAAACTTCCCGGTGCTCACTTCGGTCAATGTCGCGGGTGATATTCAAGGCACGCTCGACAGTCTGCCCGCCAACACGGCCTATCCCGTGCGCATTGAGTTTTTCGCCAACACTGCCTGCGACGCTTCCGGCAACGGCGAAGGCGAAGTCTATCTCGGCTTCATCAGCGTCAACGCGCCGGGCAACTTCGCCGCGCAGTTCACGCCCGTCGCGGGCAAGCCCTTCATCACGGCGACGGCGACCGACGCGAACGGGAACACGTCGGAGTTTTCGGTGTGCAAGTCCGCCGTCGTCTGCCAGGCCATCACGATCAATCCGGCCAGTTTGCCGGGTGGGCAGGCGGGCGCGGCGTATACCCAAACGCTGACGGCCAGCGGCGGCAGTGCCCCCTATGCGTTCGCGCTCGAAGCGGGCAGCAGTTTGCCGAATGGCCTGACGCTCACGAACGCGGGCTTGCTGAGCGGCACGCCCGCTGTCTTCGGCAACTTCAACTTCACCGTCAAAGCCACCGATGCGAACGGCTGCACGGGCACGCGCGCTTACCCGTTGACGATCACTGCGCCCTGTGCGGCGATCACCGTCAATCCGACCAACCTGCCCAACGGCACGGTGGGCACGGCGTATAACCAAACGGCGACCGCGACGGGCGGCACAGCGCCGTACGCCTTCACTGTCAGCGCAGGCGCGTTGCCGGGCGGCTTGACGCTCAACACCGGCGGCGCGCTCACCGGCACACCGAACGCGGCGGGCGTCTTCAACTTCACCCTCAAAGCGACGGATGCGAACGGTTGTTTCGGCACGCGTGCTTATACCGTCACCATCAACAGCGCCGCCGTGAACAACGGCTTGCAGTTTTATCCGCTGCCGTTCCCGTTACGCTTGCTCGACACGCGCGCAGGCTTTTCGGGCTGCGATGCGCCGGGCGCGCCCCTCGCGGCTGGCACTGCGCGCACGCAGATCGCGCGGCGCACTTGCAACGGCGTGATGATTCCGGCGAACGCGCTGGCCGTGACCGGCAACGTGACCACTGTGCAATCGGGCGGCGGCTATTTGACCTTGTATCCGAGCGCCGCGCCGCAGCCGCTGGTCGCCAATACGAACTACGGCGCGAATGAAGTCATCAACAACGTCTTCACCGTCGGTTTGGGCAATAACGACGGGGCGTTCAAGATTTTTGCCTTGAACAGCACCGAAGTCGTCGTGGACATCACGGGCTATTACGCGCCGCCCGCGGCGAATGGCTTGTACTTCCATCCGCTGCCGCAGCCGGTGCGCTTGCTCGACACGCGTGTGGGCCAGCAGGGCTGCTATGCGCCGGGCGCGCCCTTCGCGGCGAACACCGACAACACGCAGCCAGCGACGGGTGCATGCAACGGTGTGACGATTCCGGCGACGGCGCTGGCGTTGGTCGGCAATGCGACGACGGTCAGTCCGCAGAGCGCGGGCTACCTGACGTTTTATCCGGCGAATGCGCAGCGTCCTTTGGCGGCGAGTTCAAACTTCAGCGCCGGACAAATCATCAACGCGCCGTTCACGGTGGGCTTGTCGCCAGCGGGCGCGTTCAAGGTTTACACGACGAGCGTGACCGATTTGGTGATTGACGTGGCGGGTTATTACAGCGCGGATGCGAACGATGTGAATGGCGCGGGCTTGTTGTTCAATCCTTTGCCAGCGCCGGTGCGCTTGTTGGAGACGCGCGCAGGGCAGCTTGGCTGTTACACGCCGAACGCGCCGCTGCTCGCGGGTTCGACGCGGAATCAGCAAGCACGCGGCGTCTGCAATGCGCAGACGATTGCCGCCAACGCGCAAGCCATCGTCGGCAACGCGACAGTGGTCAACGATCAAGCGGGTTACTTGACCTTCTGGCCGAATGGCGCGGCGCAGCCCTTGGTGGCGGCCTCGAACTTCGCGGCGGGGCAGGTCTTGAATCGGCACTTCACGGTGGGGTTGGGCGCGACGGGGATGTTCAACATTTTCACCTCGGCGCAGACGGACATGATTATTGATGTGTCCGGCTTCTTTGCGCCGTAAGTGTGGCAGTACCTCAACGGTGAAACAGCCTGACACTTTTCGCAACCTTACTTCATAAACGGGCGGGCAAAGCCGAGCGGCCGAGCCCGCCGTTTTTATTTTTTGCGCCGATGATAATTTCGGCGCGTGATTCCCGCTTTACTTAGTGGAAGCGCTGACGAACGACCACCGCAATGTTATTTGGGGGGTACGAAGATGAGACAGAATTTGCAACACCACGGAATGAACCCTTTGTGGGCCAGCGGCGCGCTTTTGCTACTGCCCTTAGCCGCGCTGCTGGCGAATCTGGGGGCGGGCAACCAAGTACAACGGCCCGCACTGGCGGCAGCACAAACACCTGCCAAAGCGTTGGCTCAACCAAGCCTCGGCAAACTGAGGCCCTTGGCCTGCACACAGAAGCAAGCGGACGGTTTGGCGGTCGTCGTCAAACTCACTAACAGCTCAAACCGAACGCTCCCCCAAGGCACACGGGTCTATTGGCAAACGCAAAATGGCATCGCGGATTGGGTCACTGTGAGCAGCGCAAGCGGCTGGCCGCCGCAGGGCGTCTTGACGGGCCTCAACCGCGATTGGCTGAAGGGCGGCCCATGCACAGCGCATTACTTCCGGCAATTCTAAAGATCCCCTGTCGTTGAAAACTTGCGCGTCAACTCTCGCATCAACACAGGCGAACACAAAAAAAGAGCCTGCCTTCAGATGAAGGCAGGCCCGTCAAGTTTTCCGCCAGTACAAACTCGTCGAACCGGCTGGCTGTGCGTTGCAGCCAACGCTGGGTTCAAAAACTCTCCCTACTTCTCGCTGCCCGATTTGGCCCCGCTTGGGTTTGAGGCTGGGCTTATTACTTGGCCGCGACTTCGCCGCCGCCGATCACGAGGGTGTATTTCTTGCCCTTGGGTGTGATCGAAGCAATGGTGCGCGTGCCGTCGCCATTGTCTTTATAGGTCATTTTGTCGGCGGCGGGCGCCTCATTGATCGCTTGCTTGGTGACGTTGGCGGCGATGACCTTTTTGCCGACCTTAATTTCAAGGGTGCCCTGCTCGCCTTCGGGCACGGTCACGGTGTAGGTGCCTTTTTTGACTACCTCAGTGCCGACCTTGCCGTCGAGATAAAACTCGACCTTTTGCTGCCCTTGGGCCAAGCCGGTGCCGACCAAAAGAGCCGAAGCAAACACGCCACTCAACACGAAATTCGCAATACGCATAATTTTTCTCCTTCTCCTGAGCATCTTGAGGCTCAGATCAAGTCTGTTTATCGGATATTGACTGACCGGCCAGTCAACACTACTAACTAAAAAAAGCCGCCTGCGTCAGGCGCTGGCCGGAACCGGTTCCGGCACCAGGCTCAGGTGTCGAACACCTTGAGCTTCAACCATTTGACGGCCAGTGAGGTAATCCAAGGTGATTCTTTCACAGCGGCGATGATATTCGTCAAAGGTCACTTCCGCTGAGAAGAACCATTGCAGCATTAGGCCGTCCACCAGCGCACGCATCATCGAGCAGGCATCTTCGAGATTGACGGGACGGAATACGCCAGTCCGAACCCCTGCTTCGACAATGTCGCGATCGTGACAGAAACACCCGTGGTAAAACTTCGCATTCAGATCGTGAAACCGCCGGTTCCGCGTGCCGATGCTGATGAAATCAGTGTAAGCGAGGAAGAATTGCCGCGCCTCTTGCGCGCCGCAAAAGACGCAATCCAACATCACCTTCACCTTCTCCACCGGGTCATCTACCGCCGCAATCGCCGCGTGCATACGTGCGTGGATATTCGCAACCATCCATTCCAGCGCGCCCAAAAACAAATCCTCTTTGGTGGCGAAGTAATAAAGGGTGGCCCCTTTACTGACGCCTGCGCGTTTGGCTATATCCTGCAAAGTGACCGCTGAATAACCTTTTTCGGCCACTTCTAAGTAGGTTGCTTTGATCAACTCCTCGCGGCGCTGATCTTCATATTCCTGCACGAATTGCTTCGCTGCCATAGTTTCTTCTCAATTGGCCGCTCAACTTTGTATCAATTCTTGGTTGACCGACCGGTCAGTTTATACGCTGATCTGGGTCGAACTGTCAATCGGAAATTTCCGCAATATGGAAATTTTTCTGCCCAGCAGGTTTGATTACCGGTTGCGCGCCATAACAAGGCGCAAACGACGCAAAAGGGCCAAGTGATTTCCTCGACAACGCCAAAAACCTTTTGCGCCTTTTGCGCCTTGTTGTGACTGCCTCACTTTCCTTTCAGCAAGCGCCACCCTAACGCGCCCGCCGCGATGGTCAACAGCGACGCAGTAGAAGCCAGCGGTTGCCAAATCAAACCGTAGCCGACCATCGCCGCGCTCACCACCACATACAGCGCAGGAATGAATGGATAACCGCGATTCAACGCCGTCAATTGCTGCCAATCCGCGCGCCGCCGAAACAGAAAGACCGAGGCCACCGCCAACGCCGTAAACATCGTCAGGCTGAAGCCGATGTACAAGACCAGTTGTGGAAACGAAGTGAACGTCATCGCAATCGCGCACAGCCCCTGACACACAATCGCCACAACCGGCGTTTGCCAGCGCGGATGCAAGCGCGCCGCCGCCGGGATGAACGCGCCTTCGCGCGCCATCGCAAAGTAAACGCGCGGCCCAATCGTCACCATCGCATTCACCGTCGAGATAAGCGCCACCGCCATCAGCGCCGCAAACACAGTGCCCGCGCGCGCGCCGAACAGATTCGCCGCCGCCAATGAACCGACGCTGATGACGCCTTTCATTGAATTGAGCGGGACGGCGTAAATGAAAACCAAATTGAGCGCGACATAAAGCAGCAGCACCAGCCCCGTCCCCACCGCCAACGCGCGCGGCAAAGTGCGCTGGGGGTCGCGTATCTCTTCGGCCACATAGGTCGCCGCGTTCCAGCCGCTATAACTGACCATCACCCACAACAAACTGATGACGAATTGAATGGGCAATGAATACGGCGAGGTGCGCGCCGTCGCCTGTCCGAAATGCGCCCAACTGCCCTGCCCTACCAGCAACGCCAAAACGATGAAGGCAATGATCACGACGAGCTTCGTGCCGGTCAGAAAATTCTGTACGCGCGCCACGCGGCGGATGCCGAAGCAGTTCAGCACTGTGCACAACGCAATCAAGCCCGCCGCCAGCAACTGCACACCGCCGATGCGGAACGTGAGCGCGCCCGCGCCGAATTCCTGGCCCTGCCGCAACACTGGCACAAAGGTCGCGGTGTAATCGGCAAACGCAATCGCCGCCGCCGCAATCGGCGCTGAAAAGCCCGCGAAGAAGGAAATCCAGCCGCTGATAAATCCCCAGCCTTGGCCGTAGGCTTCGGTCAAATAGACGTACTCGCCACCCGAACGCGGGAAGTTGATGCCCAATTCGGCGTAGGTCAGCGCGCCGCACAACGCGCACACGCCGCCGACCAGCCAGGCCAGCAAAATCCATTTGGCCGCGCCCAGATCGCCCGCCATAAAGCCGGTCGCCGTAAAAATCCCGGTGCCGATCATGTTCGAGACGACCAATGCCGTGGCGCTGTAAAACCCCAGTTGCCGCGCGAGTGTTGCCATGCTTTTTTCCTTTTCGAGTTGGGCTGTG
>JAYUCP010000057.1:0-15827 GCA_043740245.1 Acidobacteriota bacterium | reverse complement strand
AATCGGTGGCGCGCGGCGTGGATATGTTCGATTGCGTGCTGCCGACGCGCAACGCCCGCAACGGGCAGGTTTTCACGTCGAAAGGGAAGCTGAACATCAAGAATGCCCGCTATGCGCGCGACGAGCGTCCGCTGGATGAGGCGTGCGCGTGCGCGGTTTGCCGCCGGTATTCACGGGCGTATGTGCGGCATCTGTATCAAGCGGGCGAGATTTTGGCGAGCATTCTGTGCTCCTATCACAACTTGGCCTTCTTCCTTGACACGCTGGGATGCGTGCGGCAAGCTATCGCGCTTGATGGGTTCGCCCAATTCCGCACAAGCTTCCTAACACAATTACAAAGTGGTGCCGATTGAATAAGCGCGGCTCATTTATGTCCTGCGGCAAGCCGCTAGCGAGCAGCTTAATCAAAGCAGGACAACATAAACTCTTGCAGAAAAGGTAAACCCGCCCCAGTGATGTCACAAACTTTCGCGTTGTTCTTCTTGTTGCAGTCAGCCGGCGGCTCAGGCAGTTTTCTCTTCAGCCTGTTGCCGATGGTGCTGATCTTTGTGCTGTTCTACTTCCTCATTCTGGGGCCGCAGCGCAAGCGGCAGCAGCAGACGCAGGCGTTGTTGGACGGTTTGAAGGTCGGCGATGCCGTCGTGACCGGCGGCGGGCTGACCGGGGTTGTCACGCAGTTTTTTGACGACAAACGTTTTGTGCAACTGCGTATCTGCGAGACTCCGGCGGTACGGATCAAAGTCCTGCGCAGTTCGATCACCGAACGCCTGCTGGAAGCGGCGGAGAAGAAATAGGTTTTCGCAATTTTTAAGGGTGGTAACGCTATGAATAAGAATCTACGCACGCGCGGCATCGTGATCGGCTTGGTCACGTTCTTTTGTTTGCTGATGATGTTCGGCCCGTGGAATCGGCCCAAAGAGGCCGCCAAGCTGAAGGCCAGCGACTTCATCAAACTCAAACAGAACCTCTCGGAAAACATCAAGCTGGGGCTTGACCTGAAGGGCGGCACGCATCTGGTGTTGCAGGTGCAGACCGACGAAGCGCTTAAGGCTTTAACAGATGGCAATCAGGTGAAGGCGGTCGAAATCCTGAAGAAAGAAAACATCACCTACAAAGATGTCAAAGCGCCTGTCATCGGCCAGGTCGTGGTTGAGACCGAAACTACTAACGATCAAGACAAGATCAAAGACAAACTGCAAACAGACTTCAGCAGTGATTGGGAAGTCCGCACGAGCACCACGCCTGCCACGGTTACGTTTAACCTGAAGACTTCGGCGGCGGATGTACTGCGCAAACAGGTGACCGAACAGGAAAAGACGATCATTGAGAACCGCATCAATGCCTTCGGTGTCGCCGAGCCGACCATTCAATTGCACGGACGCGAGGAAGACCATCAAATCCTCATCCAGATGCCGGGCTTGGACAATCCGGATCGCGTGAAGGAACTCATTAAGGGTACATCCAAACTCGAATTGAAAGCGGTCGTCGGCACGCTATACAAAACGAAGGAGGAAGCCGAGGCTTCGATTGCTGGCGCGACTGACAAGGAAGCCATAGAGATCAACGAGAAGCGTAACGACGGGACGAGTGCGATGAATGGCTGGTATGTGGTGGAAAAAATCCCGATCGTTTCCGGCATAGATTTGCGCAATGCGCAAGGCGTGCCGAATGGGCAGGGGCTCGGCTACAAGGTCAACTTCCAACTCAAGCCCAGCGGGGCCGAAAAATTTGGCACGTGGACGGGCGCGCACATCGGCACCCAACTCGCCATTGTGCTTGATAACAAGATCAAGAGCGCCCCGACCATCCAGGGACAGATCAGCGACAGCGGCGAGATCACCGGCAGTTTTACGCAAGCGGAAGCCGAAGACTTGGGTTTGACGCTGCGTTCCGGCGCTTTGCCGGCGGGCATCAAGTACTTGGAAGAGCGCACCGTCGGCCCTTCACTCGGTGCGGATTCGATCCGGCAGGGCATCAACGCCTCGATTTTCGGCTTGGGACTGGTGATTATCTTTATGCTCTTCTACTACCGCTTCTCCGGCGTGAACGCGGTGGTGGCGCTGGTGCTGAACCTGATTATTTTGCTGGCCGGGCTGGCGCTGTTCGGTGCTGTGCTGACGCTGCCGGGCATTGCGGGCGTGATCCTGCTGATCGGTATGGCGGTGGACTCGAACGTGCTGATCTTTGAGCGCATCCGCGAGGAATTGCGCGCGGGCAAGGTCGCGCAGTCGGCGATGTCCACGGGTTTCGACAAGGCGCTGGTGACGATCATTGATACGCACGTGACGACCATCGTTTCGTCGGCGTTTCTTTACTTCTTCGGCACCGGCCCGATTCGCGGCTTTGCGGTCACGCTGACCATCGGTTTGCTGGCGAATCTGTTTACGGCGATTTATGTGTCGCGCTCGATGTTCCTCTGGACGCTCAATCGCGGCGGACGCAAGGCCGAGAGCATCAGTATCTAAACTTTGCCCGGCTTTGGTGTGTAGGAGGTGGAGGCTGCTGGCTTCCGTCCGCCGCAACCAGCGGGATTCATACAGGTGAAATTATGATCGAGATTTTTAAGCACGCGAACTACGACTTCCTGGGCAAGAAGTATTACTTCATCGGCCTTTCCTGGCTCTTGATTTTGGCCGGACTGGTCTCGGTGGTCTACCGCACCTTCGATGGTGACAAGAACAACTTCGCTTTCAACATGGGGGTGGACTTCGCGGGCGGCACGTTGACCAAAGTCAAATTCAAAGACCGGCCCGACCTCGGCAAAATACGCGCGGCGGTGGCGGCGCAGGGGATTGACGCTTCGACGATCACGCTGCAACAGGTGGGCGAAGAGATCGGCCAGGCGCCCAAGAACGAAGTGCTGGTGCGCTTGCCCAACCTCGTGAAGGTCGAGCAGCAAGCCGGTCAATCCGTCACCGCCGCTAAGGCGACTTCGGACGCGGACATCGGCAAACAGAAGGTGATGGCCGCACTGGCGACCTTCAACGACCCTGCGACCAAAGGCAAGACTGATCTCAACAACATCGGCAGAGACGTGCTGCGCAGCGAATTGAACGCCAAGGCCGGGCTGGATTCGACCCGCGCTGATGAGGTTGCCGGACGTATCGTCGAATACCGCGACAAACAGCGTGGCGGTTTGATCGCCAGTCTGGACGAGGTCAAAAGCCTGAGCGGCATCGAGCCGCAAGTCGGCGGAAAGTTGGCCGAGAGCTTCTTCACGGGCGCTTCGGCGGTGAGGGGCACCGAAGCCGTCTCGCCGCAAGTCGGCGCTGACCTGCGCAACCGCGCGGTCTACGTGACGCTGGTGGCGTGTATCGGGATGCTGATCTACGTCGCCTTCCGCTTCAAATCGTGGGGCTTTGGCGTGGGCGCGATCATCGCGGTCTTCCACGACGTGCTGGTGACGTTGGGCATCTTCTCGATCATGCAATGGGAGATCAACCTGACGGTGATTGCGGCCTTGTTGACGCTGGTTGGTTATTCGATGAATGACACCATCGTGATCTTCGACCGCATTCGCGAGATGGTACGCATGCGGCGGCGCGAGAGTCTGGAGAAGGTTTCCAACGACGCCATCAATCAAACGCTGTCGCGCACGATCATCACTTCAGGCCTGACTTTCCTGACAGTGCTGGCGATGTTGCTCTTCGGCGGCGAAGTGTTGAAGAGCTTCTCCTGGGCGCTCTTCATCGGCATCATCGTCGGCACGTACTCTTCGATTTACATCGCCAGCCCCTTCATGTTGTGGTGGGAGAAGTGGCGCGGAAACAAGAGCATTGCGCCGACGGCAGCGGCGGTCAATACGTCCGCCGATTCGGTGAAAGCTGGCTTGGCCATCGGCAATGCCGGTGTTACCCAAGACATGCTCGCGGCGGCAGGCGTTTCCATTGCCCCGCGCAAGGGCAATAAGCGCGGGCGTAAATAACGGTGCAAAGCAAAATGCCGCTTTGAAGAAAAGTCTTCAATTCGGCATTTTAGTTGTGAAAATCACCCGTGGATGTCTTGACTTGAATACAACCCGATAGTAGACTCCTCCGCGTTGCTGACCCATCACATCGAAGTATTCAAATTTAGAAATAGCGGAAAGAGTTCCTTGGTTGAATGCCTGTAGCATTTCGGGCGAGCACTTTACAGGAGTAAGTCTACTGGCTTACCCACGAAGCCTGCTTAATCCGATTCGCCAAAGTTTCCACTTTGTCAGTAACCGTGCTATAGGATTGGTGCTAGGGTAGGTTGGCGAATCACTTCATTCACTAACAGTCTCAAAATCTGGCGTTACTAAATTCTCTATGGCCGGGTAGGTCTGCGGTTCGCTCTGCGTTTGGTCTTACGAACTAAGCGGCGCTGAGTTGAGTTGACCAAGCCTTCCTATTCTCGAACCCGTCGGCTTTGTAGTAAACGGAGGTTATCAGGCTATGTTCGATAGCTTACCTGAATCATCAAGTCATTCGCAGGACACGAGCCGCACGGGCAAATTTATGCTGGTGACGAGCTTGATTTATGCCGCGATTTTGCTGACAGCCGCAGTGGCCTCGATTCTTTATTTGAATCCGGGTCTGGCCGATGCATTGGACGTGTCAACCATGTTGGCGCCGCCGCCACCGCCCGCCGCGCCACCGCCGCCGGCGGCCAATCAACCCGTCATCAAAAACACGCCGGCGCCGACAACTTTTGTCCCGCCGACCAAGCCGCCCGAAAAGATTCCCGATCCGACAACTATCGTTTCGCGTCCGGTTGTGGCTGTATCCACGGGTGTCCCAGGGGGCGTGCCTGGCGGACAACCAGGAGGCGTTCCAGGAGGCGTGGCTGGTTCAAAAGGCGATGCCGATCCACCGCCACC
The DNA here is from genome assembly GCA_043740245.1 of Acidobacteriota bacterium. Taxonomy (GTDB): domain Bacteria; phylum Acidobacteriota; class Blastocatellia; order RBC074; family RBC074; genus JACPYM01. Next base: position 10,987 of record JAYUCP010000057.1, on the reverse strand, counting down.
GCCACCGCCACCGCCGCCGACCCCCAAGCCCACGGTTGAACCCACACCTGTGCCCAAGCAGATCAAGGTTTCCGGCGGCGTGTTGCAAGGCAGCGCTTTGAACAAGGTGCAGCCCACCTATCCGCCGATTGCGAAGGCCGCACGCGCCTCAGGCGCAGTGCAAGTACAGGTCACGATTTCGGAAGAAGGGCACGTGATTGAAGCGAGCGTCATCAATGGTCACCCGCTGTTGCGTGAAGCCGCGCTACAGGCGGCCAGGCAATGGCGGTTCAGGCCGACTGAACTCTCTGGCGTGCCTGTCAAAGTGCAGGGTGTTCTGACCTTCAATTTCACGCTTCAATAAGCCAGGCTGGCTGCTTGCGGGTGCTGAATTGCGGGACGGGAACAAATCGGTTTTATGAGTGTCTACAGCGGGTGTATAGCCTGCTGGTTTACCGGTCAACCATGTTGTGGTTAAGCAAGGTTGATCATCGAAAATAGTAATCAGATCTGGAGGATTTCGACATCATGATTTTGCTTAGCCAAGTTTGGTTAACAGTTGCTCCTTTCGCGCTGGCGCTTTTGGCTGAAGGCGGCAAAGAGGCGGCAGCCCTCGACTTTTCGATCATGGGCATGATGCGCAACCTGGGCGGCGTCGCCTTGGGCGTGGTGATCATTCTTTTGATTATGTCCATCTGGTCTATCGCGATCATGGTCGAGCGGTTTTTGACCTATAACGCCGCCAAGAATCAATCGCGCGAATTCGCGCCGAAGGTTGCCGCGTCGCTCAAGAACGCGAAGATTGACGAAGCGATCAGCTTGTCCGAGAAATATAAGAAGAGCCACCTGGCGATGGTGCTCAACGCCGGTTTGCAGGAATTCCGCGCACATCAATTGTCGTCGGAAATCTCCGGCGAAGTGGTGGATGCTTCAAAGCGCGCCTTGCAACGTGCGACGGCGATCAAGATTGCCGAATTCAAGCGCGGCCTGTCAGGCTTGGCGACCATCGGTTCGACCGCGCCCTTCGTGGGTCTGTTCGGTACCGTGTTCGGCATCATCAACGCCTTCCAAGGCATGCGCAGCGCCGAATCGGCTGGTATCTCGGCGGTGGCCGGTGGTATCGCCGAAGCGCTCTTCACCACGGCCTTCGGGCTGCTGGTGGCAGTGCCGGCGGTGTGGTTGTTCAACTACTTCGTCAGCAAAGTTGATAACTTTGTGGTGGAGATGGACAACTCATCGGCTGAGTTGGTTGACTATTTCTTGAAGCAAAGAGCGAAACGGTAAGTGGCCTTGCGCGGCGTCGAAACCTATTAGTGGCGGATTGTGCTGAGCAAAATGGCCTGCGCGCCATCCGCCGCCAGATCGGTTCGCGCTGCCGTGGGAATGCTTTTCGCATTTCATTTGGCGCAATTGAAGGTCGCCGTAGCGGTTGAGAGGCTGCGCGCGCGAGGAGGTCAATTCTATGTCAATGACAGCCAGTGGCGGCACCCAGCTTGAATCGGATATCAACGTAACACCGATGGTGGACATTATGTTGGTGTTGCTGATTATCTTTATGGTGGTCACGCCCTTGTTGCAATCCGGTGTTACGGTTGTCCTGCCTAGAGGAAAGAATCCGGTTGAAGATGGAAACATCACGAAAGATTCTGCGGTCGTGGTGTCCGTACCTGAACCAGGCTTTTTCTATGTTGGGCGCGATCCGATTCCTGGCACCGATATGCCCAAGCTTATCGAAACAATTAAGAAGCGGATGGGCGCTCTCAAGCCGAGCGACCCTCAGGTCGTTTATATAAAAGGCGGCAATAATGTGCCGTATGGCGAGATCGTCACAGTGATCAATGCCATACGCGATTCTGGTTTCGATCAGCTAGGGCTGGTTTCCGACAAAAAGAAAGACGGCGAAAAATAGACAAGTTTTCAGTAACAGGAGTGTTGAGTTATGGCAATGACAGGTGGCGGGCACGACGGCTCACCCTATATCAACGTAACGCCGCTGATTGACGTGCTGCTGGTGTTGTTGATCATCTTCATGGTCATCAGCCCGCAAAAGCCGCACCGTTTTGAGACAAAGATCCCGGAAAAACCGCCGGAAGATCAAAAGGACACGCCGCCAGACCCGCTGAGTTTGCTCGTGACGATTCCGAAAACCGGCGGCGGCTATAAGTTGAATACGCAGGACGCCAAGACGTTGCAAGAGTTGCAAGATCAACTCTTCAAGGCCTTAAATGGCCGTCCGAATGATCGCAAAGCGGTTTTCATTAAAGGGCCGATTGGGCTGCCTTACGGTGAAGTCGTCAAGGTTATTGACGTGGCTACAGCCGCAGGCGCGGCGCCGATAGGTTTACAAATAGAAGGCCTCGAAAAGTAGCTTTTGCGTGGTAGCAGACGCTTGCCATCCTTGTTTCGGCATGTCCGCTGCCATTGGAATGCTGCCAATGCTGCAAAGCTTTGGTAGCTGCCTAAAGAATAATCTTGTAGAGGGAGAATCCCGAAGACTATGAGAGTTTTCCGCACTTCCATTTCGGCACTTGGTTTGGCGCTGGTTGTGACCGGGGTGATGCTGACCTCGGGTTGTGAGTTTGCCAAGAAGGTGGTCGCCAAGGACAAACTGAACCAGGGAGCAATCGTTTACAACCAAGGCAAAACCAAGGCGGCCAAGGAGTATTTCAAGTCCGCGACGGACTTGATTCCGACTAACTCGATTGCCTGGCTTTATTACGGCTCGGCGCTTTATAAGGACTTCGAGAATGCCGAGGGTGACAGCCGCAAGCAGCTTGGCGAAGAGGTGCTCGGGGTCTTCAAGAAGGCGTTGGACCTGGCCCCGCCGAACGATTGCAAAATCCGCGATAGCGCCATCGGCTATATTGCGAATATCTATTCCGAACTTAAAGATGTCAGCGGCAATCGCGAATGGTTGTTGAAACGCGCTGAAGGTGAATGCGCCACCAAGGACATCAAGGCTTCGACATTTTATTCGGTGGGTGTGAAGTATTGGAACTGCTCTTATGACCAGACGACGCGCTATGAGGATAAGGCGCTAATCGCCGTAGACCCTTTCCATTATCGCAACATGGACTATCCCGCCGCACTTCCGGATAAAGACAAGTCGCTCAAATGTGTGGATGAAGCGATGAAGTATCTGGAGAAGTCCACCGCCGAAGACCCTGAGTATGTGGAAGCCTACTTCTACAAGGCGCTGGTTTACCGTGAAAAGCAAAAGCTGACCAAGGAAGCGCCAAAGCGTAAGGAGTACGCGGACATGGCTGAGAAGATCACCAAGCAAGCCGTCGAAATGCAGAAGAAGAAAGAGGCGCTGAAGAAAGCCGAAGAAGAGGCCAAGGCTAAGCAAGGCTAGGCCGCTATTCGCAGCGTACGAAACGACAGCTAGCGCTCCACTTGAGTGATGCGCTAGCTGTTTTGTTTTTCTGATGCTTTTCACAATGTTTAACCCCCATCTGCCTTGTTTGAGCGGGCTGCGCCACGTACAATAACTCCCGCGCAGACAGCACCCAAACAAAACAACACACTGAAATAGTCGCTCCTAGCTGCACGGCTGGAATCTCTGTCATCCGGCCTTTGACTAAGCTCAATGTCGCGCCAGCTAACTGCTCAAGACAAGGCAGGCAACGATCTGGCAGGAGCAAGTGGAGTAAGTTAATCAAGCATGGATAATCCGCAAAAAACCGCAATCAATATCGAAGATGAAATGCGGCGTAGTTATCTCGACTATGCCATGTCAGTCATTATTGGCCGCGCCTTACCTGACGTGCGCGACGGCCTGAAACCGGTGCACCGGCGCATTCTTTACTCGATGAACGAGAAGGGCTTGTTGCACAACAAGCCTTTTAAGAAATCAGCGAACGTCGTTGGTGATGTGCTCGGCGCTTATCACCCACACGGCGACACGGCCGTTTACGACACGATGGTGCGTATGGCGCAGGACTTCTCGATGCGCTATCCGCTGATTGACGGGCAAGGGAACTGGGGCAGCCTGGATGGCGACGCTGCCGCTGCCTATCGTTACACCGAAGCCCGCCTGACGCGCATTGCCTCCGAACTGCTGGCCGACATCGAAAAGGAGACGGTAAAGTTCGTCCCCAACTACGACGAATCGCGTCAGGAGCCGACTGTCCTGCCGACGCGCTTCCCGAACCTGCTGGTCAACGGTTCGGACGGCATCGCGGTCGGCATGGCGACCAAGATTCCGCCGCACAACCTGAACGAGATCATCGAAGCCACCGTCCACCTGATCAAAAATCCGCGCGCCACGGTTGCCGAGGTGATGAGGATGGTGCCGGGGCCTGACTTCCCGACGGGCGGCTTCATCTACGGGCGCGAAGGCATCAAGCAGGCTTACGAGACCGGGCGCGGCGTGATGCAGGTGCGCGCGCGCGCGGCGATTGACAAGATCGGGCGTGGCGCGCAGGAACGCGACGCCATCGTCATCACCGAGATTCCCTATCAGGTCAACAAGGCCAAGCTGATCGAACAGATGGCCGATCTGGTCAACGAGAAGCGCGTCGAAGGCATCTCTGAAATCCGTGACGAAACCGACCGCGAGAGCACCGCCGCCAAAAAAGTCCGCATCGTCATCGAACTCAAACGCGACGCCGTGCCGCAGATCATCCTGAACAAGCTGTACAAGCTGACCCAGATGCAGACCTCGTTCGGCGTGATCAACCTCGCCATCGTCAACGGCCAGCCGCGCGTATTGAGCATCGTTGAAACGCTCAACGAGTTCATCGCCTTCCGCCGCGAAGTGGTGCGCAACCGCACGCTCTACGAACTGAAGAAGGCCAAAGCGCGCGCGCACATCTTGGAAGGCCTGATCAAGGCGATTGACATCATTGACCAGATCATCAAGCTGATCCGCGCTTCGCAAACCACCGAAGAGGCGAAAGCTGGCTTGATCAGACAGTTCGCCTTTTCTGAAATTCAGGCGCAGGCGATCCTAGACATGCAGTTGCGCCGCCTGGCCGCACTCGAAAAGAAGAAACTGGTTGATGAGTACGAAGAAGTCATCAAGGTGATCGCCGAGCTGGAAGAGATTCTCAATAACGAAAGCGCGCTACGCCAGGTCATCGTCAAAGAGCTACGCGCCGTCCAGAAAGATTATTCCGACGAACGCCGCACGCACATCGTGGACAGCGGCGTCGAATTGACGCTGGAAGATCTGATCGCCGATGAGGACGTGGTGATCACGCTGACGCATTCCGGCTACGTCAAACGCACGCCGGTGACGACCTATCGTGCGCAACGCCGCGGCGGTACCGGGCGCAAAGGCATGAGCACGCGTTCGGAAGACGTCGTCTCGCACATCTTCGTCGCCTCGACGCACAGCTACCTGATGGTCTTCACTTCGCAGGGGCAGGTCTACAAACTAAAGGTGCACGAGATTCCTGACGCACAGGCTGCCGGGAAGGGTAAGGCGATGGTCAATCTGATCAACCTGCCGTCCAGCGTGAAGATCGCCGGCGTCGTCCCCGTGCGCGATTTCGCCGAAGGCCAGTTCGTCGTGCTGGTCACGCGCAAGGGCGTCATCAAAAAGACCGAGCTTTCCGAATTCGCCAACATCCGCTCCAACGGCATCATCGCCATCGGCGTGGACGAAGGTGACGAACTGATGAAGGTCGAGATGACCGACGGCAAGATGAAAATCTTCCTGGCGACCTACGAGGGCATGGCGATCTGCTTCGACGAGGACGCGGTGCGCGACATGGGCCGCCAGGCGCGCGGTGTGCGCGGCATCAACCTGCGCGACGAAGATTATGTCGTCGGCGTTTGTGCCGTCTCCGGCGATGAACAGATGCTCTCCGTTACCAGTCACGGCTTCGGCAAGCAGACCGCGTTGAGCGAATATCGCGTCACCGGACGCGGCGGCAAAGGCGTCATCAATATCAAGACGACCGAAAAGAACGGCAAGGTCATCGCCGTGATGCCGGTGAGCAAAGAGAGCGGCGTGCTCATCATCACCTCGCAAGGCAAGCTCATCCGCATCGAGGCCGAGCAGATTCGCGCCACCGGCCGCAGCGCGCAAGGCGTCAAGCTGATTGACACCGACAGCGGCGACCTAGTCGCCAGCGCCTCGCTGGTCGAAAGCCAGAGCGGGCAGTTGGAAGAAGTGGAGTGAGAAGCTATAACAGTTGCCGAAACGACTGCTAGGATGGTGCGGCGATGAATTCCGACATCGAATGGGATGAGGACAAGAATCAACTCAACCTACGTAATCACCCAGGCATTTCTTTCGAAGAGGCGCAGACAGTCTTTCTTGATGAGTATTGCCTGGTCTTGCCGGATGACCCGCACTCGTTCGGCGAACGTCGTTACAACGCATTGGGTAGCAGCGGGGCTGGACGTTTGCTAGTCGTCACCTATACGGAGCGATGGCAAAAACTGCGCATCATCAGCGCGCGCGGCCCCACCAAACGTGAACGCAGAACTTATGAAGAAGGTTGAAGAACTAGATTGGAGCAAAGCTAAACGCGGGCACTTTCGCGGTCGTACCTTTCGCTTTGTTGGCGATCAGCAACGGCCTCAACATCCGCCCTCGTCAGGCGCGTTTACCTACCGCTTCACTTTCGTGAATAGTGCGCAGCTTGAAGTCGCCGCTGACAATGAAAAGGCCGCGCGCCAATGGGTGCTGGATTATTTCAAATGGACGCGTATGCCGCGTGGCGTGCAGGTTGAACTGCTCGCCAAGGCCGCCTGACCGAAGCTCGATAATGATGTATTGGCTCAAACGCAGTTTGCCCGTGTTCGCCTGTCTGCTCCTGCTAGTTGCAGCAGGCTGTCGCAAACGCGGCGCGGCCTTGCTTGAACAGGCGCAGCTTGCCTGGGACAACAATGATTACGCCACGGCCGCCGCGCGTTACGAAGATTTCTTGCGGGACAACCCGCGCGACCCACAGGCTGCGCAGGCGCGTTTCAAAGCCGCGAACCTTTATCTCTATAACCTGCAACCCAAGCAGTATGAGTTGGCGATCCAGCACTACATCCACCTGATCGAGGATTTTCCGAAGTCGCCGGAACTACCGCAGGCCCGGCAGCGCTTGGCCGAGAGTTACGCCGCCGCCAAAAAGCCGCGCGAAGCGATCATGGAATATGAGAACCTGCTGCTGACCGCGCCGGACTTTGCGGACAAGCGGCGGACGCGGTTGAACGTCGCTGATCTTTATTACGACCTGAACGAGTTGGGGCAGTCGCTGGCCGAATTCCAGAAAGTCATCACCAATGCCCCCTATGATGAATTGACGGAACGCGCGCAGATGCGTGTCGGCGGCATACACCTCATCCGCGATGAGTTTGAGGAAGCGATTGCCGCTTACCAGATCGTCGCGCAGCACACCCGGGATGCAGGCTTACGCCGTCTGGCGCGTTACGGATTGGTTGACTGTTACGAACGCACCTACAAATACAACGAAGCCGTGAAAGTTTTGGAAGGTACCGAGCCTGATCCAAAAAACCCGGATTACATCAAACAACGCATCGCTTCTATCCGCGAATTAGAACGCCAGCGTAATTTAACCGTGCCTGCCGGTTCTTTCCCAAAACGCAGGTAATCGCCTGTTTTTTTTGCCACGTAATCCCCCAAATTGTCGAGACTGCCCTTGCAATACGTCCACTGAGACCCTAGATTATGCCCATTCCTTTGTGACCAAATAACGGAGCAACGTGGTCACTACTCACGGACTAAACGGGAGCAGTAATGAGTCGAACCACTCAGGTTCGACGCACCTCATTTTTAGGAGCAAATATGGTTGCATTCAAAGGCCGTCGTCCGATGGGCGGCGGTGGCGGCGGCAGTAGGCCGTTTGGTGGTGGCGGTAGCGGCGGTGGCGGTGGTCGGCCATTTGGCGGCGGTAGCGGCGGCGGTGGGCGGCCGTTTGGCGGCGGCGGCGGGCGGCCATTTGGCAAGAAGCCGAAATTCCGTAAACCCTTCAAGAAAAAACCCAAGCGGAGACCGGAAGTAGCTCCTCCAGCCATGGATCAGACTGGTTTGGAGGCTCTCTATCTCAAGACGTTGATGGAAGAAGCGACGCCGATTGTCCTCGTGCTGACTTCGGGCGAAAAGATCAAAGGCCTGGTGAAGTACTACGACAAAGACACGTTCAGCTTCAGCCCTGCCGATGGCAGCCCGAAACTTTTCGTGCGCAAGGAAAGCGTCAAGTACCTTTACGAAGAACCTTCGGAAGAGGCCGTCGCGGTCGCAGTCGCAGTCGAAATCGAAGCGTCTGATGAGGACGAAGAAGACGACGAAGAGTTTGTGGAAGAGGAAGAAGAAGAACTGGTCGCTGCCTGACACCAAAAGGGCCTGCGCGAGAACCCATTCACGCGCGGGCCCTTTGACTGCGCTACCGCTTCAAGTTGCAAAACCCCTCAGTGCTTGAAGTGGCGCATTCCAGTAAACACCATTGCTATGCCGTGTTCATTGGCTGCCTCGATGGATTCTTTGTCACGCATTGATCCGCCGGGCTGAATGATCGCGGTGATCCCATGTTTCGCGGCCTCATCAATGCCGTCGCGGAAGGGGAAAAATGCGTCCGAGGCCAGGACGCTGCCGGGCAGGTCGAGTTGTGCCTTGGCCGCGCCAAAGCGCACCGAATCCACCCGCGACATTTGCCCCGCGCCCACGCCGATTACCTGGCCGTCCTTCGCATAAACGATCGCATTCGATTTGACGTGTTTGCAGATGGCCCAGGCAAAGCGTAAGGCGCGCAACTCCGCTGGCGCAGGCTTGCGCTCACTGACAATCTCGAACTTCTCTTCGTCCAGCAACTCGGCATCTTTCTCTTGCACCAGCACGCCGCCGCTGATCTTGCGGAACTCGAGCGCGTGCGGATTGCTCGTCACTTCGCCCATCCGCAACACGCGCAGGTTTTTCTTCGCCGCCAGCACGCCACGCGCGCCTTCAGTGAATTCCGGCGCGATGATGACCTCTGCGAACATCTCGGCGATCTCTTTCGCCGCCGCTTCGTCCACCAAATTCGTGAACGCAATAATGCCGCCGAAGGCCGAAACCGGGTCAGTCGCCTTGGCCTTGTGGAAGGCTTCGAGCGGTGTCGCCGCCACGCCGACGCCACAGGGATTAGTGTGTTTGATGATCGCGCAAGCGTGCGGCAAGTGGCTCAAATCAGCCGCGCCCTTTGACCGCGCCTCGCGCAGGAACATACGTTTCAGTTCCATTACCAACCCCCACGCGCCATCGCTGTCAATCAGGTTGTTGTAGGAAAGCTCCTTCCCTTGTAACTGTTCAGCATTCGCCACGCCCTTTTCGTCGCTGCCAGCGATGCGGTAAAGCTTGGCGCGCTGATGTGGGTTCTCGCCATAACGCAAATTCGCCGCCGTCTGCAAATCCAACTCGATCTCCTCCGGCAATTCAGCCTGCGCTTTGCTTTCCGCGCCCAGCGCGAAATCCAGATTGCTGGCCTGCCGCGACCACAGGAAGCGCGCAATCTCCTTGTCATACGCAGCCGTATGCCGGAACGCGGTCAGCGCCAGTTGATAGCGTATGTTCAACGGCAACGCGCCGTGATGCGCGTCCAGCAACGCCGCGATCAGTGCGTAATCGCCGGGATCAACGACCACGGCCACGTCGTGATGATTCTTGGCCGCCGAACGAATCATCGCGGGGCCGCCAATGTCTATGTTCTCGATGGCTTCTTCCAACGCGACATTGGGTTTTTGAATCGTCTGGCGAAAGGGATAAAGATTGATCACGACCAAATCAATTGGTTGGATGCCGTGTTCGGCCATCTTCGTCTGATGCTCGGCATTGTCGCGTATGCCCAGGATGCCGCCGTGCACTTTGGGATGCAGCGTCTTGACGCGCCCGTCCAGCATTTCGGGAAAGCCGGTCAGGTCGCTGACATCACGGACAGCGAGCCCCACTTCACGTAACACCTTGGCGGTGCCGCCAGTCGAGATGATTTCGATGTTGTGTTTGACCAGCGTTTGCGCGAATTCGGCGAGGCCGGTTTTGTCTGAGACGCTGATGAGTGCGCGGGTAATTGGTTTCAATGAGTTATCCATTTTTCGCTTCTATGCTGTGGTCAGGTTAGCTGCCCAGGTATAAACAGCACGCGCCGCTTGTAGCGCCAATTGATAATCTTCTTCCGTCACGTCCTCGTAATCTCCCGGATACCTGAACATCACTGCATAGCTGGTCAATCCCACAATCTCATCAGCGCCCGGCGGCAGCGCTATTTCCTGCGGTAGTAACATCATCAGGTAGTCAATATCGTGAGTTTGGGGAAATTCAACAGCGCAATGAATCAACACAGCCTTGATGCTTTTCTCCACTGCCTGTTGCGCGTGAAAGCATAACTCGCTATACAAAACATCCGGCGGCAAGGTAACACCCGCCAGCGCCAAATCGCTGCGCGCGCGCCGCAGCCAATCGGCGGCGCTACCAGGCGCGGGTCTGTCAGGCGGCATATATCTCCTTGCCTTCAGCTAAGACTGAGCGGTAGATCAGGCCGATGTTATCTTTATTTTGCTCAAGCACCATGGGAGTCGTCACCACAATGTCCAGCGGGAAGCCAAAGCCTGACATCTGCTGATAAAGATAACGCGCTGTGGTTGCGCAAGGTGTTCCGTTCGGCATGACCACCATTACGTCAAGATCGCTCTCGGCCCGCAACTCGCCCCGTGCCGCTGAACCAAATAGAATAATCCTGAGCGGGTGTACGGCATTAACTATTCGTTTTGTCAGAGCCGCTACAAGCCTAGTTGTTGGTTGCGCAATCATAGCTGGCATAAATTTCTCCTCCCACGCCTAGCGGATGGTCAGTCCCGTTTCACCCAGCAGCTTGGCGGTGCCGCCGGTCGAGATGAGTGCGATGTTGCTCTTTCTTATTGCATTTAACGTGAAGTTCTATGCACGCGATCAAGAATCAAACGCTATCTTTCTTACTGGACACTGGCGAAAACAGGGCGTTAAAAACCCCTTGTTTTCGCGTAGTTTTTTGCTTTCCTGCCCAGCCGCCCGACTTGGTAGCTGGGCGTAACT
>JAYUCP010000056.1:0-6345 GCA_043740245.1 Acidobacteriota bacterium | reverse complement strand
ACGATCTTGTCGGCTTCGCGGTCGTAGCTCATCACGGAAGGGCTGCGGTGAAAGGGATCGTTCGGGTCTACGAACCATTGCTTCGTCATCAGAAAGTTGCCCATGTCGGCGACGGCTTGCGTGGCGGGTTTGATGACGTAATAACTGATGGATTGCTGATTGCCGTCGGCGTATTTCACCGTCAGCCGCGCGCGTCCCCACGTGTTGCCGCGCAGCGTATACGCGCGCCAGCCTTTGCTCGTCGGCTTGTCTTCACGAACGGTGATCGCGCCCGCCGGTTCCGCCGCGATGCCAGCGACTTTGCTTTTGGCGTTGAGGAAGAGTTTGGCTTCGATGTCTTGCGGCAGGACGTAGCCGGGAATGCCTACGGCGACGGGGCGCTGGTTGGCGGCGAGCGTTTGTTCGATGTTACGGATTTCGTTGGAGACGAGAAAGCGCACGCCGTAAGTGCGGCTGGCGTTCGGCGCAAGCGTCGCGCTGGTCGGCGGATTCCATTGCTCAACGCCTTTCCATTCGTTTTCGGCGTAGGCCTGACTGTGCGCCAGCCAGGCGAACGTGCCTTCAAAGGTTTGCGCCGGACGCGTCGGTTCGTTGAGCAATTGATACGCCTCAAATGGCGTCTTGCCTTCGGGCACAACGACGAGCGCGGGGCCTTTGCCGCTCAGCCGCGTCACCTGCAAATAACCCGCGTCCTGCCCGATGTACGGGTCGGAGAAGGAACAGATTTCATGCGCCTGTTGCAGGTTGCGCCCGGTGATGTGGTTGTTGAAGCCCAGCGGAATGCCAAGCGCACCGATGTTTAGCGGTTCTGATGTTTTGTTTTTCAATTCGTAGCGCAGTGCGAGGCGGCCATTTTCGACCACCCAACTGCGCGTGATTTGCACCGGGCAATCCGCTGGCAAGGTCGGTGACAAATCAGCAGCAGCGAGCGTTTGCCCGGAAGCAGCCAAAGCCAGCACCGGCTTGCGCGCGGTTGTGGTCGAGTATTCCTTCCATTCACCCGCGCTGCCCGCACGCACCCGAATCAGCAAGTCACCCAAATGGTAATGCCCAGCGCTGGCGCGATTCGCCAGGCGGTCTGCGGGGGTGAAGTCGAAACCCTGGCCGCCTTTGGGTTGCCCCTTTGGTATTAACGCCGCGATGGTTTGCGAAGCCTGCACCAGCTTGAGCGTGAAATCGGGCGTGTCGAATTCCAGATAGCCTTGCTCCAAGCCAAGTGTAGGCGGCGCGACAGGCTGGCGGTTCTGTCCTTGCTGGTTTTGGGCTTGCTGGGCGGGCGGGTACAGCGTCAGTGCCAGCAATTGCAGCAAGAGCAATCCGCATGGAAGCGCGATGAATTTACGTGTTGATGTGGTTGGAACGATTCTTTTCATAATGAGAGTGCCTCTGCTTAATCTGTGTTGTTTGACGACAAAGCTGATGAACAAGGCACTGCGAATAGCACGCTGGCATTCAGCAGGTCTTGAAAAAGCAACCGAGTGGTTGAACCGGATTAGGGTTCAATCAAGCAGGCTGTTGACCAATGAGATCGCATTGCACGCCAAAACATCATAATGCAACTTCATTGGATCGCTGACGCACCTTGTGCCTCGCAATTTTTATATCTGCCCGAATTGTGTTTGCGTGATTGAAAACGAAAGGCCGAAGTAGAAAAAAGAAAATGGGGATGGTGGGAATCGAACCCACACTACCGTAAGGTAACGGGTTTTTGAGACCCGCGCGTCTACCAATTCCGCCACGTCCCCGCAGCTTTCAAGTAACAAAAGCGGGGCGATTATATGTAGCGGTCTGGGCCTGGTCAAGCAGCGACTCAGGCTGCGTTCCGTACTGGTGAGATTGAAAGGACTGACCGTTAGAATTGGACGAAGTGGGCGAAAATTGGTCTCAACTCGGAGGACAAGATGATAAAGCGAAGCTTGGAAGAGAGATTACGAGAACATCCTGAATTGCGTGCGCGATTTGAGCAAATGCTTGCTCTGGTTGAAAACGCCGAAGGCGATTGTGGGCGGGCTGATGAGGCCGAGTTGCGCGTCTTGGAACAAGTGCGCGGCTTGGGGCGAGAGTTATTGCAGGACTGGCCCGAGGTTGGGCAAGCGCGTGTCGAGCAGGCTTGGGACAAGCGCCGGGATGTCAGTCGGAAGGAAAAAAACTCTCCACTGGCAAACGCTCTTTGGGGTGATTGAGCTGGCGGAAGAGAGTTTTCGGCGAAAAGAAGATGGTCGGCAAATGCGTCCTTAGAATGAATCTGATCAATGGGCGAACCGCGTAAGCAAAAACGCATTGCCGCTTTTACTGACAGATTATCCGCTGGAGGTTGCCCGTTATGTCACTGCTGCTTTCGTTGCTGTTTTATCTGGTTGTCGCTGTGGCCGTCATTCTGATCGCCGGCACACTCATCACCTTCCTGGTCGAGCGCAGCCCGTACCACCAACAATTCGTGCAGGGCCGCGTGCCCACGCCCGCGCCGCAAGGCTTCCATCCGGGCCTGGCGCATGTCCTGTTCGACAAACAGGTGCCCTGGCTGGGCAAATCGTTCGACAGCGCGGGGCAATTGGGCTTCAACATTTTTACGCCGCTGGGCGCGCGCATCCTCAAGGTCTTCTCGCCGCTCTACCGCCGCTTCAGCCTCAACGCCGAAGGCAACACCAACGCTTATTACTTCAAAACCCGCACCGGCCAGGGGCAGAAAGACGCGCAGACCGCAGTCATCAAGCTCGATTACGACGCGCCCGAAAACCCGCTGTTCATTCGCATCATCCTGGACGAGATCGTCGAGATTGCGCCGCAGCAATACCTGGGCAAAATCCATGTGAAGCTGCTGCCCGGCTTTTTCGTGACCATCGGTTATTTCGGTTTGCGCAAACAGTGAGCATCGCAGCACGCAAGGGATGAGAAGCTTCATCCCTCATCCCTCATCCCTTACCCCTCACGCTTCAGCCGCTCTCTGTCCAGCCGCATCAGCGTCGCCGTGCTTTTCGCCACCAGCGTGCCGTCATCCAGTGTGACCGCCACTTCGCAATAGGCCAGTGTTTTGCCCAGATTGACGATGCGGGCCTCGGCGAAGATGTCGCGGTCTTTGACGGCCTTGAAAAAGTTGATGCGCTGTTCGACGGTGGTGGCGAATTGGTCAGGCAACACCAGCGTCATCAGCGCGTGAGCGGCGGCGGAATCGGCCAGCGCGTAAATCGCGCCGCCGTGCAATGACGCGGGTTGCAGCAACTCTTCACGAAAGGGCAGCTTCATCTGCGCCCAGCCCGCGCCTGCGTCCAGCAGTTCGATGCCCATAAAACGCAGGAACGAGACCCGCGCCGAAGCGACTTTTAACAACTCAAATTCTTTGCTCATTGGTGTGGTTGGGATTATCCTCTCAGCCGATTTGTGCAATGCTCATCGGGAACTTCACCGCAATCTTCTCCCACGAAGTTGGCCCCACGCAACCAACTCCACGCAACAGGCACACGCAATGAATCAGCAGGATCGTTCACAACCGGTGCGCCAATTGTTGGCGCAAGAAAAACAGGGCTTACTTTCGACACTCTCACGCAAAGCGCAGGGCTGGCCCTTCGGCTCACTGGCGCCGTTCGCGTTGACCACAAGCGACGAACCAATCTTGCTGTTGAGCCAGTTGGCCGAGCACACGCAAAACATATTGGCCGACCCGCGCGTCAGCCTCTTCGTGCAGGATGCGCAGGCACAGGCCAATCCGCAGGCCGGAGCGCGTGCGACGCTGTTGTGCACGGCTGCATTGGTGGATGAGACCGAAGCTGAACCGGCGCGCCAAGCGTATTTGCAACGCTTCCCCGACGCGGCCTCGCTCTTTCAAATGGGCGATTTCCGGCTGTTCAAATTGAAGGTAGAACGGGTGCGTTACATCGGCGGCTTTGGCAATATGTATTGGTTGAGCGGCGCGGAGTTGTGACGTAGAAGGATTGAACCAAGGCGCCTGATCGCGCGTAACAACGGCTATGCAAAGACGAGTTCATGACGGGTTTCAATTTTTGTTGCTGGCGTCCGGCTTGACGGTCGCCCTGTCATTCGTCCCGGGCGCAGGCTGGCTGGCTTATCCCTTCCGGCTTTTCGTCACCTTCATTCACGAAGGTGGACACGCCTTGCTGGCATTGCTGACGGGCGGCTGGGTGACGGGACTGCGTATTCATCTGGATGCGAGCGGCGAGACCTTTTCGACCGGCGGCGTGCCGCTCATCATCGCCAGCGCGGGCTATCTCGCCAGCACCGTTTATGGCGCGAGCCTGCTGGCGCTGTGCCGCGATGGCCGCCACGCCAAAGCCGTGTTGACGCTGACGGCGGCGGCGGTGTTGGGGCTGACGCTGTTCTTTGCGCGCGGGACGCTGAGTTTGCTGACCGGCATCGGGCTGGCGATTGCGCTGGTGTTTTGCGCCATCGCGTTGACCGAACGCGCGGCGCATTTCTTCCTGAGCTTTCTGGCGATTCAATGTTGTTTGAATGCGCTGTTTGATCTGCGCACGCTCTTTCTGATCTCGGCGGCCAGCGATACGCCGAGCGATGCGTTTAACCTGGAGCAGATGACAGGCGTCCCGGCGGTCTTTTGGGCGGTGATGTGGCTGGTCGGTTCGCTGGCGGTGTTGTGGGTGGCGTTGCGCAGCTTCGGCAATCCCTATCCAAGCAAGGTGACGCGGCGGCGGCGGGCAGTGGTCAACTCATAAACGCGGCGTCACGCGCAGGGTTTGGCGCGGCGCGCGCTTGTAGTATATTTGGAACCGTCTTGAGAGGTGATCGTTACATTGACCGGTGAGCCAGCAATCCCGCGACCCTCAAGAACGACCTAAACCAAGGAGCACAAGTTTTATGAAGCAGAAACATCAACGCACGCCGCGCCGCCAGCGGTTACAAAAACAGGCGGGCTTTTCGCTGATCGAGTTATTGATCGTGGTGGCGATCATCGGGATTCTGGCCGCCGTCGCGCTGCCGAAACTGCAAGCGAATCTCAAGCTGGGCCGCGAGACAGCGGCCATCTCTTCGCTGCGCACGATTCATAGTGCCCAGGCGCAATACAACACGATGAAAGGCAAGTTCGGCACTTTGAAAGAGCTGGGAGATGCGGGGCTGGTCGGCGCCAACTTCGCCAGCGGCAACCCGGTCAGCCAATACCGTTACACATCAACGGACGCTGAAGCGGACAAGTATTGCATCCAGGCTACGCGTATTACCCCCGGCGCGGCTGATCACGATTACAATGTGATCGAAGACGGTACCATCCGCACCCTCGAATCAAAGACAGTGAACGCCTTGCCGCACGGTGAAGGCGTACCCATTTCGGATACCGGTAATGCGGCTGCGCAACCTGCGCCCGCCGCTGGAGCGAAGCCGTAACATCCTGTTTCGCAGACAAGGAAAAGCAGGCAAGCTATCCACGTTGATGGCTTGCCTGCTTTTCTTTTAGCTTTGACTTGTCTTGGCCCGCTTATGCACGCGGGATTGCGTTCCCTTGTAATTACACTCGCTCAAAACAGCCACAACTCAGGCCGCAACCCTTGCCGGATTTTATGCGCCAGCATTTGCCCCACCGCCTGGCGTCCGTAATCAACGCGCGCAAAGGCCGTCATACCGGGCCGCAACAAACCTGCCTGATTTTCAATCGTCAGCTCAACGCGCCAAGCCGGTTGCCCTTGTTCATCGCGTTCGCTCTCGCTGCCGAGTTTCGAGACCGTGCCGAAAAAAGTCTGGTCGGGCAGGGCCCGCACTTTGAGGCGCACTGGCGCGCCCACGCGCACATCGCCGATTTCACGTTCGGGCACTTGAATGCGCAGCAGCAGTTGGCGCGTATCGGCGACGCGGCAAATCTCTACGCCTTTTTGAAAGAACTGGCCGGTCAGGCGCGGCAGTTCTTCGCCAAAGACCCAGCCCGCGCGCGGTGTGGCCAGTTCGAATTGCGCGCGTTTGCGCAACAACAAGTCGCGGCGCGCGGCCAGCGTCGTCAGCAATGCGCGCTGACTGCGCAATTCGCCGTTGAGCTTGTCCAGGTTCAAGCGTTCCGTGCCCGTGTCGGTTTCGGCCAGATGCAGTTCTGTCGCCGTGCTCGCGTGACGGCGGCGGTGTTCGATCAAGGCCGCGTCCAAACGTTGGCGCGCGGCGTCAAAGGCCCCGGCCAGCGCGGCGGCGCGCGCTTCCTGCGAGTCCAATTCACTGCGCGGAATCAGGCCTTGCGCGTGCAGCGTGCGCAAACGGTCGCGTTGCGTGGCGACTTCGTTGAACTGCGCGCGTTGTGCTTCGGCTTCGGCTTGCAATGCGGCCAGCGCGGCGGGATAGGTATTGCGCGGCTCATCGGCCGGCATGTTTGAAATGGTGATGACGCGCAAGCCGCTC
>JAYUCP010000055.1:0-6347 GCA_043740245.1 Acidobacteriota bacterium | reverse complement strand
TCTGCGCACTGGCGACGGCAGCCAACAACAGACAGAGGCAGAGAGCAGAATAAGCTTCTCGTCGTCGGTTCATAAGTAGACCTTTCCTTTCTTAAAAGTTGAGTTTCAGCCCGAATTGAATGACGCGCGGGTCGCCCGCCGACGTGATCGTGCCGAAGGCCGCATTGCCAACCACGCCGTTCGGGTTGGCGAGTGGCGGCGTGTTGGTCAGGTTGAAGATTTCCGCGCGGAACTCAACGTTCCTGGCTTCGCCGAAGTACGTCCGTTTGATGAGCGCGATGTCCGCCGTGCGGTAGCCGGGGCCTCGCACAGGATTGCGCGAAGCTGTGCCAAGCGTAAATTGCGGCGCGACGGCGAACGCTGCCGTGTCGAACCATTGCGCGGTCGTGCGCTGGTCGCCTGGCAAGGCCGGGTTCCGCAAGATGTTCGGACGCTGCGTGCCGAATCCCGCGAAGGCGTTGAAGTTTGTGATCTGTGTAACGGAGAAAGTCAGCCCCGACTGTAATAACACCGTGCCGGCGATTTCCCAGCCGCCGAGCAGTTTGCCGGCCACGCCCGCGAGGTTGAAGGTACGCCCTTTCCCGAACGGCAGTTCATAGCTGAAGCTGGCGACAAAGACGTTTGGAATGTCGCCCGTCGAGATGTCTTTTTCCAGCGCGCGGTTGAAGCTGTCGGCGACCGGGAAGTTGCCGACCGGACCGGTCTGAATGCTCTGATCAAAGACCTGCCCGGCATCGTCAATCAATTTCGAGCGCGTGTAGCAAACCAGGAACGCGAGGCCTTGCGAAAGGCGCTTTTCCAGCTTCGCCTGCAGCGCCTGGTAGTTGGTGTTGCCGACGTTGTTGCGATAGAGGCTGACGGTCGTAAAACGCGGAAAAGGGCGCAGCAATTGCGCGCGTGGGATCGTCGGGTCGCCCAATGAAGACGAGCGCGGAAGCTGGCCGAAGAATGGATTCGCCACCTGTTGCAGCAACGTGTTGCCTTGCGCGAGTTGTTCGACAGTGAGTTGGTTGATGTTCGTGTCGGGGATGCCGACGTGGGTGATCTTCGATCCGGCATAGGCGACTTCAGCAACCAGATTGGATGTGATCTCGCGCTGGATCGCCAGGTTCCATTGCTGCACGTAGCCGCTGCCCAAATCACGATCCGCTGAAAAAACGCCTTGCCCCAAGCCAGCATCAGGGTTGAGCGGAATCGGCTGCACATTGGGCCCGGCGGAGAGCGCGAAGGCCGGTGTTACGCCATCGAGCGAACGTTGCGTGACCGTTTGGATGAACGGGAACTGTGGAATCGTAAACGGCGTCGTGAGGCCCACTTGCTCCTGGAAAATGAGGCCGTAGCCGGCGCGCACCACGGTTCTGTCCGTGAAGCGATAGGCGAGTCCGAGCCGTGGCCCGAAGTCGAGTTTGTGCAGTTCGCGCGCCGTTTCCGGGAAGCCGTTCTGGCCGAGGTATTCGAGTTGTTGCGTCTGAAGGTTGAAGACCGCGCCCTGATTTCCAGTTTCGGTCGAGGGGAAGTTGAGCGTGTAGCGCAGCCCGGCATTGATGGTCAGCCGCGAACTGACTCTGAAATCGTCCTGCGCGAAAAATTCCAGGATGCGCGCGCGTGGGTGAAGCGCTTTCTGCTGCAAGTCAATCGAGAAGTTGCTGACCTGTCCGAGCAGAAAGCTGGCGAGCGCGTTTCCCGTTTGACCCGCCAGCAGACTGCTGGTCGTCGCATTGCCCGGCTGCGCGCCGACCGTATTCGCCGTGCCGCGCGAATTTGAAAACGGCGCGGTGAAATTGAAGATGCCGGTCGGCGCGGGCGGCTGCAACACGTTCAGGCGTTCGACGCGAAAATCCACGCCTGCTTTGAGCGAATGCCGCCCGCGCTGCCAGCCGAGCGAATCAAAGATTTGCGTCACGTCCGTGTTGAAAAGCGAGTTGGTGTTTGCCGCAGGGCCGAGTTGCTGCAAGCCCGCGATGGTGAAGGTCGGCAGTTCGTTTTGAAACGCTCCGTTTTGTGGAATGCCGGGCAGGCCCAGACTTTGCGACGGCGGGGCGTCGAGCAGCAGCGCACGGCGATCAATCGAACGACGCGTGTAACCGACGCGCAATTCATTCAAGACGTTTGCGGAAAAGACTTTTTTGTAATTGCCGACCGCCTGAACCCCGCGGCTCTTTTGCACGCCTAGTACGCCTTGCGTGATAGCGCCGCTTCCCTCGGGCAGCGGGGTGACGAGCGTGGCGTCTTCATTGAAGAAGGAGAAGCGTCCGAAGATTTGATTGCGGTCGGAAAAGCGGTGATCCAGCCGCACGTCGAATTGATCCTGATTCGTCGCTTCGTTGGCAACGCGGCGGAAGTTGTTGGCCGCGCCCGCTGCGGTTGGCAGCGGATAACGGTCGAGCAGCTTTCTGGCAACCGGATCGAAATCGGCGAGCGGGACGAGGTTGCCCGCGTAAGCGCGCCGGTCACCAATGCGGAAGATTTGCCCGGCGCGCGCCTGTACGATGGCGCCGTTTGTATCAATCACGTTGATCGGCGTGCCGGTGTTGGTTGTGGTTGCGCTGACCGCTGAGACGCCGCCCGTCGTCGTGGTTTGCAGGAAGAGCGGCGCGCCCAGAGTTGAAGAAAAGTCGCCGTTGCGTTGCGCCAGCGTGGGCACGTTTGAAATCAGCACGCGGCCAATGCTTTGGCGCGTTCCCTGAAAGTCGCCGAAGAAAAACGTGCGCTCTTTGATCACTGGCCCGCCTATGGCAAAGCCATATTGGTTACGGCGGAAAACCGGTTTGGTGGGATTGGCAGTCGTGGCCGGCGCGAACAGGTTGCGGGCGTTCAGGGCTTCGTTGCGGAGGAATTCAAACACGGTTCCGTGCAGATCGTTCGTGCCGGATTTGGTCGTCAGATTGATGACGCCGCCGTTGAAGCGTCCGAACTCGGCGGGCGGCGAATTGGTTTCCAGCTTGAATTCCTGAATCGCATCAATCACTGGCGTGAAGGCGACCTGTCCTGGTTCGGGCTGTAATGCCGAGATGCCGTCGTAAAGAAACTCATTGACGCGCGGACGGCCTCCATTCAGGCGCGGCAACGAAGGCCCCGCCGTGGTCGGCGGCGGCGCGGCGACGCCGGGCGCGAGCGCGATCAGCGAAAAGAAATTGCGCCCGTTCAGCGGCAGATCGACGATGCGGCGGTTCGGGATCGTCTGCCCCAGGCTTCCGCTTTCAGTCCTCAGCAGCGAGGCGTCGGCGTTGACGGTGACCTGCTCTTCCACGTTACCGGTGGAGAGTGTCACATCCACGCGAATGCGCTCTCCCGTCGCCAGCCGCACGCCTTCGCGCACGAAGCGGCGAAAGCTCGGCGCGTTGACCGCAATGGTGTAAAGGCCGGGACGCAGGTTCGTGACGGTGTAAACGCCGTCTCCCGCCGTCGTCACTGTCGTCACATAGCCGGTGTCTACCTGGGTGATGGTCACCGTCGCGCGCGCCACCCCAGCGCCGGCCGCATCGCGCACCTCGCCGGTGAGTTCAGACTGACCGGCTTGGGCAAGCGCTACTGAATAAAAGAAATTGGTTAGACACAAAATGGCAAGGCAAAGCCCTGACAGCCGAAATCGCATGAAAGCTCCTTTCCAAATACGGGAGGCGCAACCGTTTCCCGCTGCACCCTATCGGTCACTCGTCCATTGGCTTGAAAGCTCGGCAAACAGCCGGAAGGCGCGGTGACTCGGAGTTTGGGTAGTGGTAAAAATGTAGTGCTGTGCGGTTAGGAAAAGGTGAGCGACTCACTGTAATTGAGAATTGCAAGCTCATTACAACCACAGTGCGGAGTATCGCACATCAAACGGAACGGTCACACCGCCAGCGGGAAACAGAACTATCAGTGTAAAGCGTGCGCACGCCAATTCGTCGCAGACTCACAACACGTCAGCGCCGCGCCGCGTGAGTTGATCAAGCGGTTACTACTGGAACGCTTAAGTCTGCGCGGCATTTGCCGCGTGATCGACGTGAGGCGGCACGAGCAAACCCAAGCTGGATTTTTCACCCGCCCCGGCACACGCGTGTAATGTTTCGCCAAACTGAGCACTTTACAGCGGCATCCCCTGATGTTGATCCAGCCTTGCGCCAATTGAGCTGCTGATCAAAGTCTCGTTGTGACCCCGTCAAGATATTCGTTCGCTACCAAAATCCAATCGCTGACTGGCCTCTTCGGCAGGCCTGCGCCCCAAGCCGAAGCTACAGCACATCATCAGATTTTCACTCCACTGTGGGCCACTTTAGGTGGATTTAGACATGGACAATCCCTTGATTTATCACGCTGGACTCGCCGCTTTGGATTGGCAATTCGCGGCACTGCTGTGCGTCGTCGCTTTTTCATACCTTGTCCTCTATCGAAGACATTTCTCCCCCACCGCTATCATCAATCGTAGACAGCGTGTGCAGCGCGAACTGAAACAGAGTCTATACGGAGTGCGCCCCCGCCGCGTGCTCTAAAACGCCAACTGGCTAAGCCAGACTGACTTTCCGTTCTTTTCAGCAACGTTCCTGTTTTTGCGCGCGGGTGCCTTGACCAGGCTGTCCGCTGGCATCGGGTTTGCCTTAGTTTCTCGATTCTGCATTCGGCAAACATCAGTGCTGGCCAAGGGCAAAATCGAAATGGCTCCGGCAATGGAAAACTGGAACACAGACTGACACACACACCTAAGATTGCCCGCTCAAGCTGAAGCGGCGCTACACACACTCCTGCTAGGTTCTTTCCAATTCAATGCTCTTATGGGTGCCAATTCCCATGGCTGCGCGCCGGGCTTTTCAGCACGGTGTTTGGTGTGGGCGCATTTGCTGGCGGAAGACCTCCGTACCAGCGTTCGAGGAAGTTGTAATGCAGTATCAAAAAAATTTCCGACTTGCCATTTTGATTTCACTGTTGGCCTGCGGTGTGCTCTGTCTGAACGGACAGCACGGCTTCAAACCAGCGCAAGCCGCTGAAGCGAGTATTCAACTCGACCTTGCAGCGGTCGTTCACGGTTTTGCCAAGGCCCCTGGCTTGCCCGAAGGCGATCTTTTCCTGTTGCCCAAACCGCTCAGCTTGAGCCTCAATCATCCCGCCGACGGCACGACGGCTTTTGCCGTCAACGCCGCCAGCTTTGGCGCCGAGGCGCAAACGATGGGGGCGTTGGCGAATGTGCCGGCGCGCGGGTTTTCGGCGACGCAAGCGGGCGCGACAGTCCGCGCGTTGACCTGCGCCGAATCCATCTGGGACGGCAATCTGATTCTTTCCTCCACTGATGGTGCCAGCGGTGATGTCGTGCGCGTTTACGTGCAAAACGGCGACGGCACAGGCGTGCAGGAATTGCTGCGCTTTACCCGCGGAGCCGAAGGCTTCCGGCTCAGCAACATCCACGCGAGTCTGAAACTATACGTGGACAATCGCTTTTCAATGGGGCCGGATACCAAGCAAGGCGTGTTGATTCCGTTTGTGGATGAGGCCGGGCCGCGCGGCAAACGTACGGGCTTACTGACCTTCTCTTTCCCGATGGATTTCGATTCGCCGCTGCACGGCTGTTTTCAGTTGGGGATTGAAATCACGCGCGGGTTGGGTGCGGGCACAACCTCGGTGGTCGTGCCCGACATCGTCGTCAACCGCAATCGCATTGCCGGCGATGAGAACAATCCTGGCACAGGCTTGCTGGGGCAATTGACGGGCGGCTATCCGAGCGGCTTCCCCTGCGCGGCCGAATGCCCGGTTGATGAGGGTTGCAAGACCATCTGTTTCCGCGCTGCCGAGTATTACTATCTGGTTTATTGCGCGCACCCTGCAGACATTCCGTATGGGATGGTGCTGATCGGCGGCGTCAATTTCAATCGCCCGGTCGCGGCGCGCAGCATGCCGCCAGCAACTGCTTTGCGTATGTTAAGGACACAAGTTCCGCTGCAATACCTGAACCGCGAATTCGTGGCGGCGCAGTTGAATCTGTTGAACGCGGGCGGCGAAGCTTCGCACTATGTGCAGGAGGCGTTGAAAGCGCCGCTCTCGTGTTATGGCCTGGAGTTCGAACCCTTCCAACTCAGCAACGGTTTCATCGTCAGCGCCACGACCCGCTTGGGCGATGTCTTTGCGCAAACGCGGCAATTGCTCCCGCTGAATCGGCCCGAAGACATGCAGGCCCTGGCGCGCCTGTTCGATCAACTCAACGGCAACAACAACTACGGTGCGTGCAGCTAATAAATTCCCGGCTGTAGCAGTTCACGACTTACCCATAGCCTCCTCATGATTGGGTAGTGCCTAAATCGAGTGTGGGACGGCGTGTCAGTAGCCCGCGCGTGAGCAAGGGCTGTCTGCTGCCAGTAAAGCCCTTGCTCACGCGCGGGCTA
>JAYUCP010000054.1:0-15832 GCA_043740245.1 Acidobacteriota bacterium | reverse complement strand
ACATCAATCGGCGCGACGATCTCATTCCCCGCGTCGTTGAACTCGCCTTCCCAACGCGCCACCACCGCCGTCGCCAGGCAATTGCCGATGACGTTGGTCGCCGTGCGCGCCATGTCCATGAATTCGTCCACGCCCAGGATCAACGCGATGCCTTCGAGCGGCAGGCCGAATTGCGCGAGCGTGCCGGCCAGTACGACCAGCGAGGCGCGCGGCACGGCGGCGATGCCTTTGGTCGAAAGCATCAGCGTCAACAGCATCAGCAGTTGCTGGCCCAGCGTCAACGGATGATTCGAGGCCTGCGCCACAAAGATGCCGGCCAGCGAGAGGTACAACGTCGAGCCGTCCAGATTGAAACTATAACCGAGCGGCAGGATGAAACTGACGATGCGGCGCGGCACGCCCAGGCGCTCCATGTTTTCGAGCGCCTTGGGGAACGCCGATTCGCTCGAAGTCGTGGTGAAGGCCAGCAAGGCCGGTTCGCGCACCATCTGCACAAAACGTTTGAGCGGGATACGCGCCAACAAGGCCACCGGCAAGAGCACCAGCAAAATGAAAAACGCCAGCGCGCCATAAAGCGTCAAAATCAGCTTCGCCAAATTGACGAGCACGCCCAGACCCTTGCTGCCCACCGTGACGGCCATCGCCGCGCCGACGCCCCACGGCGCAAACAGCATCACGTAGTTGGTGAACTTGAACATCGCCTCTGACAGCGATTCGCAAAAGGCGAGCATGGGCTTGCCCTTCTCGCCGATGCTGGCGACGCCGATGGCGAAGATCAGGCTGAAGACGACGATCTGCAACACGTCGTTCTCAGCCATGGATTTGATCAGGCTGGTCGGGAAGATGTTGACGATGTGATCTTGCGGCGACATTTTGCTCGCGCGCGCGGCAATCTCTTTCGCCTCGGCGCTCTGTTCGGCGGGCAGATTGACGCCGACGCCCGGCTTGGTGAGGTTGACCGCCGCCAAGCCGATGAAAAGCGCCAGTGTGGTGACGACCTCAAAGTAGATAATCGCCTTCAGCCCGATGCGCCCGACCTCTCTGATATTGCCCGCGCCGGCGATGCCGACGACCAGCGTCGAAAAGATCAGCGGTGCGATGATGACTTTGATCAAGCTCAAAAAGACGCGGCTCAGCACGCGCACCCATTGAATGGCCTGCTCTTTGGCATGCGGGTCAGCGTCGAAAAAGCGGTGAATCAGCCAACCAGCCAAGACGCCGAGGGCGAGGCCGACAAAGATTTGCTGGGTGAGCGAAAGTTTGCGCATAGCTTTTTTCAGTGGTCAGTTGCGCGCACTGCTGGCAACGGACATAGAGCGGTTGAACACTGCGCCGAAATGCGTAGTGACGCTTGCGGCGACATCCTGTATAGCGAACTGCTTGCCAGTGAGTTGTTGGAGTGACGTCACGCCGTGCGCGCGAATCCCGCACGGTACGATCAATTCAAAGTAGCTTAAGTCCGTCGTCACGTTGAACGCGAACCCGTGCATCGTCACCCAGCGCGAGATGCGGATGCCGATGGCCGCGAGCTTTTCAGCGCCGACCCAAACGCCGACGAACGCGCCGCCGCGCGGTTCCGCCGTGACGCCGAAATCGCGCGCGGTGCGGATGAGCACTTCCTGCAAATCCTGAACGTAACGCCGCACGTCTTGGCGGTCGGGCGCGAGGTTGATGATCGGATAGCCGACCAACTGCCCCGGCCCGTGATAGGTCACGTCGCCGCCGCGTCCGGTTTCAAACAGTTCGACGCCGCGCCGTTGCCGCGCCGTTTCATCAGCCAGCACGTTGGCGCGATTGGCGCCGCGCCCGAGCGTGATGACGGGCGTATGTTCAAGCAGCAACAACGTGTCGGGCGCTTCGTCGCGTTTGCGCGTGGCGTGCAGGGACTGCTGCAACGCCAAGGCTTCGGCGTAGCCCATCCGCCCCAGATAACGCGCGTCACAACTTCGCATTGAAACCAGTATGCAGTACGGGGAGCGTGAGCGACCTGTGCCTTCAAGTTAGAGCGGGTTGCAAACGCATGTACGGCAAACTGTTAGTTTGCCGTAGGCGTGGTCTGCGAACTGCTTCCGGGCAGCGCCAGCACAGTCGGTTTGAGGATTGAGCCTACGGCAAACTGACAGTTTGCCGTACATGCGCTTGCAACCCGCTCTAAGCGACTTGGTTTCTCTTCAATACCTCAACGGCCAAGGCTCAGGTCGCTCACGCTCCCCGTACTGCACGTACAGATCAACGCCGCCTACAGCAAAGCCGACCAATCGGTCGTCTCAATCGTCTGCTTGATGTGCGCCAGAAACTGATCGCCCACCGCACCATCAATGATGCGGTGATCGAATGACAGGCTCAGCACGCCGATGTGCCGGATCGCCAGCGCGTCACCGTCCGGTGTTTCAATCACCCACGGTTTCTTGTGGATGCCGCCCAAGCCCAGGATCGCCACTTGCGGCTGGTTGATGATCGGCGTCGCGGTGTAGCCGCCATACAACCCGAAGTTGGTGATCGAGAATGTCCCGCCGCTGATCTCGTCGGGTTTGAGTTGCTTGCCGCGCGCGCGGTTCGCCAGGTCTTGCGAAGCGCGCGCCAGCCCGCTGATGCTGAGCATATCGGCCTGTTTGATGACCGGCACGATCAAGCCCCATTCGAGGGCGACTGCGATACCGATGTTGTAATCGTGTTTGTAAACGATGGTGTCGCCATCCGCCGAAGCGTTGACGACCGGCAGCGCCTTGAGCGCGTCCAGCGTAGCCTTGATGACAAAGGGCAGGAAGGTGAGCTTCGTGCCGTGCTGCGCCTCGAATTGTTTTTTGACGCGCTCGCGCAAGCGCGCGATGTTGGTGAAATCCGCCTCGAAGAAGGTGGTCACGTGCGCCGAGGTGCGGC
Source organism: Acidobacteriota bacterium (assembly GCA_043740245.1). Taxonomy (GTDB): domain Bacteria; phylum Acidobacteriota; class Blastocatellia; order RBC074; family RBC074; genus JACPYM01. The sequence goes on along the minus strand of JAYUCP010000054.1, from coordinate 12,952 downwards.
GGCTGACCAGCATGTTTTCGGCAATGCGCTTGCGCATATTGCTCATCGGCTCGACCGTCACGCGGTCACCGGTCGCGAAGGCGGGCGCGGCGGGGGCTGGCGGCACGGGTTTGGGCGCCGGTGCGGCGACTGTCGCGGGCACTGCCGGAGCGGCGGCGGGAACTGCAGGCGCGGCTTTGCCCTGCCCTTGTCCCTGTTCGATGAAATTCAGAATGTCGTCTTTGGTCACGCGGCCGCCCAACCCGGTGCCGGGCACTGCTTCCAAATTCACGCCGTGTTCGCGCGCGATGTTGCGGACGAGCGGCGATGAACGGACTTTCGCTTTCTCTTCAGCCGCCTCCGCTGCTGGCGGCACAGGTGGCGCGGCAACGGGCGCAGGTGCAGCGGGTGCAACCGGCGCTGCCGCTACGGGCGCTGACACAGGCGCAACCGGCGCTGCCGCTACGGGCGCAGGTTCCAGGGTGGGAGCCACCGCTACGGGCGCAGGTTCCGGGGTGGGAGCCACCGCTGCGGGAGCGGGAGCCGCCGTCCCGCCCGCTTCGCCAATGCGCGCGAGCACGGCGTTGACCGCCACGGTCTCGCCTTCCTGATGCAGGATTTCCAGCACAACACCCGCCGCAGGTGACGGGACTTCGGTGTCCACCTTGTCGGTCGAAACTTCCAGGAGCGGTTCATCGCGTCCGATGTTGTCGCCGACTTTCTTCAACCATTTGACGATTGTGCCCTCGGCAATGGATTCGCCCATCTGGGGCATCACGACATCTGTAGCCATTCGCTCTCCTCTGTTTCAAGCAAAAAATCAGGCCGATAAAAGCCTCTTCAGCCAGTTCATAAATTGTTGCGCAGGCGGGGCCTCGGCATCCAAAAACCGCGCGCGAATTGCGAGTCCATAGGGCTTGCCAGGCTCAGCTTGCCAAGCCAGCCAAGTATGCAGCTTGGCTTTGATCTCGTCGGGCTTTTGGAACTTCATGTCAGCCGCCGGAATAGCATCCACATCCCGTTGCGCCTTTGGCCAAAGCGCATCGCTGGGCGGAATCAGGAAGCTAAGAAAATTTTCCAATTTCCCCGGCAAAGCATTGTCCGGCATGATCCAAACACCGATTAACGGACGTCCTTGCTCTTTGATCAATGTGCCCCCTTGATCCGGTGTCGCCGGAAGCGTGGTGTAGCCAGCCGCGCTGAGGAGCGTTTTTAACTGTGCCCAACGTGCCTCAATTTGCTCATCGGCATCCACCACCACACCCAAACGTTCCAACTCGCTGGCGTCAATTTGAACCGGCAGGGTTTCGAGTAACTTATCAATCCCAGCCATTTCCTTGAGTTGAAACGGTAATGTAGCAGGATACCCGCCAAAGAGTTGTTTGACGACGTGCTCATCGTCCTTCCCTTCCACCAAAATGACGTTCTTCTCAGCCATGCTTACCGAATCTCAATTTGCTCACGCGTGGCGATCGCCAACCGCTTTTCATCAAAAAGAGTGGCGCGCACTTCGCCCTCCCGGTTTTCCAGCCGTGCCAGCAAACCAGCTTGCGGATGCTGTGTGGCCGCTGCTTGAAACGCTTCGATACAATCCCAACTGTGCGTCGTGGCAAAGACTTGAACATTCAGTTTTGCCGCCGTCTCAAAAATCAAACGCCAAACTTGCGGCAGGATCGAGTAGTGAAAGCCCGTCTCAACTTCATCAACCAGCAAGAGGCTGTTTGGTACGGACGCCAGCGCCATGGCCAGTCCCAATAAGCGACTCATCCCCTCACCCATACTGCCCAAGTGCACTGGTTCAGTTACGCCATCCAGCTTCACAAAAGGGATGCGCACGGCTTCGTTTTTGTCTCTGGCCAGGAAGTTCAAACGCTGCACCCCAGGCTCCATCAATCTAAGCGCCTGGAGCGCGCTTTCTTCGGCATCGGTCAAAGCGATTTGATCCCATAATTCAGAAATCGCTTTGCGGCCGAGTCCGTCCGTTGGAATAAATTGCGCCTTGCTCACTTCCACTTTTTGTTGTTCAAGACCCCAGGGATCGCTCAACTGATAGGCAGCTACTTTCTTCTCGTCATAAGTAGCCTCTAAATGGGCGGCCACATTTGCGAGGCTGCCCAAGCTACTTAAATCTTGCAGCAGCAATAGTCGCGGCCCTTCATCCTGGAAAGTAACTTGATACCATTTGATCGCGACAGCCAGCGTTCTGGCCGGGTCATCGTCCGCCTTGATTTGAAAGGCAACCGGCGTTTGGCGTAAGTCCGCTCGGCCATGGAAAAGGTTCTTCACCTCCAAAAATGGCGCTTCACCAACATAGTCCCGCTGCCCATTCAATTCCGGCAACTCGTTCCGCGCTTGCAAAATAGCGCGCACGGTTTTGTAACGAGCTTTATCCGCATACAAACGCAGCGCCTCCAGCAGGGCTGTTTTTCCCACATTATTTTTGCCGACAACAAGATTGACCCGCCCAAGCTGCGGGATTCGCAGATGGCGAAAGCTACGATAGCCTTCGATCTCCAGCGATTTGAGTAACAAGTCACTCATAATTAAGCTCAACGCTAAATACTCGTCGCCATCCCGTGCACCGCCTCCGCCGCCTCCATCACCGCTTCGCTCAACGTCGGATGCGCGTGCATGATGTGGCCGAACTCTTCGGCGGTCGCTTCCAAGCCCATCGCCACGCATGCTTCGGCCAGCAAATCGGTCGCGTGCGGGCCGATCATATGCACGCCCAGCACTTCATCATACTTGGCGTCGGCGATCACTTTGACGAAGCCTTCGGTCTCGCCCAGGATCATCGCCTTGCCCAGCGCCGAGAAGGGGAACTTGCCGACCTTCACGTCGTAGCCCTTCTCCTTCGCCTTCGCTTCGGTCAAGCCGACGCTGCCGATTTCGGGTTCGCAGTAGGTGCAGTTCGGCACCAGGTTGTAATTGATCGGACGCGGATTGCGCCCGGCAATGTGTTCGGCAGCCAGACAGCCCTCTTTCGACGCCACGTGCGCCAGCCAGGGCGTAGGCACTACGTCACCGATGGCGTAAACATTCGGCTCCGCCGTGCGCATGTACTCGTCCACCTTGATGTAGCCGCGCTCGACCTCGCATTTCGTATTTTCCAACCCCAACCCGTCGGTTACCGGACGGCGGCCAATCGCCACGAGCAGCGTCTCCGCCGTAATCGTGCCCGGCTTGCCCTTGCTGTCGGTGTAATTGATCGTGACGTCGTCGGCGTTGACCGTGCAGCTTTCAAACTTGGTGCTGACCAGCGTGTTGATCTTGCGTTTGCGAAAGGCCCGCTGCAATTCCTTCGAGGTCTCTTCGTCTTCGATAGGCACCAGCCGGTCGAGCATTTCGATCACGGTCACCGCGCTGCCGAAACGGTTGAAGACCGAGGCGAATTCGACGCCGACCGCGCCCGCGCCCAGCACGACCAGGCTTTTGGGCACGTGCTGAAAGTCGAGCAATTCATCGCTGGTCACAATGCGCGGGTTTTGAATCGTCAAGCCCGGCAGCAGGCGCACGGCTGAGCCGGTGGCGATGATGACGTTCTTGGTCGGCACGTCCTGCACGACGCCATCCGCGCCGGTCACCGTCACGCGGCCTTTGCCTTCCAGCTTGCCCTGCCCTTTGAAGACGGTGATTTTGTTCTTCTTCATCAGGAACTCGACGCCTTTGGAGAGCTTGGTGACGATGGCGTTTTTGCGCCGCATCACCGCCGGGAAATTGAGCGTCGCGCCGGTGACTTCGACGCCGAATTCGGCGGGTTCTTTGATGAGTTCGTAGACGTGCGCCGAGTGCAACAACTCTTTGGTGGGAATACAGCCGCGCAACAGACAGGTGCCGCCCAGGTCTTTATCGCGTTCGATGAGGGCGGTTTTCAAACCGACTTGGGCGGCGCGGATGGCGGCGACATAGCCGCCCGGCCCCGCGCCGATCACTGTCACATCAAATTGCTCTGCCATGCTGTTCCTTTTCCTCTAAAAAAAACCGGCGCTCAACCCGCAACACACACCAAGGCCCCGACAAGCGCGGCGTTTGCGGTGTGCGGCTTTCGTGTGTGGGCGCTGTTGCTGTGGTTTGAGTGCACGGTTGACCAATTCAATAAACGCAAAAATGATGACTGCTGGAATAAGGCCGGGATGATAAGCGGCAGTAGTTGTTTTTGCAAAGGAGGCCACGGCGCATCTCAGCTTGGCGATTCAGTGTCACAGGCTCTATCATTCGCGCCCGAAAAAGGGGCGTTTCAATGGACTTTGAACTGGCAGGCGGTATCACGAACATCAAGACCATCGCTGTCAACCTCAGCATCCGCGACCGCCAACGATTGTGGCGCTGCTACGGCAAAGGACGTTGGCGTAAGCTGAAAGGCGAAGCTTGGGTGCGCGCGGCCCGAGCGGCAATTTGCGCAACGCCGAAATCCACTGGTACGAAGCACACGGGATCGGCAAAAGAGAATTCAAAGTCACGAAGCTTTTGGATTAAGCGTTATGAGTAAAAAAACAAACCACGCTAAACGGACATTCGGCATTTGTGTGAACAACGAAGGCTACCCGGCTTCGCTCGAACGAATGAAGCTTTATGAAATCGTGCGCGACGCCGAGGCGGAAGCGGAAGGCATGCGGCGTGTGGTGGATGAAACCGGTGAAAGCTACCTATACGGGGCCAGCCGCTTTGTTGTGGTGAACGTGCCGGCTGAGATCGAACATGCCTATTCGCAACTGGCCCTAACTTGAGTCAGGCCTGAGCCGGCGGCTGACTCAAAAGCCACACGGGCTCAATCCGTCAGGGCCGCGCGCGCGTTTCGCACCGCTGTGACCGCGTCTTCCGCCGTTTCGGCCAAGGCGGTCAGGTGCCCCATTTTGCGGCCGGGTTGTGGTCCGACTTTACCGTAGAGATGTAATTTGATTTCAGGGAAGGCACAGGCAGCGGCCCAATCCGGCTCGCCCGCCGCCCACAGATCGCCCAGCAAATTCGCCATCGCGGCCGGTTTGAGCAAGGCCGTCGAACCGAGCGGCAAGCCGCACACGGCGCGCAGTTGCTGTTCAAACTGGCTGGTCACACTGGCGTCAAAAGTAAAGTGGCCGGAATTGTGCGGGCGCGGAGCCAGTTCGTTGATGAGCAGCTTGCCCGCGCGGGTCAGAAAAAATTCAACGCACAGCACACCCACCACATCGAGCTTTTCCAGCACAGCTTCGGTGATGGCGACGGCTTCGTCGGCGACCGCTGGCGAAACGCGCGCCGGGGCGATTGAGACATCCAGGATATGCCGGTTGTGCTCGTTTTCGACTACGCCCCAATGCACAAAACTGCCATCGCTGCCGCGCGCCGCGACGACCGAAAGTTCGAGCGCAAAATCCACCAGCGCTTCCAGGATCAATTCCTGCCGGCCCGCGTTGGCCCAAACGGCGGCGGCTTCCGAGACGGACTCGATCTTGATCTGGCCTTTGCCGTCATACCCGAAGCCAGCGGTTTTGAGCACCGCCGGACAACCCAATTCTTTCAACCCGATCTGCAAATCCACCAGCGAAGCAATCGTTTTGAAGTTCGTCACCGGAAATCCGTGGCGGCGTAAGAAAGTCTTTTCGCGCAAGCGGTGCTGCGTGATGTGCAGCACTTCTCCGCCCGGCCGCACCGGCACGCTTTCGGCGGCAGCCGCTACCGTCGAGGAAGGCACGTTTTCAAATTCAAAGGTGACGACATTGACTTTGTTGGCAAACTTGCGCACCGCGTCCAAGTCTTCATAGGGCGCGGTAATCTCCAGGTCGGCGACCTGCCCTGTAGGGGTATCGGTAGCGGGCGAAAAGGTATGCACGCGATAACCCATGCGCCGCGCCGCGATGGCGAACATGCGCCCCAACTGGCCGCTGCCCAGGACGCCGATGGTGGCGCCGGGTATGATGACCTCAGCATTGGTTTTCACGTGGTCTTGCCGCCTTTGTCTTGAATAGTCGAGGACGCGGGCATTGTGGGCGAAGGCCGGCGCGGAAGGCAAGGGGGGCCGCCGCGCTGAATTTGCGCCAGCGTGGCCCTTACGTTTAGATAAGCGCCTATGAACGACATCCCGCTTTACATCCGCCAAACACGAACCCTCGGAACCGAGGCCGTGTTTGAACGTGGGTTGATGGAATTCCTCTTCGGCACCCGACTGGGTTTTTGGCTGGCCGAGACGGTGCTGAAACATCACTGGCCGACGGCGCTTTATGCCTATTGGCAGCACAGCGCTTTCACCAAACCGAAGATCAACCAGTTCGTCGCACAGTACGGCATCAACACCGCCGAGATCGAACGCCCGCTCGAGTCGTTCACTTCATTCAACGATTTTTTTATTCGCAAACTCAAAGCCTCGGCGCGTCCGATTGACTGGACGCCGGCGCATTTGATCGCGCCTGCCGATGCGCGGCTGCTGGTCTACGAAATCAAGCGCGACACCGTGCTGCCGGTCAAGGGCCGCGCGTTCACCCTCAACGAACTGCTACGTTCGAGCATTGCCGCTGATTACCTCGACGGCCTGTGCCTGATCTTTCGCCTCGCGCCGGTGGACTATCACCGCTTCGGCTACATAGATGATGGTGAACAGTCGCCGATCACGGTCATCAACGGTTTTTACCGCAGCGTCAATCCGCTGGCGCTTTGGCGGCAGTTGCCCGTCTTCAGCGAAAACCAGCGCGAATACTGTGTGCTGCACACGCGCAATTTCGGCGCGGTCATTCACGTGGACGTCGGCGCGACCGGCGTCGGGCGCATGGTGCAACACCAACGCCAAGGCGGGCCGTGCCAGCGCGGGCAGGAAAAAGGCTATTTCGAATTCGGCGGCTCGACATCCATCCTGCTGTTCAAACCGGGCGTCGTGCGGCTGGACGATGACATCGCGGCTTATTCCGCCAAAGGCATCGAGACGCTGGTGCGGTATGGCGAAAAAATCGGAAGCAGGCTTGCCGCTGATGAACGCTGAACACCGCGGATAGCCCTGCCGTTATGGCAAGAGGGTGGGACGATTTGCCAAATCGTCCCACTCCCGCGCGGCATGCCTGAGCGATAAGCAGACTTTGCGCTTGAACAATCTGTTCACCCTGTCTAGTATGGGCAAACTTTTGCAGGACTTGCCGCTCGCTGTAGCGTGTGGCAACTAAAACGAGTCGTAATTCACGTGGCGCTCGCAACTTCTAAAGTGGCGGGCATTGTTGAAGGGAGCAAGTAGTGAAACACGGATGGCTAAAGAGCGTCGGGTTAGGTTTGGCAGTGACGGTCAGTCTTGCGTGGCTGGGCTGGCCCGGCCTCACGCAGGCCCAAAACATCAAGGTGGGCGGCAATAACGCCCAGGGCAACGTCACGCGCGAGAAGCTCTCGGCGGATTACGAAAAGGCGCTCGAACTCATTCGCGCCAACTACGTCGAAGCGCGCGAAACCGACGACCTGACCAAATACGCCATCCAGGGCATGCTGCACGTCCTCGATCCGCATTCGGATTACATGGACATGAAAGCCTTCCGCGAATTCAACGACAAACAACACAGCCGCTATTTCGGCATTGGCGCTTACATCAGCACGCGGCTGCGCGCGACCTATATCACCGAACCTTTCAACGGCTCGCCAGCCTTCCGCGCCGGTCTGCGTTACGGCGATCAAATCGTCAACGTGGATGGCAAAGACACGACCGCTTGGGATTCGACGAAGACCCGCGAATTATTGCTCGGTGAACGCGGCACCAAGGTGCGCGTGACCATCAAACGGCCCGGCGTCGCAGAGCCGCTGGCCTTTGACATCACGCGCGACCAGATCGCGCTGCCTTCGATTCCCAGCTACTACATGGTCAAACCCAACATTGGCTACATCGGGCTGACCAAGAATTTCCAATCCACCACCTCGATGGAACTCGCCAATGTCATCGCCGAACTGCGCGGGCAGGGTGCGACGCAATTCATCCTGGATTTGCGCGGCAACGGCGGCGGTTATCTGGATCAGGGCATCCTCGTCGCCGACAAATTGCTGCAACGCGGCCAGCCCATCGTCTCGGTGCACGGACGCAACAAGGCCAACGATCAATCGGCCTTTGCCGAAACCGGCGCGAGCGAGAACTTTCCGCTGGTCGTGCTGGTGAACGGCGGCACCGCGTCGGCCTCTGAAATCGTGGCGGGCGCGATTCAGGATCACGATCGCGGCCTGATCATCGGCGAAACCAGTTTTGGCAAAGGCCTCGTGCAACGCATTTTCCCGACGATGAATGGCGGCGGCTTGATTCTGACCATCGCCCACTATTACACGCCGAGCGGACGCCTGATTCAGCGCGATTATTCAAATAGCTCGCTGTTTGAGTATTACGCCAAACGGAACGCCAACGGCAAAATCGAAAACGCGCCCAAAGGCGAAATGAAGACGACCGACCTGGGCCGTCAGGTCTTTGGCGGCGGCGGCATCGAACCGGATGTCAAGGTCGAGAGCAACGACATACTGACGCCCGCCCAACAAAAGCTCTGGCAGGGCTCGTGGCTCTTCAGCGCCGAACTCATCAACGGCCATGCGCCCGGCGCAACCCAATTCAAGCTGCCCGAAATGGATTTCACCAGCAAGCTCAAGGGCACTGAATACCTGATCTCAGACGACGTGCTCAAAGCCTGGGCCGATTACATGCACAATTTCGCCAAAGACCATCCCGAATTCGGTATCAAGCCGAACGAGATCGAAGAGAATAAAATCTGGGCGCGGAAATACGTACGCGAAGAAGTGCTCAATGCCGCTTACGGCGCGGATCGCGCCAAACAGGTCGTGGCCGAGTTAGACCTGCAATTGCAACGCGCCGTGGCCGAAATGCCCAACGCGGCGGCCCTCAACGAAAAAGCGCGCAGCAAATCGAATGCGATGAATCGCCGGTAACGCTGCGCACAAACAAGCAAACCAAGTGAAGGCGGTTGGAAGGTTCCAGCCGCCTTCGCGTATTTGAACCTCAAGCCATGCGCTACGACACAACGCTCAAAGAACTCTTTCAAACACCACCCCTGCGGCTGCTGGCGTTACTGGCTGGTGCGCCCGCCGTCGAATTGCTGACCGTTGAATACCCGGCGGTCAAAATGCGGCGACCCGATTTGGTTTACCGGCTGGCCGACGGCTCGGTGCATCACCTGGAATTGCAGGGCACGAACGACGCGGAAATGGATTGGCGGATGCTGGAATACTACACGCCACTCGCCCGGCAGTTTCACTGCGAACCGGTGCAGTATGTGCTTTACGTCGGCAACGCGCCGTTGAAAATGAAGGGCGTGATTCAACACGCGCGGCTCAGCTACAGTTGCCGTGTGCTTGACATCCGCGAATTCGACGCGGCAGCGCTGTTAGAAAGCGCTGCCGTGGCCGACAATCTGTTGGCGCTGCTTTGCCACAACGGCGCGCGGCGTTCGACGATCCGCCGCATCTTGCAACGCATCGCGCGGCTGCCCGAAAAGCAGCGTTTGGATCGCATGCAGCAACTTCTGATATTATCCGGCCTGCGCGAAAAGCAGGTCGCCGTTACCATTCACGAGGAGGCCGAAAAAATGCCGATCACAGTCAATTTGATGGAGAACGCAGTCTTCCGCGAGTTTTTTCTGAGGGGTGAAATGCTGGGCGTGGAAAAAGGCGAGCGGCGGGGCGAACAATTAGGCCGCGCGCAATTGCTGCAGCACATGCTCGAACAGCGTTTCGGCAAACTGCCCAAATGGGCGCTGACGCAATTGGCGGCAGCCGATGTCACGTCGCTCGAAGCCTGGGGCTTAAAACTCTTTGACGCCAAACGCCTGACCGACGTGCTGCCGCGTCAAACCAACGGACGCCAGCGTAAAACCAATTAACACCAACCGGCCATGCAAATCGTAGACACGCATCAGCACCTTTGGGATTTAGACCTGTTCAACTATTCCTGGACGGCGAGCCAGCCCACGCTCAACCGCAGCTTCCGCTTTGACGATTACCGCGCGGCCACGGCGGGCTTCGACATCGTCAAGACCGTGCATCTGGAATGCGATGTGGATGAGCCGCACATGCTGGGCGAGACACAGCACATCCTGCGGCTGGCCGAACAGCCGGATAATCCGCTCGCGGGCGTCGTCGCCTGCTGCCGACCCGAACACGAAGACTTCCCGGATTACCTCGCGCAAATCGCCGGACACCCGCAGTTGAAGGGCCTGCGCCGCATCCTGCACGTCGTGCCGGACGAAGTTTCGTTGACGCCCTGCTTCGTGCCCAACCTGCGCCTGCTCCCAGCGCACAATCTGTCGTTTGATATTTGTGTGCTGGCGCGCCAACTGCGGCTGGCGATTCGGCTGATCAAAGAATGCCCCGGCGTGCAATTCATCCTCGACCACATAGGCAATCCGCGCATTGCTGAAAACGACCTGACGCAATGGCGCATTGAACTGGCCGAACTCGCGGCTTATCCCAACGTCGTCTGCAAAGTTTCCGGCGCGCTCACCAACGCCAGTCCGGACTGGACGGCGGCAGAATTGCGCCCGGCCATCGCACACGTCATCCATTGTTTCGGTTGGGAGCGCGTGCTGTTCGGCAGCGACTGGCCGGTCTGCACGCTGAAAGGAACCTGGAAGCAGTGGGCCGAGGCATTACTTGAACTGACGAAAGACGCGGACGCCGCGCAACAACAGCGGCTTTTCAAAACCAATGCCGAGCGGATTTACCGGCTGCGCTAAATGAAGCCTGTGCTAAATCAGAAGGCGAGCGCGCCGCCAGGTTAATTCTTCACCGCCGCCATCCAGTTTAGCACGACCGTGAACGGCGGCACGCTCGCTTCTTCCGCGCTCGTCACAAACAGAAACCGCTGCCCGTCGCCCGTCTTCGCGTAGCCGGTGAAGTTCGCTTGGATACTGCTCACCGAAAAGAGTTCTTTCGGTATTCCGGCCTTCACCTCCGCGCCGAGCGTCACGTCCACGGCCATCAGCTTGCCATAGGCAAGGTAATACATCTCTCGGCCATCGCGCCGCCATTGTGGAAGCGCACCGCCATTCGTCGAAATCTGCCATTTGCCGCCTGCTACCGGAGCGCCCGGCACAAACGCCTGCACATAGATTTCGCTGCGCCCTGACTCGTCGGAGTAGTATGCGATCCATTTGCCATCAGGTGAAAATTTGCCCCCACGTTCGTTGAAGCGCGTGTTCAGCCAGGGCCAAGGCTTGCGCTCGCCCTCCATCGGCAATACCCAAAGATCAGCCCCCGTTTGCTGATTGGTTTCATTGTAAAGAATGAACCGTCCGTCTGCTGACCAATCGCCAGCCACTGGCTCATAGGCAGATTTCAGCAGCAACTCCTCTTGCCCCGCGCCATTCGCCGCCTTCTGGTAAAGGCCTGGTACTCCTTCTCGAAAGGAAGTCCAGACAAGGCGGTTGCCATCCGGCGACCAAAGCGGAGCTTGATCAAACGCCGGATCGAAGGTGAAACGTTGATCCGTCCCGCGCTCAAAATCGAACAGGTGAATGTCCGTTCTTGTCACCTGGTGGTCGCGAAACCCAAATGCCACCCGTTTTTCATCGGGGGAAAGCCTGAGGGTAACATATGTTCCGACTGTGCCAATCGTCCCCAGTTTGTTACCCGTCCGGCTAACCCAGGTGAGTTGTTGCTTCGAGCCACCTCCAAGCAGAACCAGCACTCCATTCGTCGAAAGAGAAAAGCGCGCCATTCCGCCCGGCGGTATTTGCACCTGCTCCGCGAGTTGCACAGGTTCCCCGGCAAGCTGGCCCTGAGCGAAATCAAAAGATTGCGCCAGCAACGCCCCCTGACGGACAAAGACTAGATACCCTTCGTTCTTTGCCGCAGGGTGAATTGTCACTCCGAGAATCCGGTTATCCACCGGCAGCAAATGTTTCGCTTCGCCTCCATCTAACGAGCCAAGATAAGCTCCCGACTTGGTCGGATCGCTGGTTAATTTGCCAAAAAGGAAGTGACGCTCATCGGGAAGGAAGACCGGATTGCCGTGAACAGTTTCCCCGTGTGAGCGATCAACTGTGGTGACGTTTGCCAGGGAACCGCCATTGGCTGACACGCGCTTGATCCCGCCTTCTCCCGCGCTGAACAGAATAATCCCTTCACGATTCCACGTTCCGCCATCAGCAAATGACGCATCACACAAAGTCACAGCCGTGCCCCCGGCCAGCGCGATCTTTTTGAGCTTGCCGCTCTCGAAAAAGCCTAAGTACTGATTGTCTGGCGACCAGAACGGCAAAGCAGCATTGGCTGCTTCCCCCAGCGGTTTGGCTATCGTGGAATTCAGCGGACGCACCCAAAGCTGTGTTTTGCCTTCGACCGTTGCGACAAACGCCAGCATGCGTCCATCGGGTGAAATCGTCGGCCAGTCAAAGCGCGTCGCTTTCTCCGGCGGATTCAAATACAAACGCATCGGTTCCGCATCCAGCGCCGACCGCGGGACATACGCCACGCCGAGCGCGAGCGCAGCGATCAACGTCATCACGCCCGCCGCAATCCAGCCAATGCGGTCGCGCCATCCGCCGCGTTTCGTCGTTGCCGAAGTCTCCAGCGCCTGCGCCGCTTCCGTACGATTCGCGCCCGATGAACTCGGCGTTGCCAACGCTTCGAGCGCAAAGCCCAGATCGTGCGCTGAATGGAAGCGCCGCTCCGGTTTCTTCTCCAAACAGCGCCGCACGATCTTTTCCAACTGCGGCGAAATCTTCGCATTCGATTCGCTCAACTCCGGCGGCTCATCTTTCAAAATCGCGCTCATCACATCGGCCATTGATTCGCCGGTGAATGCGCGCTGGCCGCTCAGCATCTCGTGCAGGATCATCCCGAAGCTGAAGATGTCCGCGCGATGATCCGCCTCTTGCCCGCGCACTTGTTCGGGCGACATATAACCGACCGTGCCCATCACCGTGCCGGGGTCGGTGATCTTCTTTTGCGTTTCATCCTCCAAACCAACCTGCTCGTTGCGTGGCGGGCGCAGCTTCGCCAAACCGAAATCGAGAATCTTGACGCGTTCGTCTTTGGT
>JAYUCP010000053.1:0-6349 GCA_043740245.1 Acidobacteriota bacterium | reverse complement strand
CCAAAGTGCGAGAAGGAACGCCGTATTTGCCAATCGCCCAACAAGGAGTTCTCTGCTATGGCTTCCTCTGATCCAAAGGGTTTCATCCCGCCGCACGGCCAGTATCGCGAATTGCTTTCCTACCAGAAAGCGGAGGTGGTTTATGACATGACGTTCCGTTTTTGCGAGCGGCATCTTAAACGGGGCGACCGCACGATTGACCAGATGGTTCAAGCTGCCCGCTCCGGAAAACAAAACATCGCCGAAGGCAGCAAGGCCGCCAGCACTTCAACCGAGACGGAAATCAAACTCACCAACGTCGCGCGCGCCAGCCTGGAAGAATTGCTGGTGGATTACGAAGACTATTTGCGGGTGCGCGATTTGCGTCGCTGGGATAAGGATTCTACGGAAGCGCTCTATGTGCGCAAGCTCGGCAAGCAAAAACCTTTTACCTATGAAACCATTCGTGAGCTTTGCGAAACCCGCTCTGCCGAAGTCGTCGCCAACATCGCGCTTTGCCTGATTCACCAGGCCAACTATTTGCTCGATCAGCAAATCAGGCGATTAGAAAAAGATTTCGTCAAAGAAGGCGGCTTGCGGGAACGCATGACCCGCGCGCGATTAAAGCACCGTGATAATCAGAAAAAACCATCTTGATGGACTGATGGGAGCTATGGGAGCTATGGGACTCGTGAAACTTAATTGTCTCATTACTCCCATAGCTCCCATAGCTCCCATAGCTCCCATCAATCAAATCATCACCACAACAATTTCAACCCAAATTGCAACTGCCGCGGTGAATTGGCCTGCGACGTGATTTGCCCAAAGGTCGTCGAAGTCACGCTCGTATTCGGCCCGCCAAAGCGCGGCGTATTGAACGCATTCAACGCCTCGACGCGGAATTGCACGCTCATCCGCTCGATGGGCCGGAACAGCTTGAATAGCGACAGGTCAAAGGCCTTGATGCCGTCGTTGCGGATATTCACCGCCGGGCCGACGTTGCCGAAGGTAAACGCCGCCGGTTGGCTATAGACGCTCGTGTCGAAGTACTTGAGCAACCGTTGGTCTACCTTGCCGCTCAGGTTCGGGTTGTTGCCATTGGTGTTCGGGCGCGTCAGCGGATTGAAAATCCCCGCCGTGTTATTCGCCGTGATTGTCAACGGCGTCCCGCTTTGGAAGGTCGTGATGCCGTTGAATTGCCAGCCGCCGATGACGGCATTCACCACACCTGGCGCGCCGCTGCCAAACTTGCGCCCTTTGCCGAAGGGCAGTTCATAGAGGTAGCTGACGACGAAGCGATGCGCGATGTCTATCGAAGTCAGCCCCCGGTCGCCGCGCAGGTTGTAGCTGTCCTGATGCGTCAAGCCTTCCTCGATGTTCTTCGCCCAGGTGTAATTGCCGTCAATCGTCAGACCCTGCGACAGCCGCTTGCCGAAGCTGATTTGCAGCGCGTGGTAATTGGACGAAGCGCCGCTCGAATACAGCGGCGTGAGGTCGGTGAATTGCGGATAAGGCCGCAACAACTGCCCGCGCGTCGTCGTCGCCGACGGGAAAAAGCCGAGCGTGCCGAGTCCGACAAAGGGATTGGGCACCGACGTATTCAACGCCGAGCCGAGCGCGAGGTATTGCGGATCGAGTTGATTCAGGCTCAGTCCGCCTTCGCCGTTGCGCGAAAGCTGCAACCCGCGCGTGCCGACGTAAGCCACTTCCAGATTCATCTGCCAGGGCAGTTCGCGTTGGATGTTCAAGTTCCATTGCTGACTCCAGGGCGTGACCGTGTCTTGCAAAACGGATTCGAGGTTGGCGCCGACTTGCGTCAGCAAGCCGTCCGCCGCGCCCGGCAGCGCGCGGAAGCCTTGCGGATAAGGGTTACGCAACAGATTGAAGGGTGTCAGCCCGCCGTTGTTCGTCGTCTGCCAAGGGTATTCGATGCGGAAGCCGAACGGCCCGACCGTGCCCTGCGCGGCCTGATTCGACGGGCCGAAGATGTGCGCGTAACCCGCGCGGATGACCGTCTTCTGATTGAACTGATAGGCCAGTCCCAGGCGCGGCGCGAGGTTGTTGGTGTCCTTGAAATACTGATGGCGCGGCTGACCGTTGACGCCGACGAAAACCACCCCGCCTTTCAGATTCGGAAACGCGGTTTGTTTCGACGCCAGCGGCGAAGGCGCGTTGAGGTCATAGAAATTGAAGCGGTTGTAACGTTCAGTGCGCGGCGAGTCGTAGTCGTAACGCAGGCCCAGATTGAGCGTCAGCTTTTGATTGACGCGCCAATCGTCCTGCACGTAGCCAGCGTAATAGAAGCTCTGCGCCGCGACGTTTTTCCAACCCTGAATCAACGTGTTGCCCGTCGTACCCGCGCCGAGCAGGAACGAGGCGAAACCCAAACCGGCGCTGCTGCTGGCCGTGTTGGGATTGGGGCCTTGCGTGAAACCGGCGGCAAAACCGAAAGTCCCGGCGTTGCGGGCTTCCCACACGTTGACGCGAATCAGGCGAGCTTCGCCGCCGAACTTCCAGTTGTGATTGCCCGAGGTCTTCGTCACCGTGTTCACGAACGGATAGCTCATGAAGGCGTTGAACCGGTGGTCGTTGCCGCCCAGACTGGTCATGCCCGAGACGCTGATGGCCGGGAACATCTGCCGGTCAACGACCGCATCAATCGCGGCGGGCAAACCGAGTTGCGACGGCTTGAAGCCCAAGCCCTGATTCGAAAAGACGAACAGCGTGCGCGCAAAGCCGAGGCGCGAAGTCCACACCGTCGTCGGCGACAGCGTGTGCGTGTATTCGGCGACGAAATTGCGCGCGCGGTTTTCCTGAATGACGCGCCCTTCGGCAATCGTCAAATCTTCCGCGAAGGCCTTGAGCGGCACGTCCTGCGTGTAACGGTGCGAGTAGCGCGCAAAGAAGGTCTGCTTGTCGGAAATGCGGTGGTCAATGCGAAAGTCGTAATTGTCCAGGTTGGTTTGCGTCGAGCCACTCGCGGCGTAGTTGTTCGCGTTCGTGTTGGCCGCGCCCGCCTGATTGGGCAGCGGGAAATACTTCAGGATGTTCAGCGCGACCGGGTCGAAGAGCGCCGTGGGAATCTTGTTGCAAGGCGTGCCAGCAGCTTGCGTCCCGTTCGCCAGCGGCACCAGCGGATTGCCCGCCGCATCGCATTGGAAGCGTTGGCGCACTGTCCCGACAGTCGAGAAGGGGTTGAAGATGTTGATCAGCGCGCCGGCCTGGTTGAAGGTCTGCGAGAAATCGCCGTTGCGTTGCGCCAGCGTCGGCACACTGCGGATGCTGGTGGTGAAACTGCGCGCGCGCAAGCCTTCATACGAACCCATGAAAAACGTCTTGTCCTTGCGGATCGGCCCGGTCGCGTGGCCGCCGAACTGGCTGCGTTTGAAGCTGCCGAGCTTGCGGCCCGCCGCGTTCTCAAAAAAGTTGTTCGAGTCGAACACCGAGTTGCGCAGGAACTCATACGCGCTGCCGTGCAATTGATTCGTGCCCGATTTGAACACCACGTTGAGCACGCTGCCCAGGCTGCGCCCGAATTCCGCCGGATAGGTCGCGCCCATCACTTTGAATTCCTGAATCGCGTCCACCGACGGAAAGATCGAGATGCCGGTGAAACCGTTGACCGTCGGGAACGAAGCCGTCACGCCGTCAATCACCGTATCCATCATCGTCGGGCGCGCCCCGTTCACCGAATAGTTCATGGTGTTGTAGTTGTTGCCGATCCCCCCGACACGCCCGGCGTCAGGAAGATCAGCGAATAAACGTTGCGCGAGTTGAGCGGCAATTCGAGGATGCGTTTGTTGTCCACGACTTTGCCGAGCACCGACGACGTGGTTTCGAGCACCGCCGCTTGCCCGGTGACCTCGACGGTTTCCGAAACCTGGCCGACTTCGAGCGTGAAATCCACGCCGAGCGTCTGTTGAATCTGGATGGTCAGGTTGCTGTGCGCCGCGCTGCGGAAGCCGGTCATACGGGCTTCGACGCGGTATTCGCCGACGGCCAGCGGCGGCGAGGTATAAAAGCCGTCGCCGTTGGTGACGGCGGTGAATTGCTTGTTGGTCTGCACTTGTGTGATGACGACCTGCGCGCCCGCGATGACTTCGCCATTGTTGTTTTTGACCGTGCCGACGATGCCACCGGTGAAGGATTGCCCAAAGGCGGACGATGCCAGCGACGCCAGCAACGTGAGCGCCGCGAAAAGGGGGAAAAGGTGTCGGTGCTTCATTGAGAAAACCTCCTGGAAAAGAGAATGGTTGGGTGACTGCTTGATGGGAACTATGGGAGTAATTGGACTAATGCAACTGGCTGTCCCATTAGTCCCATCACTCCCATCACTCCCATCACTGATTAAAACAAAAACCGCAACGCGAATTGCACTTCGCGTTCGCCGCCGCCCGCGACGCCGTTGGCACCGATGGTGCTGGTGATCGAACCGAAGGTCGCCGCCGTGCTGAAATTGCCCGCCGGCTGTCCGAAGTGCGGCGAGTTGGTCAGGTTATAAAACTCCGTGCGGAATTCAATGCGTTTGCCTTCGGTGATGGCAAAGCTCTTGAACAGCGAGAAGTCATAATTGACCAGCTTCGGGCCGCGCAGCGTATTGCGCCCCGCCGTGCCGTAACGCACTGGCGTTGTGGACGGCGCGGCAAAGGCCGTCACGTCGAACCATTGCGTGCCGGTGCCGACCAATCCGCTGATGGTGGGGTAACGCAATTGATCGGGCCGTTGCGCATTGCTCGGCCCGCCGTTGAGCGCGGCGTTGCTCATCGTCACGCTGAACGGACGGCCGCTAAACGCCTGGAAGATGCCGTTCACCTGCCAGCCGCCCAGCACCGCCGCCGCGACTCCCTTGCTCAAATACTTCTGGCCGTGGCCGAAGGGCAATTCAACCGTGTGGCTCAGCGTGAAGCCGTGCTTGCGGTCGAAATCCGACACGGCTTTGTTGTATTCGAGAATCAGCGGATTGCCCAAGCCCCCGTTGTTGCTGGTGAAATCAATCGAGCGCGACCAGGTATACGCCGCCGTGAAGGCGACGTTTTTCGACAGCCGTTTTTCGGCTGAGGCCTGCAACGAGTTGTACCAGGAATCCACGCCGTAAGCGCGCAACGTCGTTGTCGCCGTGCGGCCAAACTTCTGATTGAGCGGCACGCCCGCCAGACCCGTGCCCGGTTGCGAGACCATCAGTTGCCGGTTGTACGGCTGGTTGTAACCGCGATTGCCGACGTAGCTGAGTTCGACGCTCATGCCCGGCCGCACTTCGCGTTGGGCGGTCAGGTTGTAACTCAATACGGTCGGCAGATTGTTGTGGAAGGGGATTGCAAACAGGCCGATGTTTGGCGCGGGGTTGATGATGCCGTTCGTGGGAATCGGCACCGGCGTGAAGGCCGGAATCGTGGTGATCGAACCAGCGGCCAGGAAATCGCCCGTCACGCCGATGGTCTGATCGGCGATCACCGGGAAGCTGGTCGAAAGCGTCCCGCCGGTGAAGCCGAAGCGCGCCGTGAAATAGCTGATGCCGAAGCCGCCGCGCAACACGTTGCGGTCTTTGTCGCCGAAACGATAAGCAAACCCGACGCGCGGCGCGAGATTGTTCCAATCGGTTTTGACACCCGCCGACAGGCTGACATCGCCTACGCCGGCGACCAGCAGGTTGTTGGTTTCGGGGTCGTAGTTGCCCTGTCCGCCCGGCAGCCGCGAGGTGATCGGCGTGTAGATTTCATAGCGCAAGCCCAGATTGAAAGTCAGCTTGCGATTGAACTGCCAGGTGTCCTGTCCGAAGAAAAAGTAGTTGGTCGTGCGATTGGTCGGCGTGGTGGTGAAGACCGCGCGCCCGATCTGATCCGGCAAGCCGAGCAGGAAGCTGGCGAAGCCGTTAGCCAGCGTATTCGGTTGCGATGGCGCACCCTGTTTCAACGCCACGCCCGAATTGAAATTGAACCGTCCGCGCGGGCCGAACGACGAAGTGCCCTGTATTTGCAGGCGATCCATGCGGAAGCGGCGAATGTCAGCGCCCCACTTGAAGGTGTGATTGCCTGAGACCTTCGTCCAATTATTGACCCAGTTGAAAATGTTATCGGCATTGATCGTCGGCATGTTGGTGGACATGCCGAAGACCGGATAGCCCTCAATGGCGATCAGCGCCAGGCCCTTGTGCGCGGGATCGGATTCGTTGGAGCCAGTGATGCCGACCGATTTGGAAAGCTCCTGATCGTTGCCCGGCCCTTGCGCGTTGATGAAATAGCGCGTGAAGCCGAAGCGCGCTTCGGTCGTCAGTGTCGAACTGAAGGTGCGCGTCAGGTTCAGCGTGACGACTTGATTGCGGCCCTTGCCGCTGCCCAAGGCATCCGCGCCACCCACCGCTGTCGGCCCCGCT
>JAYUCP010000052.1:0-15849 GCA_043740245.1 Acidobacteriota bacterium | reverse complement strand
CCCGGTGGCGTCAAACCCACCCGAATACGTCTTACCCGACCGGGGCAGACACGCAGGTCTGCCCCTACGCAATTTCCTTGCCTTAATCTCATTGCGCTCACGCTCCCCGCTCCGCATCACTCGCCGCCCACGCGAATCGCCACCAGGCGAATCAGCCGTTGTTGCGGCGCGCTGACGCGTAGAATCAAGACATTGCCCTCGTGCAACGCGGCGATCACGCGGTTGAAATCTTCGAGCTTGCGAATCGGCTGGCGGTTGGCTTCGAGGATGAGTTGCCCCGCCGCCAGGCCTGTGTCGGCAGCCGGGCCGAGCGGGTCAAGCGTAGCGACCATGACTTTGCTGGCTTGCTCAGGTGCCGGTTCATCCGTCAGCGCCGTGCGTGAAATCTCTTCGGCATTTTCGCGCACCGAAAAACCGATGGCGGGTTCGGCATTGGCGGCTTTGGCGGGACGCTTGGTGGGACTCTCGGTCTCGTTTTTGTCGCGCTCTTCCAGGCGGGCGGTCAGCGTGAGCGTCTTGCCGCCGCGCACTACCGTCAAGACTGCTGTTTGTTGCGGCTGCGCATTCGCCAGTTGATTGAAAAAGTCATCGGTGCTGGCGAGGGGCCGTCCATCAAATTGGGTGATGACATCGTAAGCCTCGATCCCCGCCTTATCTGCGGGTTTATCCGGCGCAACATCGGCCACAAGCACGCCTTGCAATTCGCCGATTCCCAACCCCTCGCGGAACTCGGCGGTCAGCGCGGCGGGCGTCAAACCCAGATAGCCGCGTTTGACCGTCCCGTTGGCGCGCAGTTGCGCAATCACACGTTTGACCACGTTGCTGGGCACCGCGAAGCTGATGCCACTGCCGTCCATGCGAATGACGGTGTTGACACCGATCACTTCGCCTTGTTGATTGAGCAGCGGCCCGCCGGAATTGCCGCGATTGATGGCCGCATCGGTTTGAATGTAATCCTCAAACGGTTCGTTGTTGTAAACCTTGCGGCCCTTGGCGCTGATGATGCCCGCCGTCACCGAATGTTCGTAATCGAGCGGATTGCCGATGGCGATCACCGCATCGCCCACGCGCAACTCATCTGAATCACCGAGCGGCAACACGGGCAACGGCCCGGCTTCGATTTTGAGCAGCGCGATGTCGGTCGCCACATCCGCGCCGTGCACCACCCCGCGCCATTCGCGCCCGTCGGCCAGCCGCACGCGAATGCGATCTGCGCCGTGAATCACGTGATCGTTGGTGACGATGTAACCACCAGCATCAATCAAAAAGCCGGTGCCGGTGCCGCGCTGCACGTTCGGATCGTTGCTTGGATTGGGAGGTGTGAGATTCTGTTGCGGATTCAAGGCCTCGGTTTGATTGGCAGGCTGAGGCCGCATCGTGCGCGTAGCGATCACCGTGACCACAGCCTGATTTGCCTGAGCGACGATTTCGGCATTGCTGTGCGCGCGGGCAAACCAGACCTTTTCGGCAGGCGCAAAGAGCACCCGCAGCGCCAGCCGTGGCCGCATAAACGCAGCCGACACCGTGGCGAGCGCCAGAGCGCCCACGGTCAGCGCACAAAGTAGGGCGAAAAATATGCCTCGCTTCATATTCGATACTGCTTTCGTTGAGCTTGAGCTTGCAGGCACTCTAGCACACCGTTGCGGCGGTCACTACCGTTTCCGCGCCTTCACTGTGCGCGGTCTGGTGTGGGCAACCGGGCGCGGCGTGGGTTTGCGTTTCGCCGTCACGGCAGCTTTTTTATTGACGCGCGGCTTCTTCACACGTGCCGGTTCGGCTTTCTTCACACTCGCGCTTTGCTGATAAAGCTTGAGCTGTTTCTCGCTCACGATTTGCCATTGATTGTTTTCGTAGCGCAGCACCATGCGCGTCAGCGCCTTGCCCGCCGTGCGTTGCGCGCCGCGTTGCAAATCCCATTGCTTGTCGAAGGTCAACTCGGCTTCGGGCGGCTCGCTGCCGGGTTTGAAGGCAATCTCCGGCTCTCCGGCAAAGCGCAGGTAATATTTGTTGAGCCCGCCGAAAACACGGCGCTTGCGGGCGACGACCTGCGTGCGGGCCATCGCGCCTTCGTTGTAATAGGCCACCTGCGTTGCATAAAACTTGGCGTGCTCGGCCCAATCCGTATTCATCGCGGTCTGGGCCCAGCCGCGATAAAACGTTTTGACCTGTTCGCGCGAGAGTGCCGTGCTGGCCGTCGAAGTCTTCACCAAAGCGGTCGGCGTCGGGCTGGCAAAGGCGGCGGCAACTTCAACCGGAGCCGTTTGGGGCTCGACTTGCTGCGGTTTGTTCGATGCCATTGCGTCAGGCGCGGCGCTCGGCGTGACAACCGGCGCGTTCGCTGCTATCGCATTGGTTTGGTCGGGCGCATTCGCTGTCGTAGATAGCGGTTGAACGGCACCACGCCAGCCGCCTTGCAGCCAGCGCTTGTTACCGGAACTGAAATCCGCCAAGACGCCAATGACCAGCAGCGACAAAGCCGCGACCACGACGTATAGGCCGCGTCTGGATCGCCGCTCAATCAACAGGTTCGGCTCGCGTTCGATTGGCCGGGGCGTGGCCGCAGGTGTTTGCGCTTTGAATGGCGCGGATGCCGGGGTGTCAAAGCGTGCCGCCACTTCATCCGTCACCAAGACGGTTGGGGCAACAATCGGCGTCTCGCTCACAAGCGCAGGAATGGCAACGCGTGCTTGGCGCGGACGTGTCGCCGGTTCTTCAAACGCTACTTCAACCGGCAATTCAGCCGCAACGGTTTCAGGCAATGAAAGCGCGCGCTGCAAACTATCCGCCAGCAACGCGGCAGAACCGAAACGGTGTTGCGGACTCTTGGCGAGCGCCCGTAACACCACGCGCTCGAGGGCTGGATGCAGGCCGTGACAGAAACGCGTCGGTGGCGCGG
This sequence comes from Acidobacteriota bacterium, assembly GCA_043740245.1. GTDB lineage: Bacteria > Acidobacteriota > Blastocatellia > RBC074 > RBC074 > JACPYM01. Next base: position 12,953 of record JAYUCP010000052.1, on the reverse strand, counting down.
GCGCTTCCTGCAAGTGGCTCAGCAAAACCGCCGAAGTGCTGGTGCTGCTAAACGGCACCTGGCCGGTCAGCATTTCGTAAAGGATGATGCCCAGCGCGTAAACATCCGAGCGCGCGTCAACGGGCAATCCTGTGCACTGTTCGGGCGAGATGTAATTCGGCGTCCCGATGATCGTCTCTTCATCGGTCAGACACTGCACTGCGCCATGCGGCTGTTTGAGTTTGGCGATGCCGAAATCGAGCACCAGCACGCGCTCGCCGCCTTCGGGATCGCTCTCGATCATGATGTTGTCGGGTTTCAGATCGCGGTGAATGATGCCGCTGCGATGGGCGGCCTCGATGCCCGCGCAGACTTGGCGCATGATGGCGGCGACGCGCTCAGGCCGCATTTGGCCGCTGCGCGCGGAAAGCAGACGCAACTCTTCGCGCAGGCTGCGGCCCTCAACCAACTCCATCACGATATAGGCGCTGCCATTCGCCAGCGAGCCAAAATCGTAGACCGCGATGATGTTCGGATGTTTCAAGCGCGCGGCGGCCAGGGCCTCGCGGTGAAAGCGTTCGCGCACGGTGGCATCGGCCAGGAACTCGGCGCGCAAAATCTTGACGGCGACGGGGCGCTCCAATTGCAGATGCATGGCGCGATAGACCGAGCCCATGCCGCCGTGCGCGATCAGGGATTCGAGCTGATATTTGCCGTCAATGATGAGGGGGAGACCCGCGCCTTCGCGGGTCGGAGCTTGATCGAAGAGGCAGAATTCGACGCCATCCTGAAAACAGCGATGGCAACTGGGGCAATAGCGCATACCTTCTTCTCCGGCTTGATTGTTTATTCGACGATGCGCAAGGGGGTCACGCGCGAAAGCGGCGACAGCATAGCCCATCGGGGCGAAACGGCGCAATTGACCGTCGCGTCTGGCTGTACAGCCAAAGTGAAAACGCTGTATAGTGCGCGCGGTTTCCCAAGGCAGTAAAAGCGGTCATGCAAGAGCACTCCAACTCCATCGCGCAAATTGAATTGCCGTCCTGTTGCGGGACGGGCTGCGCCGTCTGTGTGTTGGATGAAGCGCCAACGGTTGCACAGACTGAAGTCTGTCCTACAGCGCCGCCGCACGAACGCACGCAATGTTGCAACACGGGCTGTTTGATCTGCGTGCGCGATTACCCCGAACTGTTGCAAGCCGAACCTGATGCACAAGCGTTGCGGTTGCTTGAGGCCATCGAAACGGCGCAGCAATCAGTCGGGAGCCTGAACGTCACGAAGCTCCGTTGAGACGTTTTCAGCGGGTACTTTCTCTCCACCCTGTTTTCGCAAAAACCATTATCACAAGGAGACACTATGGCTGCTGAAGTCAAAGAGTCGAGCAGTGCTGAAGCGTACAAGCCCTATATCCCCGCGTCCACACTGATGCCCGAATTCACGCTGCGTGCTATCGTACTGGGCGCGCTCTTCGGGATCATCTTCGGCGCGTCCACGGTCTATCTGGCGCTCAAGGCCGGGTTGACGGTTTCGGCTTCGATCCCGATTGCGGTGCTGGCGATTGCGGTCTTCAAACGCATCGGCAAATCCACCATCCTCGAAAACAACATTGTGCAGACCATCGGCTCGGCGGGCGAATCGGTCGCCGCCGGCGTGGCCTTCACGATTCCGGCGTTGATCTTCCTGGCAAGCGGCGAGCAGTTTTTCACGTATTTCAACATCTTCACGCTCGCGCTGGTGGGCGGCACGCTGGGTGTGTTGATGATGGTGCCGTTGCGCCGTTCGCTGATCGTCCAGGAGCACGGCGTGCTGCCCTATCCCGAAGGCACGGCCTGCGCGGAAGTGCTGATCGCCGGTGAAAAGGGCGGTTCGATGGCGGGCAAGGTCTTCGCCGGTCTGGGCATCGCCTTCGTGTACAAATCGCTGATGAGCATTCTCGGACTCTGGAAAGAAACGCCGGAAGCGCGCGCGGGCCACAATTCGAGTTTCCCGAATGCAAGCGTGAGCGCCGAAATCACGCCGGAATACCTGGGCGTCGGCTTCATCATCGGGCCGCGCATCGCCGGCGTACTGGTGGCGGGCGGCGTGCTTTCTTATCTCGTGCTGATCCCGCTCATCACCTTCATCGGCGACGCGCTGCCGACGTTGCTCAAACCGGGCGTCGGCGAAACGTTGATCCGCGACATGTCGCCCTCGCAACTGCGGTCGGGCTACGTGCGTTACATCGGCGCGGGGGCGGTAGCAGCCGCCGGCCTGATCACGCTGCTGCGCACGCTGCCCACGATTGTGACGGCCTTCCGCGAGAGTTTTAAGAGTCTGCGCGATTTGAAATCCGGCGTGGCGCCGGTGCGGACGGAGCGCGAGATTCCGATCACCTACGTCATCCTCGGTTCGCTGGCGCTGGTGCTGATCGTGGCGCTGTTGCCGCAACTGCCGGGCAATACCATCGCCGGCAAATTACTGATGGGCGTGATGGTGGTCGTCTTCGGCTTCTTTTTCGTCACGGTCAGTTCGCGTATCACCGGCATCATCGGCAATTCGTCGAACCCGATTTCCGGCATGACGATTGCGACCTTGATGGCGACCTGCCTGATTTTCGTCAGCCTGGGCTGGAACGGCGACGCCTATCAATCGCTGGCGCTGGCCGTCGGCAGCCTCGTCTGCATCGCCGCAGCCGTCGCGGGCGCGACCAGCCAGGATTTGAAGACAGGCTACATCGTCGGGGCGACGCCCTATTATCAACAGATCGGGCTTATCATCGGCGTCGTGGTTTCGACCTTCGTCATCGGCCTGACCTTGCAGGCGCTGGATCACTCGATGCAATTCCAGGGCATCCAGCACGCCATCGGATCAGAGCGTTTGCCCGCGCCGCAGGCGACGTTGATGGCGACGATCATCAAGGGCCTGCTGGCGCGCGACCTGCCGTGGGGCCTGGTCTTCGTCGGCATGTTTATTTCGGTGGTCGTGGAGTTGTGCGGCGTGCGTTCGCTCTCGTTCGCGGTCGGCGCTTACCTGCCAATCTCGACGACGGCGCCCATATTCGTCGGCGGGTTGATGCGCGCCTGGGCCGATAAAATGAGCGGCAACAGTGGGCACGACGAATCGGAAGTCAGTTCGGGCATGCTTTACAGCACCGGATTGGTGGCGGGCGGTTCGTTGACCGGCGTGCTGATTGCGCTGCTCAACGGCGTGGAAAAGGACGTGATGGTGGGCGGCCAGCCAAAAAAGGTTTCGCTCATTCAGTATGTGTTGGATACGGTCGGCATTCACGGCTGGGAACGGCTGGGGCGCGGCGCTGATTTGATCGGCATCGTCTTTTTCGCGGGGCTTTGCTTCTTGCTGTTGCGCGCGGCGCGGCAGAAACTGGAGGCGTAAGCGGCCGTACCGTAGGTTGTCCAACCTGCGGGCCGCTTGTAAAGGTGGCGTTTAGGTACCCCGGACGTCTCGCGGATGAAGCCTCCGCAGGTTGGACAACCTACGGTACGGTTTAGGAGTAAGCAGTATGGTAGCACCGGCAACGAGATTGATGGAGCAGTCGCTGCATCGCTCCTTGCCTGCGGGCCGAGTCACCTTCGAGGAGTTTGTCGAGCGGGGCGATGAAGACGTTTGGGCAGAGTGGGTCAATGGTGAAGTCGTGCCGCTGGCGCTGCCCGTTTCTTTCGACCACCAGCAAATCCTGGGGTTCCTGAACGTGACGCTGGGCGTTTACGTTGAACGCCGAAAGTTGGGGCACGTGACCTTTGCGCCCTACCTGATGCGGCTGGCTGAAATCGCGCGCGGGCGCGTGCCGGATCTGCTTTTCGTCAAGCAGGCTCGGCTGCATCTGCTCACGCACTATTACCTGGACGGCCCCGCTGATCTGGCAATCGAGATCACGGTGCCGAAAAGCCGCAGCCGTGATCGCAAAATCAAGTTTGCCGAATATGCGCAAGCAGGCGTGCCGGAATACTGGCTGATTGATCCTGACAAAAAGACGGCGGAGTTTTACCTGCTGGATGCGCACGGCAACTATCAACCGGCAGGCTTGGATCAAGCCGGTCGCTATCATTCAACCAGCGTCAGCGGCTTTTGGCTGCGCGTTGATTGGCTCTGGCAAAGGCCCTTGCCGAATCCGTTGGACGTGTTGCGCGAGTTGAAGGTTATTTGACGCGCACGACGTAGCTCCCGAACCATTCACATCTTTTGGAGACAAGCTATGACAGACAACAACCGATCAATTCCCCCGCGCCGCAACTTCCTGCTCGGTCTAGGCGCAGGCGTCGCGGCATCGGCATTCACGCCATCCGCGCTGTTCGCCCGCGCGCGCCAAGCCGACAAACCAATCATCCTGGGCGCGGGCAATCACCGCTACGAATGGGTGCGCGGCTGGGGCAAGCTGCCCGCGGAGATGAAGCTCGGCAGCACGCACGGCGGCGTGGTGGTGGATGCCAGCAATCACATTTACATCAGCACCGACGGCGAAGGCTCGATTCTTGTCTTCGATCAGGCGGGCAATTTCGTGCGCGCCATCGGCAAGGAATGGAAGCCGGACAAAGACGGCAATGGCACGCACGACATGCAACTGCACAAAGAGGGCAACCAGGAATTCATCTATCTGGTCAGCCTCTTCCGCAATGAATTCGCCAAGCTCACGCTGGAAGGCGAGCGCGTCTGGGTCAAAGGCTTCCCCGAACAGTCCGGTGTTTACAAGAGCAAGAACGAATTCAAGCCGACCGGCATCACCGTGGCTCCGAATGGCGATTTTTATGTCACCGACGGTTACGGCGCGAATTACGTGCATCGCTACAACGCGAAAGGCGACTATCTCAACTCCTGGGGCGGCAAGAGCAGCGCCGCCAAAGAAGACGGCAAGTTCAGCACGCCGCACAAGGTCATCATTGACCAGCGCGCCAAAGAACCGACGGTGCTGGTCACGGATCGCGCCAATCACCGGCTGCAATGGTTCACACTGGAGGGCAAACATCTCAAGACGCTGGACGGCACTGAGAATGACTTCCTGCGTCTGCCTTCGGTCTTGAACATTCGCGGCACGGACGTCGTCATCGGCGATCTGAAAGGCCGCGTCACGATCCTCGACAAAGACAACAAACTGGTCACGCACCTCGGCGACAGCGGCAACGCCGCCAAACAGGCAACGAATAAAATCACGCCCGACCAGTGGGTGGACGGCCAATTCATTGCGCCGCACGGCTTGAGTTGGGACAAACAAGGCAATCTGTATATCGGCGAATGGAATTTGTCGGGGCGCATCATCAAGCTGAAGCGGCTAAAATAGGTGGACAAGAATGTCATAACAGGAGACGGCAATGAATCTTCAAACAGGCACGCTCGAAGTTACTGGGTTGAATCCCAAAACCCTGCTTGCGCTCGACCAGCGCGCGAAAGCGATTGGCACCACGGCGGAAGTCTATGTGCGCAAGCTCATCGAAGACGATTCCGCGCAGTTTGATTTCACGACTGCGCAATATGAAACACTGCGGCAAGAAGTGCTTTATGGCGACGAACAGATCCGTCTGGGCAATTGTTCCCGCTACGACACGGTGGACGAAATGATGGATGAGATCGAGGCGACACTGCAGGCGCGACTTGCCCGGCAATGAAGCTGAAAGGGCGGCATGCGCAAAGTCGTCATCGCTGAACCGGCTAAAGAAGACCTCTATCAAATCGGCGAATATGTCGCGCAATACAGCCGGGTTGCCGCCATACGGCTAATGAAAAGGTTTCGGAAGCAGTTTGAGCTACTCGCTGCCTTTCCACTGCTGGGACGAGCGCGCAACGACCTTGCCATCGGCCTGCGCTGTGTGGTGATGAAACCTTATTTGATTTTCTACCAACCGGATGATTCGACGGTTGAAATCTGGCGTGTGCGCCACAGCGCGCAAGACCTTTCGGATTTGTTGTCCGACCTTTGAGAGAAACCATGCGTCATTCATTCTTCACTCTGCTGGCCCTCCTTCTTGTTACGGCGGCGATAGCGCCGGTTCAAGCGCAACAATCCGCGCCCATCGAATTCGACGCCAGCGAACAAATGATTCCGATGCGCGACGGCGTCAAGCTCTACACCGCCATCTGCACGCCGAAGAATCAAGGCGCGCCGCTGCCCATCCTGATGACGCGCACGCCCTACGGCGCGAATCCGGGACGCTGCCGCAACCTGCCCTTCGCCAACCGGGAACTGGTCGCCGACGGCTACATCTTCGTCAACCAGGACATTCGCGGGAAGTACAAATCCGAAGGCGACTTCATGATGAATCGGCCCGCGCTCGCCAAACGTGACAAGAGCGACACGAAGGCCGTGGACGAGAGCAGCGACACCTACGACGCGATTGATTGGCTGGTCAAAAACATCCCCAACAACAACGGGCGCGTCGGCATCTTCGGCGTTTCCTATCCCGGCTGGCTCTCGGTCGTGCCGCTGCTCGAACCGCATCCCGCGCTGAAAGCCCTGTCGCCACAGGCCGCGATGAACGATACCTGGATGGGCGACGATTTCTTTCATCAGGGCGGCTTCCGGCTGGCTTACGGTTATGAGTACGTTTACGGCGTCGAGAACACCAAGGGCGGCGACGATCCGAAGTTCGACACCTATGACATGTACGAGTGGTATTTGAAGCAGGGCGCGCTCTCGAAGTTCATCACGCCGCGGCTGCCGACGTGGAAGGCCTTTATCGAACATCCGACTTATGACGCCTATTGGCAGGCGCGTTCGGCGGTCTTGTATTTGAAAGACGTGACCGTGCCGACGCTGAACGTGGCAGGCTGGTTCGATCAGGAAGATTTTTACGGGCCAATGAAGGCGTACAGCAAACTCGAACAGAACGACAAACAACACATGAACTATCTCGTCGCCGGCCCCTGGAATCACGGCGGCTGGCGCGGCGGCGCGGGCGACAAGCTGGGCAACATCGAATTCAACAAACAAGCCACCGGGCAATACTTCCGCGAAAAGATCGAAGCGCCGTTCTTCGCCTTCCACCTGCACGGCAAAGGCGCGGGCCAGTTCCCCGAAGCGCAGACCTTCCAAACCGGCAGCAACGAATGGAAGAGCTACGATCAATGGCCGCCCGCGAACCTGACGACGACGCGCAATCTGTATTTCCACGCCAACGGCAAACTGTCTTTCGACGCGCCGACCGACACGGGTGCCAAGGCGTTTGACAGTTACGTCAGCGATCCCAAACATCCAGTGCCCTATCGCAAACGCCCGATTGAGCCGACTTATTTCAGCAAAGGCTCCGGCTGGTACACCTGGTTGACCGAAGATCAACGCTTCGCCGATGGCCGCCCCGACGTGCTGACGTGGGAGACCGATGTGCTGCAACAGGACGTGACCGTCACCGGCGAGATCACGGCACAACTGTTCGCCGCGACCTCCGGCACCGACAGCGATTGGATCGTCAAGCTGATTGACGTTTACCCCGAAGACGTTGCCGACAACTTCAAAATGGGCGGCTACCAATTCATGCTCGCGGGCGAAGTGATGCGCGGGCGTTATCACAAAGGCTTCGACAAGCCGCAGCCGCTGGTGCCGAACAAGCCGACCGAGTTCAACGTCTACCTGATTCACAAAGATCACAGCTTCAAAAAGGGCCACAAGATCATGGTGCAAGTGCAAAGCACCTGGTTCCCCGTGATTGACCGCAATCCGCAAAAGTACGTCGAGAATATTTTCAAGGCCACGGACGCGGATTACATCGCGGCGACGCAGCGGATTTACCGGTCAAAGGCGCTGGCTTCGCACATCAAGTTGCCGGTGGTGAAATAATTTCGCCGCCGATGTAGGGCAAACTGTTAGTTTGCCCTGGCTTGGTTGCCGAACACACTGGCGACCCGCAAAGTATTTGCTGCCGAGACCGGGCAAACTAACAGTTGCCCTACCTTGCTGAGCAACGCCGCTGGCTGAACAGCCTATGACAACAGCCGAGTACAACCACTTAATCGAGATTGTCCGTTTGACCAAAGACGACCGCGTCGAGTTGTTGAATGGTGAAATTGTCGAGAAGGTGCGCATTAGCCCGCGCCACGCGGCCTGTGTCAAACGCTTGTCCCATGCGCTCTGGCGGCGTAAGGCCGACAAGCTGGCAATCATCAGTGTGCAACACCCGCTTGAATTGGCGCCTTACTCCGAACTGGAACCTGACCTCGCCTTGCTCAAACGCCGCGCGGATTATTATGCCGAGGCCTATCCGACGGCGAAGGACGTCTTGCTGGCGGTTGAAGTCGCCGACACCACCATCGTCAAAGACCGCGAAGTAAAGCTGCCGATCTATGCGCGTGCGGGGATTCAGGAAGCCTGGCTGGTTGACCTCAACCGCGACATCCTGGAAATCCAGCGCGCGCCGCACCTGGGTGTTTACCAGGAAATCGTCAGCATCTCGCGCGGCCAGCAATTCGTTTCCCCTGCCTTGCCGCACTTCAAATTCAACGCTAACGAGCTATTTGTGTAGGCCATGCTGCGCACCTTCGAATTACTGCTCTCAACCATCTCTTTCCGTCCTTACGTCTTCATCTTCCTCGCCTTCTACCTCGCCCTCGCCATCACCTACCTCGGCTGGAAGCGCACCGCCGTTTACACCGTACTCGCTTACGCGCTGGCCTGGCTGAGCGAATGGAGTTCCGCCGTCGCCGGTATCGGCATCCCGTTCGGTATTTACACATACATCAACACAACGGCTGACCGTGAATTGTGGGTCGCGGGTGTGCCGTTCATGGATTCGCTCTCGTTCTCGTTCCTTTCCTACCTCAGTTGGGAAGTCGCCATATTGCTGTTCGGCGAATTGCGCGTCAGCCGCCGCGACGTACAGATCGTCAACCGAGATGCAATCCGTCATTCGTGGCCCGTGACGTTGCTGGCCGCGTTCTTGATGACAAATTTAGACCTTGTGATTGACCCGCTGACGATTCAGGGCGAGAAATGGTTCCTGGGCAAGCTGTATTACTACCCCGGCGGCGGCCTTTATTTCGGCATTACGTTGGCGAATTTTGCGGGCTGGTTTCTACTCTGTGTTGTGATCTTGCGTCTATACCGCTGGCTGGAACGAACGCTGTTGGCCCAGTGGGATTGGCGTGGTGTGCGCGACTTTCCCTTCAAACCGCTGGGCGCGGTCACGCTGTATTGGGGCGTGCTCAGCTTCAATCTTTTTATGACGTTTTGGATTGGCGATCTAAAACTCGCGCTGGTGGATTGCTTCATCATGCTGCCGTTGCTGTTGATGCTGGCGCTGGCTGGCTGGCGCGCCCGGTAAGCTGGTAGCAAGCCGGACCCTGTTGGAACTTTGCGTTAGGCTGGCGCAAACCGCCGCTGAACAATTGCCGGAAGCCGCGCCCAGACGTTTGGCGCAACCCGAAGCGGAAGGCTTCGTCTCCGCAGTTACTGAACACACAACGCGCGAATTGGCTGGCAGCCCGGCGCGGCAGACCAATCGGACATAACGCGTTGGTCATGTTTGTGAATGACGAAGCTTCAATATCGGCGCTATAAAAGAATGGGGCAGACTTGGTGCGTACCTCAACTGAGGGCTATACTCCAACTATGGAAACAGCAGTTCAGCAAACAAACGTGACGACTATTGGCGTAACGCTGCCGTCTGACCTTTTCCAGAAGGCCGTAGCGTTGGCTTCTAAGTTGGGCATCTCGCAGGATGAACTCCACCGCCAGGCGCTGAGCCGCCTTTTGGCGGCATACCACGAGACAGAGATCACGCGGCAATTGAACGAAGTCTACGAACACGAAGATTCGTCGCTTGATCCGGTGCTGATGCAGATGCAAATGATGTCGCTCAAGCCGGAGGCTTGGTAATGCTGCGCGGCGACGTGTGGTGGGCCAATTTGCCGCCGCCGGTTGGCTCCGGGCCGGGCGATCGCCATCCGGTGGTCATTGTGCAAGATGACCAATTCAATCACAGCCGGATTGATACGGTTATCGTTGTCGTCATCACCTCCAACCTCAAACTGGCGCGCGCGCCCGGCAATGTCTTCTTGCCCGCTTCTTTGACTGGCCTTACGCGCGATAGTGTCGCCAATGTCTCTCAAATCCTGACCGTGGACAAAACCCTCTTGACCGACTTCGTCGAGACGTTGCCAGATTCCTTGATGATGCAACTTGATGAAGGGCTGCGCGCAATCTTTGGGTTGTACTGATCGCCGCTAACTTCGGCTACTCCAACAAATCTGGCTGCTCCCGCACAATCCGCCCATACAGCGGCTGAAACTGGAACCAGCCCGCCAACTGGCTGCCCACTTGCCCGTGCGTCTTCTTGGCCTGTTCGTGCTCAATCAAAATCGGCTCGCCCGCCGCGCAGGCCAGCAATTGGGCTTGGCAACTGCGCTCCATCGTGATGAACCACCAGGCCGCCTCGTCCACCGATTGGCCCACTGTCAGCAATCCGTGATTGCGTAGGATGACGGCTTTGTTTTGGCCGAGCGCCTGGCCGATGCGCTGGCCTTCTTCCAAATCCAGCACGACGCCGGTGTAGTCGTTGAACAGGCTGTGGTCTTCGTAAAAGGCGCAAGCGTCCTGTGTCAGCGGGTCTAGGTGGCGACCCAGCGCCGACCACGATTTGCCGTACATCGAATGCGCGTGCGCGGCGGCATTCGCGTCGGGGCGCGCGGCGTGCACTTGCGAGTGTATGGCGAAGGCGGCGGCGTTGACCGGATGATCGCCTTCGACGACTTCGCCCTGATGATTGACCAGGATCAAATCGGAGACGCGAATCTGGCTGAAATCCACGCCGAAGGGATTGACCCAGAAATGGTCTTTGCGTTCAGGGTCGCGCGCGGTGATGTGGCCGGCCACGCCTTCGTCAAAGCCGAATTTTGAAAACAAGCGGAAGGCCGCGGCCAGCCGCTGTTTGCAATAGAGCCGCGCTTCGGCGGCGTTGGCGAAGCTGGGCGGTTGCGGGATGTTCAGCCGTTGCTCCGGCGCTTTCATGTATTTTTCAGTTTGTGTTTCGACTTGGGAATCCATAAACGAACCTCCGGGAAAATAAGGGTCAACCGGCCTGCGGCATTTTGAGCTTGCCCGTCGGGCTTTCGCCCAGCAACGGCTGGGGCGTCGGCATTGGACGTCGCTGCAAGCCGAATTTTTCGACCGCGTGTTTTTCGATGTGCGCCATCGCTTCGTCAATCGAATCGGTGACCAGGAAGAGCTTCAAATCCGCCGAACTAATCGTCTTCTCGGCCAGCATCTTTTCCATGAATTCGAGCAGCGGCGCGTAATAAGCCTTGCCCATCAGCACGACCGGGAAGTCCCGAATTTTTTTGGTCTGGATGAGCGTCAACGCTTCGAACATCTCATCCATCGTGCCCACGCCGCCGGGCAGCACGACGAAGGCGTAGGAGTATTTGATGAGCATCAACTTGCGCACAAAAAAGTAACGGAACTCCAGCATCTGATCCAGGTAAGGATTGGGCTGCTGTTCAAACGGCAGGATGATGTTGCAACCAATCGAAGTGCCGTCAGCTTCCTTGGCGCCACGATTGGCGGCCTCCATCACGCCCGGCCCACCGCCCGTCATCACGGTGAAGCCCTGCTGAACAAGCGCCGCGCCGACCGTGCGCGCCATCTGATAGTAAGGATGTTCTTGCTTGAAGCGCGCCGAACCGAAGACCGTCACGCAGGGGCCGACGAAATGCAGCACACGGAAGCCGCGAATGAATTCGCGCAGGATGCGCAGCAGCATCCAGAGTTCCGAAGCGCGCGATTTCGGGCCTTCGAGAAAATAGCGGTCACCGTGTTTGGGAATCGGGGGCAAGTCTGAAGGTGTGTTTTGCATTTTCGGTTTCTCAAGGGCGGCGCTTCAAGCCGCCCGTTGTTTTCTGGTGCGTTTTGCCGGCTCGGCAGCCAGCACAGGTTTGGCCGTTGCTTCCTGTTCCAGCAACGCGCGCAATTCCGCATTGAGTTGCGCTTGATAGGAAGCCGCGCCGCATTGCGCCGCACGCGCCCGCAACCAAGCCAGCAAATCGGCGTCGAGTTGGACGGTGACGCTGACACTGGCCTGTTGCGGCGCGTAGCCGGAATGCATTTGTTTGAACAGGCCGCGCGTGAATTTGTGCCGGCCCGGCGCGAGCAACGCGTCCTCGTCAATCCCGCGCGCCTGCATCTGCCGAAACTGTTCTTCGGTTACGTCGAGATAAACTTCGTCAGCTTTCTTCATCACAGTTTCCCGCTCGTTAAGGCTACGCACAAACAGCGCGAACCGCAGCACTGATCTGTCCTTCCGAAATCAACACCAAATTCGCCGCCGCCGCCAACGGCACATACGAATCAACCGCGCGCACCGACCGCATTGTGCCGCTGAATCCATTTTCAACCAACGCTGCGATCACCGCATCGGCAATGCCACCGCCCGTCGCGCGGCATTCATCGGCGACGACCACGCGCCCGCATTCCGCCGCGTGTTGCCAGATGGCCGCAAACGGCAGCGGATTGAGCCAGCGCACATCCAGCACGCGCGCTTCGATGCCGTGCTGTTCTCGCAACACGCGCGCCGCCCGCAACGACAGCCGCAAGCCGTTCGCATAGCTGACTATCAAAACATCGCGCGCGTCTTCGTGATAAACGCCGGCTTCGCCCGGCAACAACAGCTCGCCCGGTGGCGGGTAATCGCTCAGCCACAGGCCATCGCCGTCGGCATACAAATCCTTCTCGTGATACAGCGCGATGGGTTCGAGGAAGCAGACCACGCGGCCACAGGCGCGTGCTGCCGCTATGGCTCCGCGCAACATCCGCGCCGCATCGTCGCCGCGCGCGGGCACGGCCAACAGCAGGCCGGGAATGTCGCGCAGCGCGCCAATCGAATTATCGTTGTGGAAATGGCCGCCGAAGCCTTTCTGATAGGCCAGCCCCGCGATGCGCACGACCATCGGATTGGTGAACTGGCCCGACGAAAAGAATGACAGCGAACAGGCTTCGCCGCGAATTTGATCGAGTGCGTTATGCAGATAGGCCAGATATTGAATCTCTGGAATCGGCAGCA